>JBJTOX010000001.1:0-5749 GCA_046074785.1 Actinomycetota bacterium
CCACTTCTCGCCGACTGGCGAAGATCGTGCTGTTTGGTCTCGTGCTGGCCACAAGCCTGGTCGTGGTGGGCAGCCCTGCTCGCGCCGAAACCCCACCGCCGTCCCCCTTCCGCGGGCAAACCGACAACCGTATATATGGAGGATCACGGTCGGTCACCGAAACGGCCAAGCAGACGACCAGCGCCACAGCGACCCGCAAGAACACCCAGGCTCGAAAGACCGCTCGAGCCCGCAAGGCAGCCCTCTCCCGCAGGGCCGCGTTGGCCCGGCGAGCAGCCTTGGCTCGTAAGGCTGCCGCTCTTCGTCTGCGTCAGTCAATGCCACGAGTTGCCACCGCGCCAGTCAACTCGCAGCCCCTTCGCACGATCCCAATGGTCACTGCCTCAACCACCACCGAGACCTCGAGCCCAACCACCGCCCCGATCATCACCCAGTCGTCAAGCACGACTCCTCCCCCGTCGACAACCTTCGCCGTGTCCATCGGCTTCCGACCGGAGTCACACGGGTTTGCTTTTGCCAACTGGAGCGCTTCGACCACCGCCGACGACGCCGGTCTGTCAACCGCCCGTCGACTCTTCGGCGACGCTTCGGTGTGCGCATCAGTCGATGCAGGTTCGTGCTCGGCATTCGAACGCGTCTCACCGTTTCTTGAGCGACTCAACGCCGAGCTCGACAAGGGACGCTGCGAGGGCATGGTGCTGCTCGCCTTCGAGCGATTCCGTTCAGGTTCGGCCGATTCGTCTTCAATTGCGAAGGACGATGTCGTGCACGAACTGAACTACTGGTCGGCGACGCAGATTCTTCCCGAGGCTCGTGACCGCGCACGCGAAAGTCGCGGCTGGGATCTCGACCGCATGGTGGCCGAAATTCGTGACGACCTGCAACGTGGTGGCGGCTCGGTGCTGGGTCTGTATCAGGGCGACAAGGCCCACAGCGTGCTGCCGGTATCGCTCGACATTGTCGACGGTCTGGCAAAGGTGGGGCTATACGACCCGAATCACCCACTCGTTACACAGACAATGACCATCGACCTGGCCGCCCGTTCGTGGTCGTATACCTCGGTGAATGGCGACGGAAGCGCCGCCACGAGTTGGACGGGTTCTGCGGTCGGCGGGCTCAGCCTCGTGCCGTTCGCAGCGCGCGGCTCGACGGAAGTCGACTACTTCAAGTCATAACTCGCGAGAGTGTCGCGCGACCCCGACTACTTGGTCGGGTTGCTCATCTCGCACAGTTTGATGAAACTCTCCTTGGCTGCGGCAAGCCGTTTTGAAGTGACGCCTTCCGACACACCGAGGATTCGCGCTGCTTCACCCACCGAGAGACCGTCCCATTCGACGAGCAGCAACACTTCACGTTCCTTCGGCTTCATTCGCGACAACGACGAATGCACGAGCATCGAAGCAACTGCCTTGGCGTCGGTGCCGGTGGAATCGGGCTCCGTGCTTCGCAGGCCACCAATGAACTTCGACTTGCGCTTGCTCAGCCTGATGGCGTTGGCCACCTTTCGTCGGGCCACGCCGTAAAGCCACAACATCTGATCGTCGCGAGACTCGGGCAACTTGTCTTTTCGTCGCCACGCCGTCGCGAACACTTCGATGGCGATGTCGTCGACGTCGTGACGAATTCGCCTGGCAATGTAACGGTATACCAAGGGATAGGCGTGGGTATACAGCTCGCTGAACGACTGCTCAGACATGTTGAGCGATTCGATCTGCTCAAGCTGCGCTGGATTTCTCACTCGCCCCCCCGGGAATTCAGATGCCCTAATCTAGTCAGAAATTTTTTCCGTCCGTCGGACGACTCTGTCGAGACGGGCTACCTGAGGCAATTCTTGACCAATCATCTCCTGGGCCGCTCATCGCCTCAAAGGGCATCGGTCCGGGTGTCGTCCCACAGAATCTCCACGAGGTGATTGAGACTGGCGCTTTCGACCTCGAACCGTGCCTTCATGATTACTCCTACCTGCAAGTTCTGGATCGCCCAACTGCCATTGCGACGAGACACGATCTCGTCAATCACCGCCGTGCCAAGACCCGGTAGGTAGTCCGGCTTCAACTGCTCTCCATTATTTGACACCTCAACGGTGATCACGTTGTCTTGAAGATTGACGACGATTGACTCCCTCGTCGAACCATGCTTTTTGGCGTTGTTGATTGACTCCTCGACGATGCGGATCACCTCGTAACGCGATTGCACACTGAGCCTTTGTTTTGAACTTCTCAGGAAATGAATTCGATCGTGGGACACCCCTGACGATTCGGTGTCAACGTCCGACCAATCCAGAAGGGCGGTCAGGTGGACCACTGCGCTCGGTCCACCAACCTTCTCCAACGCTGGTTTTAGTGGGAGTTCTCGGTGTTCGGGCCAGAGTTCTCGAGCGCGGTTGCGAATGTCAGTACTCAGATCTTCGAGGGGTCTTCCCGCTGCAGATACGACACGGTCGAACCTCGTACGAGAGATGTGCATCTTCCCGTCAACCCAACCACCAGCATCGTCCACCAATGACTCCAGTTCGGCCACAAATTTGCTACGCGTTGCAATAACGGCGCTCTGGACGCTGCCGTGAACCCACATTGCAACTTCACGTCGCACCGTCATGACTTCCGAGTCGGCGGCGCGGGTGATCAATCGACTCTTAACGACCGAATTTTTGAGTGCTTCCTTGGTAGCACGACCACTTCTGACTCGCAATATGAAGTCAACAGCGATAATGGCAACGATAATTGTGAGACTTGTGACCTCCAGTACGAGGAGAGCCTCTTGGGGGTGTCGGTCTGCAGCACCGAACTGGAGGATTCCTTCAATTACGTAACTTCCCAACCACACAAGGGCAAGCAGCCTTGCGATGTTCGCAACAATTCCCAGAACACGCCGACTTCGGCGCTGGGAGTCAGTCATCTTTCGAACCTTTAGCGGTCGCAAGATGCTTGACTGCTTCAACCAAGTCCTGCCCTTTTGAGACGTTTGACTTGTTCAGGTAGCCCCAATGTTGATCTGCAAGTGCATAGCAGGCTGCCTCAACGTATTCACGATCCATCGATGTAACGAAAAGTGCCTGAACTTCTAGGCCAGCAGCACGGAGAAACGTGAACACTTCGGTGGAGTCCGGAATACGAAACTGACTTTCGGACTGACGGTCTGGCCACACGTCCATCACCGCCACGTCAACGGAGAACTCAGGGCCGACCGAGCCGTGAGGGAAGATTTTCTTCGCGAGTTCGACGCTGTTTGAAAATGTCCCGACCACGTCAATCTCGGTGTCCAATTCCAGACGTTGAGCGATTATTTCTCGGAGTAGTGCATCATCTTCAACCACGACCACAGAGATCGGCACACCATGAGCCTAGCGATATCCCTCAACACCACCTCCAATCGACTATTCCCGAGTAGGGATGTCCCTCGGATACCGTGGTGTGGTGCCCGTTGATTTCCTTCGTCAGGCGAGTGACCAGTCAGCTCTTCCGCGAGCTGTTTTTCTTTGGGAATCGGGCGAATTGATCTACCGAAATGAGTCGTTCTTACGAATCTGCGGGGATCCGGAAATCGCGACAGCCAATGAATTCCTCGGTCGACTGCAACTTGAGAAGTCTACATTTGCGACCTTTGAAGAGTTGCGAGATTCATGGACGACATCTACCCGCACTTCAGAACATCTTGGCTCTTTGGTTGATGGCTCCGGCAAGAAGCGTTGGGTGTGGGTGCACTTCGAAAACACTTGGAACTCTGACGGCATTCCAACCCATATCTCGGTCGTTGTCTACGTCTATTACAGCGGGCCCCCACCACTTCACATCTCCTCCGAGTCGGTGCCACAGCAAGCGCGCGAGTATCTCAGCCACGACCTCAATTCGATGTTTATGGCTCTGAGCCTCGCCGTGGAAAACCTTGGTCTCTCTGAGAGTCAGGCTCGCTCTTTCTACAAAATCCTGAATTCGTCCCAAAAGAGGAAGGACGAACTCATTGAACGTGTGCTTACGCCATTCGAACATCCCGAAGGCATCACGCATGCAGGACCCAGGTCTGAAATTATCAAATCGGTGGATGCCAGCTTGCCGTGGCATCGCCTGGCAACTCACTCACGTACTCGACTTTCCGTGCTTGTGGTCGAGGATGACGACGACCTCCGTGAGCACATTCACTTGGGGCTTTCGCGTCGCGGTCACTCATGCATATCAACGTCAACTGGGGACGAGGCCTTAGCGGCCGTGAGTGACCATGGCCAGCCGAATGTGGCACTCATCGATCTGCGGTTGGGCAACGAAGACGGAAGAGATATTTGCGACAAGCTCCTAAACAAGTACCCAGGTATGACAGCCGTATTCATGACTGGATTCGCCAACTGGGCCGCGGTGGCATCACTTGAATCGCAGCAGAGGGTGCTTCGTAAGCCGTTTACGATCGCGTATCTCGAGTCCACCCTGAGCGAAGCGGTACAAGAGAATCAGAAAGACCCTCACCTCAAGGCAAGTCCCAATAAAGAGTCAGTGGGAATCCGAGATTGCCACAAGATCGTCGAAGCACTGGAGCAAGCGATGTTTATCGGCGACGCGGTCGAAGTACAGCGCCTCATTTCTGACTGCCTTGTTGAGGATGAATCACTTTCGACGATCTACCGATCTCTCATCGTTCCCGTGTGGCGAAACCTTGCCGCGAGAACGGGAAGTAATGTCTCTTCGCTATTCAAGCTGCACCGCGCGCGTTGGCTCACTGTTCGGTCGTTCACCAGCGCTGCCTCGATTCATACGAGCCACGACGCACAAAGGGGAACTGTGGTTGTTGGGGGCGTCGTAGCCAATCTCGGTAGTAGCGTCCCTTGCCGTTTACTCTCCGAGATATTGCGGAGCCAGGGGCTCGCCGTCTCCGACATCGGCTTCTTCTCGACCGATGCACTGTTGACGGCATGCTCTGAGCCAAACGACCTCAGTGCCGTCTGCATTGGTCCGTGGTCACCCGAGACTCACGCACCAACTCGAGACGCCGTGCTCGCCCTCAGATCGAAGTTTGGATCTACGATTCGCATACTCGTCGGTAGCGATCAATCATTCGGCCCTGCAGCATGGTCCGCCGGCGACCTCGAACCTGTACGCCGATTGAAGGTTGATCAGGTTATTGATGACTTCGCAGACGATTTTGTTCGGTTCGGAGAATCTTTTGAGTCTGCGAATAGCAATAGGCTCTTGTCGCCATGACCAGTGGAACCCGATTCGTGCTAGTTGAAGACGACGACCTTCTCGGGGGCTTGCTTGAGCAGTGGTTGTTACGCGAGTTTCCGGATAGCACCGTGAAGCGATACCTCAACGCAGCAGAAATTCAGAACGAAATGTCAACATGTGCCAAGAATGTTGACGTGATGATTGCCGATGTTCGACTTCAGGACGGCGACGGCGTTGATGTGGCCGTCGATTTACGTAATGCTGCCGGCGCCGAGGTGAGCACGGTGATCATGTCGGGGCGACCAACTGCCGACCTCTTCAATCGAATGAGTACATCTCTGAAAGCTGGATGGGCATTCATCTTGAAACAGACAAGCGGAATGAACAACCTCCGCCAGGCGATCTCCGCTGCACAGAGTGGGCTGGTGATGGTCGACCCGCAGTTGCACAACTCAAGTGGCCCCTCCGACGTCGAGCAGCTGTTGACCGAACCCGAACGCGAGATTCTCAAGCGGGTTGCAGAGGGCAAATCAAACAAGGTGATTGCCGAAGAACTGTTCAATTCTGAAAAGACCGTCGAACGACACCTGAGTGCC
>JBJTOX010000002.1:0-6973 GCA_046074785.1 Actinomycetota bacterium
GGCGGCAGCGGCGAGAAGGTCACGTTGCGTCTCGTCGCGCAGTACGCCGACCAGCTCAACACGTTCGGACCACCAGACAACTTCAAGAAGAAGATCGACGGAATGGAATATGTGGTCTTCGTCGGCACCGGCGCGGTGGCAACTGCCGTGCTCTTTAGTTCGGTGTTTCCCGGCATGTACAACACGTTCATTGCCCGTGTATTTCAGAAGGTGTACGACGGAATTCTCTCGACACCGACTACCACCGCCGAACTGATGGTGGGTGAAGCAACCTGGGTTGCTGCCCGCACCGCGGTGTACGGCTGCGTGCCGATGCTGGCAACCATCCCCTTTGGATTGCAGGCGCGGTGGACGATGTTGTGGGTGCCGTTCATTTGTTTCATTGCTGCGCTCGGGCTGACATTCCTCGGGCAGTACATCTCGGGAGTGGTGAAAGTGATCGACTCCTTCTCGTACTTTCAGTCGGCCCTCTTGACACCGCTGCTCTTCGTGTCGGGCACGTACTTTCCGATCTCCGGGTTGCCGGATTGGTTCGGCACCATCAGCAATGTAAACCCCGTGTACCACTGCATTGAACTGGTGCGTGATGCGTGTTTCGGCACGTTGTCGTGGGCGTCGTGGTGGCACGCGCTGGCGTTGGTGGTGTTTGCTGCAATCACGGGCACCTTGAGTGTGCGAGTGATGACCAAGCGACTCATCACCTGAGCACTCGACGTTCTCTGTGACATACTCGGGCGCGTGCCCCGTGCGTTGCTCAGTGTCTATGACAAGACGGGAGTCGTCGACTTCGCCCGCGGGCTTCGGGAGCTCGGCTGGGAACTGTTGTCGAGCGGTGGCACTGCGAAGGCGTTGCATGAAGGTGGAGTGGAAGCAGTAGATGTTTCGACGCTGACGGGTTTTCCGGCAATTCTCGGTCACCGAGTGGTGACGTTGCACCCCGCAATTCATGGAGCCCTGCTCGCCGACACCGATGATGAATCACATCGTCATGAGCTCGCGCAGTACGGCATAGAGCAGATTGCCCTCGCAGTGGTGAATCTGTATCCATTTGCGAGTGACCCGAGCATTGATTTGATCGATGTCGGCGGCCCGGCGATGATCCGCGCAGCTGCGAAAAATCACAAGCACGTAGGGGTCGTGACGGAGCCGTCGCAGTATCAGGACGTGCTGGCAGAGCTGCGCAGTAACGGCGTCTTGAGCTTGGAGACTCGGCGCGACCTCGCATCTCGAGCCTTTGTGACAACCGCCAGCTACGACATGCAGATTGCGTCGTGGTTCGTGGATGGCAGCGAATCCGAACGCACTGCGGGTGGGCAGTCGCGCGAGGTCGACCTACCGACACGACTCACCGTGAGACTCGAGCGTGACGCCATGCTGCGCTACGGCGAAAACCCGCATCAACTTGGTGCGCGGTATCGGGTTGTCGGTCAACGCAGTTGGTGGAGCACGGCCGAGCAATTGGGCGGTAAGGAGATGTCATATCTCAACGTTTACGATGCCGATGCTGCTTGGTCGCTCGTCAATCAATTCGCTGAGCCGGCGGCAGTCGTGATCAAGCATTCCAACCCATGTGGCGTGGCGATTGCTTCCGACATCGAGACGGCGTACCGGCGAGCGCATGAGTGCGATCCACTGAGCGCGTTCGGTGGCATCGTTGCCCTCAACCGCTCGATGACGAAAGCCACGGCAGAGGCCCTCATGGGGGTGTTCACCGAGGTAGTGGTTGCACCGGATTATGAGCGAGACGCCCTTGCGTTGCTTGCTGAGAAGAAGAACCTGAGAGTGCTCCGCGCGCAAGAGCCATTCGGCGATGGGCTTTCCTTGCGCACAATTGACGGTGCGATGCTCGTACAGACGCACGACAGGGTGGACGCTGATGCCTCGAAGTGGAGGGTCTCGGGCAGCGTGCAGCCCACGAGAGATCAACTGCGCGACGCAGTCATTGCCTGGGTCGTCTGCGCCGCCACGACCTCGAATGCAATCGTGTTGGTGCGAAACGGCTCGACGGTCGGAATTGGGGCTGGTCAACAGAGTCGTGTCGATGCGGCGAAGATTGCCTGTATGCGGGCGGGTGATCGAGCCCGCGGTGCCGTCGCCGCAAGTGACGCGTTCTTTCCATTTAGGGACGGACCCGACGAGCTTGCAAGAGCAGGCGTCTCGGTCATCGTCCAGCCAGGCGGTAGCCAACGTGATGACGAATCGATCGACTCGGCGAACGAGCATGGCATCGCGATGCTGATGACGAACGTCCGTCACTTTCGACACTGACTTTTTGTCAAGAGATTTCTCTAGCACTGCACGTCGGAACTATCGTTCTCCTATGGCAGCGCATCTTCTTGAGCATGCGGAACTACGTGCAACCGGGTTGCGAGTGATGTCGTGACGCACAACGCAGAACTCTTCAACCGTTTTGAAGGTCTCACGTTTGACGATGTGGTCCTTGTCCCGGGCTTCAGTGATGTGTTGCCCGATCAGGTCGACACCGCGACCGTATTTGCGCGCGACATCGTGCTCCATGTTCCACTCGTTTCTGCCGCGATGGATCGCGTGACCGAGGCACGACTCGCCATTGCGATGGCTCGCTGCGGTGGAATCGGTGTGATTCACCGCAATCTTCCGATTGAGGATCAGACAGCCGAAATTCAGAAGGTCAAGCGGTCACAGTCAGGAATGATCTCGGACCCCGTCACACTGCCTGCCACCGCATCGCTCGACGATGCCGAAGAGTTGATGAACCGCTTCAAGATCTCGGGTGTCCCGATTACCGATCGGGATGGCGTGCTCGTGGGAATCCTGACGAACCGCGATGTGAGGTTCTGTTCACCCGATGACTACAAGCGACCTGTCCGCGACTTCATGACGAGCGAAGGTCTCGTTACGGCACCGGAAGGCACCACGTTGGAACAAGCTCGGGCAATTCTGCAGAAGCATCGCATCGAGAAGTTGCCGCTTGTCGATGGCAAGGGTCGCTTGCGCGGTTTGATCACGGTGAAGGACATCATGAAGCGGCAGGAGTTTCCCAATGCGACCCGCGACGCTGCTGGTCGCCTGCGTGTTGCTGCTGCAGTTGGTGTCGGTGACGACCTGGAGACACGCGTTGAAGCACTCGTGCGAGCCAACGTGGACGCAGTCGTGATCGATACTGCGCACGGCAACTCGATGGGGGTGGTGAAGGCAATCGAACGAATCAAGGCAAGCTGGCCAGATATCGCGGTGGTAGCCGGCAATGTCGTCGACGAAGGGGGAGTCGAGACGTTGCGTGGAGCCGGAGCAGACGCGGTAAAGATCGGCGTTGGTGCCGGGTCAATCTGTACGACTCGTGTGATTGCGGGCGCGGGCATGCCGCAGTTGTCGGCAGTGTGGTTCGCATCGCGACGCGCCCAGGAACTTGGTGTCCCCACGATCGCCGATGGTGGAATTACCTATTCCGGTGATGTGGTGAAGGCTCTCGCCGCCGGCGCGAGCTCGGTGATGCTCGGAGGACTGCTTGCCGGCACCGACGAGGCTCCGGGCGACGTCGAACTCTTCGAGGGTCGGCGCTACAAGAGTTATCGCGGCATGGGTTCGCTCGGCGCGATGCAAGGTCTCGGTGCCGACCGCTATGGCTCGGGTCAGGGTGCGGGCGGTCGCAACAAGTTGGTGCCAGAGGGCATCGAAGGCCGCGTCGCGTACGCGGGCTCGCTTTCCGATGTGGTGTATCAATTGGTTGGCGGGCTGCGCTCAGGAATGGGCTATGTCGGCGCAGGCACGCTGCCCGAGCTGCATCAGCGTGCGCGATTCATGCGCGTGACGACGGCCGGGCGCGAAGAGAGTCATCCACACGACGTGACGATCACGCACGAGTCACCCAACTATCACCGCTCCTAGCGGCGGTGTAATTCAGCTGTTGTCGGGCACCCAGTTGCCATGAAAGCCGTTGGGTACTCGCACCGGCAAGTGCACCGCTGCGACGGGATCGTCGGTGATGCCCCGAGCATCAAAGATTGCAAGGTCGGACGTGTCGTTCTGTGTGTCGTGTCGAAGCACGACCACCCAGCCGTCGTCTTCAGCCTTGGCACCGTCGCGCGCGACGAAGACCGGCTCGCCGTATCCGTAGCGCGGCTGATCGGTGCGTGACTGCACCGAACCCGTTTCGACATCGGTCTTCATCAGTGTGTCCTGGGCGAACCCGGTGCCGATGCCGGATGAATAACCGAATCTGTAGCGCTTACCCATCAACTCTTCATTGACGCGCGGAAACTCCTGCGGTCGGTCGTTGATGACGTTGCTCTGCGCCGTACCCGTCTTGGCGTTGAGTCGCCAGCGTGTGAGCACCGGATCACCCTCGTTGGGTCCGCGACGGTCACGGTCGAACACCTTTGGATGACGCACTGCGTCGAGTACCACATCGTCTCCATCGTCGTACGCATTCATCGGATGGAAGATGTAACACGGGTCGACGGAAATCCATTTCACGTCGGTGGCCTGACCTTCGCGCGGCAGCAATCCGATTCGAGCTTCGTAGTTGTTGTCCCAGAAGTACGGGAAGCGGATTCCCTTCATCGCTGAATCGAGGTTGAACACGCACGGTAGGTCGAAGATCAACACGTACTTGTCGGTGATGGCGAGATCGTGCAGCATCGGTCCGCCTGGCAGTGGAATGTCGACGTGCTTTCGAACCCGGCCGTCGATACCGACGACGAGATACTGCACCTGGTTTCCCCACGCCCAGTAATACGCCATCACGTGGAGTTCACCCGTCTTGGGGTCACGCTTTGGATGCGCAGAGAACGAATGCGGCAGCGTTCCGCCAAGGTTCGAAATGCGAACCGTGTCGAGTTCGTAGCCCAGCTCGACCGGCGGTGAACCACCTTCGACGATCGCAAAGGTTCGCCCGGCATGTCCGATCACACTCGTATTTGCCGAGAATGCCGGATGTCCTGCCGGCCAATCCGACGGTGGCGGGTTCCCGCCGAGCACGGCGCACACGTCCTGTGTTCGCACCCAACGATTTCGGTACCACTTCGCGCGACCACCGTCGAGTCGCACCCCGTGCACCATGCCATGACCAAGAAACCAGTGGTAGGTGTTCTCATCCACCGCGCCGGCAGGGTTGGGTCCGTTGCGGAGATAGCGGCCGGTGAGTTCGGTTGGAATATTTCCGGTCACGTGCAGATCGGTGACGGTCACCTCTTCGTGCACCGGTGCGAGATTGTTGGCAAGATACGGGTTGGACGAATTGCGCTCAATCGTGGTCATGTCTGCCTCCCAGTAGACGCACGTGCGAGCGTACTAGACAATGTCAAGTTCGGAATCCGCGATAGCCGGCGACCGCGACGTCGGCGCACTGTTGGGCATAGGCGGGGAACCCGGGAAGTGGCATGAAGACTCGCGGCTTGCCCTCCACGTTGGCGCCCAGGTACCACGAGCTACACGACTGATACAACGTCATTCCGGCAACCGCATTGACATGTTGCACCCAGCGCTCTTGGGCATCCGGTTCGGCTTCGATCGTGCTGCGGTTGTTCGCGTGCAGCCATGTGAGGCAGTCCGCGATCCATTCAACGTGGTGCTCGATCGAGACGATCATGTTCGTGAGTACCGACGGGCTACCTGGACCCGTGATGGTGAAGAGATTCGGGAAACCGTGCACGGAGAGCCCGAGATAGTTCACCGGACCAGCCGACCACTCGTCACGCAGTCGAAGTCCTTCCCGCCCAATGATCTCGATCTTTTCGATTGCGCCTGTCATGGCATCAAAGCCGGTTGCGAAGACAATGGCATCGCACTCGTGCTCGATTTCGGGGGCGTCACCATTTCCAGCGATGATTCCCTTCGGGGAGAACCGTTTGATCGGTTGTTCACGCAGATCGACGAGTGAGACGTTCGGCCGATTGAACGTGTCGTAATAGTCGGTGTCGACACACAGCCGTTTGCAGCCGATGATCGAGTCGGGCACCAACTTGCGGGCTGTCTCGGGGTCGCGGACGATGCTACGAATCTTGTCGCGTACGAAGTCGGCGATTAGTCGGTTTGATTCAGGGTTGGTGAGCGCATCATTGAACGCGCCGAGGAATAGCAGTCCGCCTTTTTGCCACCGCTCTTCGAGTGCAGCACGACGCTCGTCATCGCCAACTTCGCATGCCCCGTGCGGGCCGGTCGGTGTGTCGCCGCCGAGTGCTGCTCGCGTGAGCTTGTTCCTGCGGCGGAATTCTGCGTAGCTGTTCTTGATAGAGGCCACGTATTCAGGATCAAGTTTCTGATTTCGAGCCGGTACCGAGTAGGCGGGTGTGCGTTGCATCACGGTGAGTTGGTCGGCTTGTTGTGCGATGACGGGCACCGACTGGATTCCGGATGATCCGGTGCCGATGACCACCACTCGTTTACCGCTGAAGTCGACTCCCTCGTGCGGCCAGGCACCAGTGTGGTAGACGCGACCTCCAAAGAGATGATCGTCGACGAAGTGTGGCTTGTTCGCCGAAGAGAGACAACCGGTAGCGAGTACGACGAATCGCGCAACGACGTGCGAGTGTGCAGCGATGCCTGAGTCGCTCCTCGGGTGAGCGGGCGTGGTGGTCACTAGCCAAGAGTCGCCTTGCCACTTGATGCTCATGACACTGGTGTCGAACACGATGTCACGACGCAGATCGAATCGATCAGCGACGTGCTCTGCGTAACGCAAGATCTCAGGTTGGGTTGCGTACTTTTCCGACCACTCCCACTCTTGTTGCAAGTCGTCGGAAAACTGATACGAGTACTCGAGACTCGGCACGTCGCACCGTGCTCCCGGATAGCGATTCCAATACCAAGTTCCGCCGACTCCGGACCCGCGTTCAAACACCTGGGCCGAGAATCCGGCGCTACGGACTCGGTGCAGCATGTACATGCCGGCAAATCCGGCGCCGACGATGACAACGTCGACCCGAGTCGGGGCACCACTGTCTGCGGTTGTCAGTGGAGTTGTCATGCGTACATTGTTGCCGACCGCCACGAC
>JBJTOX010000003.1:0-13940 GCA_046074785.1 Actinomycetota bacterium
ATCGAGGCAGAACTCGGCGGGCGTGCGCAGTTTCGTGGTCGCGCTGCGCTGAACCCCCGCTAACGGCCGGCGCGGGCGTCCACCGAGATGCTCGGCGCAACCGTCACAATGGTGGTGTGAATTTCCCCCTGGCTCTCGCCGGCCGCATGCGTTCGGTCATCATTCCAATTGCCGTGCTGGCCGTGCTCGCGGTGCTTGCCACCTTCGTCGTCTCGCCAATTCGTACTTGGATGGCACAACAAGAACTCGTCGAGTCGCGCAGCAGCCAGTACGCGGCCTACGAAGAAGTGAACGACGCACTACAGGACGAAATCGACGCACTACGCACCTCGGACGGCGTACGCCAAGCAGTGCGAGAACAACTCGGCTACCTGTTGCCCAACGAGCGTCGCGTACCGCTTCTGGAGATGCCTGGTGCCGCGGTGGATCTCCCCGCGCGCTGGCCGTACACGCTGGTGGCCGGCATCGTTTCGCTGCGCGAAACCCAACGTGCGGGCGTGGAACAAGGCAATCTCGACACGTTCGATCCGTCGCGCCCCTGACGCACCCCGCAACACGTCGTTGCACCCGTGAACCGCGCGCGGCTGCCACTAACTTGGCGTGATGGCTGGAAGCATCCTCGGTAATCGCGTACTGCGCAAAGAAGACCCGAAATTTCTCACCACTGGTGGCGTGTATGTCGACGACATGCGTGACGAGCCGCTGCTCGCAGGGGCCGCCCATGTCACCTTCGTTCGGTCACCTCTCGCGCACGCCAACATCAACGGCATCGATGTGAGTGCCGCTCTCGCAGCACCTGGGGTTATCGCGGTGCACACGGCCGAGTCACTGAAGCTGCAGCCCGAAGCTTCCTCGTTCAACCCTGGTGTCACGCGCACACTTCTGGCCAGCGACCGCGTTCGTTACGTGGGCGAACCCGTCGCAGTTGTCGTCACCGAGCGAGCCGACCAAGGTGAGGATGCCGCCGACCTCGTCATCGTCGACTACGACCCACTCGAGGTGCTGGTCGATCTTGAACAAGCAATGAGTTCAACGACGCTGCTGTACCCGGCTGCCGGCAGCAACGTCACCGTGGACTCCACCATCTGGGGCATGCCCGACGTGACCGGTGATGAATTTTTTGCCGACTGCGAAGTCGTGGTGAAGGGTCGTTATGTCAACCAGCGCGTTGCACCGTGCCCGCTCGAAGTGCGCGGTTCGGCCGTGGCGTGGGCGGACGGACGTTTGTATCAGTGGATCTCCACGCAGCACGCGCAGGGTGTGCGCGACCAGATCAACAAGAGCGATGCCAGCAGCAATGTGCGTGTCATTACTCCTGATGTCGGCGGAGGTTTCGGCGCGAAGATTTCGGCATACCCGGAGGAGATCGTGCTCGGTCGTTTGGCGCTGGCCGTCGGTCGCCCGCTGCGCTGGCGTGAGACGCGAAGTGAGTCGATGCTCGCCCTCGGGCACGGTCGCGCACAGTTGCAGTACGTCACCATCGGTGGCACTCGAGATGGCAAAGTGCTCGCCTACCGTCTGGAAGCGATTCAAGATTGTGGTGCCTTCCTCGATGTTGGTGGAGTGCTTGCACCAGCGTGCACGCGCCCGATGAGCAGTGGTGTGTATGCGATTCCAAAGATCGAGTGCCGAACCAAGTCGGTTGTTACGAATACGACACCGATCGTCGCCTATCGCGGCGCCGGACGCCCTGAAGCCACCGCCGCCGTTGAGCGAGCAATGGACATGTTCGCGGCCGAAATCGGCATGGACCCAGCCGACGTCCGTCGCAAGAACCTGATTCCGAAGTTCACCGACCCGCACACCACCGCGATTGGCCAGGCGTACGACGTGGGCGATTACGAAGGAGCTCTCGACAAGGTGCTCGCTGCAGCGAACTACAAGGATCTTCGCCGTCAACAGGCCGAACGTCGCAAGAGTGGCGATCGCAAACAACTGGGAATCGGCGTCAGCGTGTACGTGGAAATCACGAGCGGCGGTACGAACCATGAAGATGCGCGTATCGAAGTGCTGCCCGACGGTCGAGCAATCGTGTACACCGGTACGTCACCACACGGTCAGGGCCACGTCACTGCGTGGTCGATGATCGCCAGCGAACACACGGGTATTCCGATGGACAAAATCGACGTGGTCTGGGGCGACACCGACATCATTCCCGACGGCTTGGGCACCTACGGTTCGCGCTCACTACAACTTGGTGGTGCTGCAGTGCACCAGACCGCGCAGAAACTGGTTGAGCTCGCCCGTTCGGTGGCCGCTTCGGCGCTCGAAGCCGCGGAAGCCGACGTTGTACTCGACAAGAGTCGGGGTGCATTCCATGTGGCTGGCACACCCGCGGTGGCAGTGACGTGGGGTGAACTCGCGTCACGTCGCGCCAGCGAAGGCGGTTTGGCAATTGCCGAACGATTCACATCGGGTGGCGCCACCTTCCCCTTCGGTGCTCACGTTGCCGTGGTCGAAGTGGACACCGAAACCGGCAAGGTAACCCACCTCAAGCAAATTGCCTGCGACGACGCCGGCACCGTGCTGAACCCGTTGCTGCTCGAGGGACAGATTCACGGCGGTATCGCACAGGGCTCGGCCCAGGCGTTGCTCGAGGAGTTCGTGTATGACGAGGACGGAAATCCCAAGACCGGCAATCTCGCCGAGTACGCGTTCATCTCCGCAGTCGAGGCACCGAGTATCACTTTGGTACCGATGGAGACCCCAACACCGCGAAACCCGCTTGGCGCAAAGGGTGTTGGTGAATCGGGCACGATCGGTTCGACGCCGGCGGTGCAATCGGCGGTGGTCGATGCCGTTGCCCACTTGGGCGTTCGTCACATCGACATGCCGGCGACGCCCGAGCGTGTCTGGCGAGCACTGAATCCGCAAGACTGAACGAGTGTCTAACGCTCCAATCATTGCCGAGAACCTTGCCCGTCACTTCGGTGATGTAAAAGCGGTCGACGGCATCAACCTCACGGTCAACCAAGGCGAAATCTTCGGGTTTCTCGGCCCCAACGGCGCCGGCAAGAGCACCGCGGTGCGCATGCTCACCACGCTGTTGCGCCCGACCAGCGGCACGGCACGCGTTGCCGGCTTCGATGTCGTCAAACAAGCCGACGATGTGCGGCGCAATATCGGCGTCGCACTGCAAGACGCAGCAATCGACCCGCTCATGACCGGCTTTGAGTTGCTCGAGCTGCAAGCCACGCTCTACGGAATTGCCGCCAACAAGATGAAGCAACGCGCCAATGAATTGCTCGAACGAGTCGGACTCACTGCCGCCGCAGATCGTCGAGTGTCGACCTACTCAGGTGGCATGCGTCGACGACTCGACCTTGCGCTCTCGTTGATTCACCAGCCGGTCGTGTTGTTTCTCGACGAGCCGACAACCGGTCTCGACCCGATGAGCCGTCTCACATTGTGGGAAGAAGTGCGTCGCCTCAATCGAGAAGGCACCACGGTGATGCTCACGACGCAGTACCTAGAAGAAGCAGATCAGCTCGCCGACCGAATTGCCATCATCGATCACGGCCACATCGTGCGTGAGGGCAAGCCGAGCGACTTGAAGTTGGCTGTCGGCGACCCGACACTGCTCATCAATGTGTCGAAGTCACAGAACGACACCGCAAAGACGGTGCTTGGTCGTTTCGGCGAATTGCGCCCAACTGCCGAGGGCACGCTCGGTGTGGGGCTAAAAGGCGGAGCCGAACGCGTCGCCGAAGTAGTGCGCGCGCTCGACGAAGCCAAGGTCGTCGTAGAGCACCTCGAATTGAATCAACCAAGCCTCGACGACGTGTTCGCCGAAGCAACCGGCTACCGACTTGAGGGCGCCGACAATGCGCCGCAGGCCCGCTGACACGGCGCGACAACTCGTCGCGCTCTCCCGCCGTTCGACGCTGGCGATCTTCCGTCAACCGGCGCTCGTCGGACCGTCGATGATCTTCCCGTTGTTCTTTGCTGCCCTCGGGTCGTCGGCGTTCAGTCGGGCGATCAGCCTGCCCGGGTTTCCCCAGGTTGATTCGTATCTACAGTTCACCCTGGCCGGCACGGTGATTCAGGGCGTGTTATTCGGTTCGGTGACTGGCGCCGCCGCGCTTGCCACCGACATCCAGGACGGATTCTTCGACCGTCTGCTGGCCGCACCAACGTCACGGACGTCGATCCTCTTCGGACGACTCGCGGGGAGTTCGTTGTTCGGCGCGATGCAAGCGCTCGTGTTCCTGCTGGCGCTGTTGCCCTTCGGTGTCTACGTCGAAGCGGGAATCCTGGGCTACATCTCGATCGTCGTCGCCGGTTTCGTCATCGCTTTTGCGGTCGGTGCGCTCATGTCGGTGGTCGCCCTGAAGACGGGGTCTGCCGAGGCGGTGCAAGGCACGTTTCCCGTGCTCTTCATCCTGCTGTTTCTTTCGAGTGCGTTCTTCCCACGCGAGACGATGAGTGGCGTGTACCGGCGCATCGCAAATCTGAACCCGATCTCGTACATGGTCGAGGGTCAACGCTCGCTTGCCATCGACGGCTTGGCCGCCGGCGCCATGGCACATACCTTGGCGATTCCCCTTGGTATCGCGATTCTGACGACGATGCTGGCACTGCGACAACTCCAGGCACGATTGGCAAAACGATGAGCGCCGTCGCCATTCTCGCCAAGCGCAGCATTCGCAACATTCGCCGACTCCCGTCGGCGTTCTTCCCGGCGCTCGCCATGCCGATCTTCAACATGATCGTGTTCGCCGGCACGTTCTTTGCCGTCACCAAGATTCCCGGCTTCCCCACCGATCGCTCGATCAACTGGTACATGCCGCTCGGCATCATGATGGGCGCTGCATTCGGTGGAGTTGGTCTCGGATTCACCGCGATTCGCGACATCGAGACGGGTTTCTACGACCGGCTTCGTATGTCGCCAACCTCGCGACTCTCGCTGGTGCTCGGACCATTGAGCGGCACCCTCGTGCGCATCGTGATGATGACCACCATCGTGATCGTGCTGGGCGTGGCACTCGGTGCGCGATTCACCGGCGGAGTGCTCGGCGTCGTGTGTCTCTACATCGCAGCGCTCGGTCTCTCGACGATCGGGGCCGGATGGGGGCTCGGCCTCGCATTCAAGTTCCGCGACATGCGCGCCGCAGCAATCATGCAGCTGTCGATCTTCCTCGTCATGTTCCTCTCGTCGGCCCAGGTGCCGCTCAACGTGATGGAGGGCTGGTTGCACAGCGTCGCGCGAATCAACCCCGCGACCAACATCCTCAGGTTGTCGCGCGTCGGACTCGTCAGTGAATCCAGCCCCGATCACTTGTCGTGGAACGCCGTATGGGGTGGGCTCGTGGCCATCGTGATCATGGCCGGCCTCAGCCTCACCTTTGCCGTCAGAAACCTCAAGAAACTCAGCGATTAGACAAACCCCCGTAAGGAGGGCAATACTGCGCCTACGGGGTTTGAGGGGTGAACCTCGTCACCTAACGGAGGTTCAGGATGAAAGTTTCCATCACCATCAATGGTTCTACACAATCGCACGATGTAGAGCCGCGTACATTGCTCGTCCACTACATCCGCGAACACGCGAATCTGACGGGAACCAACATTGGTTGTGACACGTCAAGTTGCGGCGCATGCACCGTGCACCTCGACGGCGAAGCCGTAAAGAGTTGCACGATTCTCGCTGCACAAGCCGACGGTGGGAATGTGACAACGATCGAAGGCCTCGCGAAAAACGGCGAGATGCACCCGGTGCAAAAAGCATTCATGGAAAACCATGGGCTGCAGTGTGGCTACTGCACGCCGGGCATGGTGATGGCGGCGATCGGACTGTTGAACGAGAACCCGAATCCCACCGACGAACAAGTTCGACTCGGATTGGAAGGCAACCTCTGTCGCTGCACTGGGTACCACAACATCGTCAAGTCGGTCCTCGCGGCAGCCAAGAAGTAAGGAGCCCAACATGAGCATCACACAAGAACGCACGAACAGTGTCATCGGCCAGCGACTTCTGCGACGCGAAGATCCGGCACTTCTGACCGGTGAGGCAAAGTACACGAACGACCTCGCGATTCCTGGAGCTCTTCATTTGGCCGTGCTGCGCTCACCGTATGCGCACGCACGCATCAAGAGCATCAATGTTGCCGATGCAACGGCGATGCCCGGCGTAGTCGCGGTGTACACCGGCAAAGATCTGCACTCCACATGGGCTGCGCCCATGCCGTGCGCGTGGCCGGTGACGCCGGACATGAAGAACCCGGCTCACTATCCGTTGGCACTCGACAAGGTGTGTTACGTCGGCGACGGTGTTGCTGCCGTGCTCGCCACGAGCGATGCTGCAGCCCGTGACGCGCTCGATGCGATCGATGTCGCGTACGAACCACTCAAGGCAGTGACCGATCTGGAAGATGCACTCACCGACAAGACGGTCATTCATGAGGCGATCGGTACGAACAAGTCGTACACCTGGAACCTGAAGGTGGAGTCTGCGGAAGGCGCTGTCGACGAAGCGTTCAAGAATGCGGCATACACCGTCAAGGAGCGCTACGTGCAGCAGCGACTCTTGCCAATGGCGATGGAGCCGCGTGCGGTTGCCGCCGTGCCACAACCGTTTGGCGGTGACATCACGTTGTATTCGGCGACACAAGTACCGCACATCTTGAAGGTTATGACGGCAATCACGGTTGGCATCCCCGAGCACCAGGTGCGCGTCGTTGCTCCGGCAGTCGGTGGTGGATTCGGGTCGAAGCTCAACGTCTACGCCGAAGAGTTGTTGTGTGTCGCGCTTGCGCGAAAGCACGGTGCACCGGTGCGTTGGGTGGAAGAACGCACCGAAAATGCGCAGGCCACCATTCACGGCCGCGGACAGATTCAGTACGTGGAATTGGCTGCCGACAAGCACGGCAAACTCACCGCGGTGCGCATCCGCCTCATCGGAGATATGGGTGCCTATCTGCAACTCGTCACGCCGGGCGTGCCGTTGCTGGGTGCATTCCTCTATGCAGGTGTGTACGACCTGCCGCAGGCATATGACTTCTCGTGCACGTCGGTATTCACCACAATGACGCCAACCGATGCGTATCGAGGAGCAGGTCGCCCCGAGGCAACCTACGCAATTGAAGTCGCTATGGATGCACTTGCCCGCAAGATTGGCGTCGATCCATACGAGTTGCGTAAGCGGAACTACATCAAGAAAGAGCAGTACTTTGACGACAAGGGCAACCAGACGGGTTACACGGCATTCCACGGCTTGAACTACGACTCGGGTGATCACCTTGCGGCGGCCGAGAAGGCGATGAAACACGCCGACTACGCGGGTGTGCGCAAGAAGCAGGCCACGCAGAACGTGCCGGGCGCGCGCAAACGTCTCGGAATCGGGATGACCTCGTACTTCGAGATGTGCGGTCTTGCGCCGTCACGAGTGCTCGCCTCATTGAACTACGGCGCGGGCGGATGGGAATCGGCGACGGTTCGCGTGCTGCCCACCAGCAAAGTACAGGTCGTCACCGGCACCTCACCGCATGGTCAAGGTCACGAGACATCGTGGGCCATGATCGCTGCCGAGAAACTCGGCATCTCGCCCGACGATGTCGACGTCTTGCACAGCGATACGGCCATCGCTCCGCTTGGTCTCGACACATACGGGTCGCGCTCGCTCGCCGTTGGTGGTGTCGCGATTGCAGGCGCGTGCGACAAGGTGATCGATAAAGCCCGCAAGATTGCCGCCCACCAGTTGGAGTGCGCGGCAGAAGATCTCGAATTTACCAACGGCGTTTTCAGCGTGAAGGGTTCACCGGACAAGGCAGTACCGATCGCGGCGATTGCCTTTGCGGCTTTCACCGCGCATAACCTGCCCGATGGTGTCGAGCCGAATCTTGAAGCCCAATACACGCACGACCCGAAGAACTTCTCGTGGCCGTTCGGCACGCACATCTGCATCGTCGAAGTGGACACTGAGACAGGCAAGGTTGACGTGCTGAAGTATGTGGCGGTTGACGACTGCGGGAAGCAAATCAATCCGCTCATCGTCGAGGGTCAAGTGCACGGAGGCGTTGTGCAGGGTCTTGCACAGGCGTTGTACGAAGAAGCCGTATACGACAGCGACGGCAATCTGAAGACATCGAACCTGGCGGAGTACCTCGTGCCTGCTGCGTGCGATGTTCCGCCGATTACCACCGACTTCACCGTCACTCCATCGCCAACCAACGAATTGGGTGTGAAGGGCATCGGAGAAGCCGGCACAATCGGTGCCGCACCGACCGTGATGAATGCCGTCATCGACGCCTTGTCGGGCCTCGGCATCAATCACCTCGACATGCCGGCGTCACCCAACAACGTCTGGAAAGCAATTCAAGCCACGCAAGGAGGCAAGCGATGATTCCCGCATCATTCGAATACAAGCGAGCAGGTTCCGCCGAAGAAGCCATCTCGCTCATCGGTCAATACGGCGACGAAGCCAAGTTCTTGGCTGGTGGTCACAGCCTGATTCCGCTCATGAAGCTGCGATTGGCGCAACCGACCGTGCTCGTCGATATCGGTCGCGTGAAAGATCTCTCGTATGTGAAGGATGCCGGCGATCACATCGCGATCGGTGCACTCACACGCCACATGGACGTCGAGAAATCCCCCGTGCTGCAACAGCACGTGCCGTTGCTTGCCCACGCTGCAGGACATGTTGGTGACTCGCAAGTTCGACACCGCGGAACGATTGGTGGTTCGATCGCCCACGCCGACCCCGCGAGCGACCTGCCGGCCACCACCCTTGCGCTCGGCGCAACCTATGTGGTGCAAGGTCCGAACGGAAAGCGCGAAGTCGCATCCAAGGATTTCTTCAAAGGGTTCCTCGAGAGTGCACTGGCCGCCGACGAGATGTTGGTGGAAATCAAAGTGCCCAAGATGAACGGTGCTGGTTGGAGTTTCCAGAAGTTCAATCGCCGTGCGCAGGACTGGGCCATCGTCGGCGTCGCTGCGTGGCGCAACAACGGATCGAGCGGTGTCGCCCTCGTCAACATGGGCTCGACACCAGTGCTCGCCTCATCGGTGAGCGCCGCGCTCAACAAGGGTGCGTCAGTCGCTGATGCCGCGGCCCTCGCCGCCGACGATGCCGAACCACAGGCCGACCTCAACGCCAGCGTCGAATATCGACAGCACCTGGCTCGCGTGTTGGTGCGTCGCGCACTCGAAGAAGCCTCGAAGTAATCGCGTCGCGCTAACGCGACGTACTACAACAGCCCGGCGTAACTGCCGCCATCGACCGGCACATGGGTGCCCGTGATGAAGCGCGCCGACTCGCCGCACAAGAACGCCACGACCTTCCCGAAATCGGCGGGGTCACCGACGAAACCGGCCGGAATCCCTAACTGCTTGGCATCTGGCTGCGAACCGTACAGCTGGGTGATGCGATCAGTCGCATGGATTCCGGGTTGCACCGAGTTCACCGTCACACCGTCGGCAGCCACCTCACGGGCCAACGTCTTCAAAAACCCGGTCACGCCGGCACGAGCCGTGTTCGAGAGGATGAGATTGGCGATCGGCTGGCGCACGGAGACTGACGTGATTGCGGCAACGCGTCCCCACTTTCGCTCACGCATCGCCGGCACCGCTGCTTCACACATCGCAACGACCGAGAGCAGGCTCTGTTCGAGCGCCGGAACGTAGTCGTCAACCTTGAGCGAGGCGAAGTTTCCCGGTTTTGGGCCGCCACCATTGGCCACCAGGATGTCGACATGACCGAGGCGTTCGCGTGCCAGTTCGACGAACATCGTGGCACCACCCGCGGTTGAGACATCACACTCGATGCCGACAGTGTCGCCCCCGAGCTCGGCGACGGCCGCCTTCACGCGATCGCTCGCGCGACCGCAAATCGCCACGCGTACACCGGCTTCAACGAGTGCCTCTGCCGATGCAAACCCCAAACCTGCGGTAGCAGCAGCGACGGCTGCAGTTCGTCCGCGAATGCCGAGGTCCATGTCGAAATCACGGTACTCCCGCACGGTCGACGGGCTCGGGCGGCAGGGGCCATCGTTCCTAGGCTGTTGCCGTGGCGGCACCTCGCGCATCTCTCGCCTCGGTCACTCACGTGCGTGACGCCCTGCAGTCGGCCGGATACCTGGCTGATGAGGGGCTTGCCACCGCGGTATTCCTCGCGCTCTCGCTAAAGCGTCCATTGCTGCTCGAAGGAGAAGCGGGCGTCGGTAAGACCGAACTCGCCAAGGTACTGGCGGCCGTACGCGGCAGTGAACTCATCCGACTGCAGTGCTACGAAGGCATCGACGCCAGTCAGGCCGTGTACGACTGGGACTATTCACGACAGTTGCTGCATCTGCGTGCAGCCGAAGCAAGCGGTGAAGCCGCTGGCAAGGCCACGGAGAGTCTCGAGAACGAGCTCTACGACGAACGCTTCCTCATTCGTCGAGCGTTGTTGCGCGCCATCGAGCCGCGCAACGGTGCAGCCCCCGTGCTGCTCATCGACGAGATCGATCGCGCCGACGACGAATTCGAGGCATACCTACTCGAGGTACTCTCCGACTTCCAGATCACGATTCCTGAAGTGGGCACCTACCGCGCGACGGAAATTCCGGTTGTGGTGCTCACCTCCAACCGCACACGCGACGTGCACGACGCGCTCAAGCGACGCTGTCTTTACCACTGGGTGGAGCATCCTGGATTCGAACGCGAAGTCGACATCGTGCGACTGCGAGTACCGCAAGTACACGAGCGTCTCGCCCGACAAGTGGCGGGTGCGGTCGAGCGTTTGCGTTCGATGCAGCTCTACAAGCCACCGGGCGTTGCCGAAACCATCGACTGGGCAACCGCACTCGGAACACTGGGCGTCACGCAACTCGACGAGTCCGTGGTGAAATCGACGCTCGGCACGGTGCTCAAGTACCGCGAAGATCACGAGCGTGTCACCGACGCCGGTGTTGCCGACCTCGTCAAGCACGCTTTCGAGCGCGCTGCCGCAGTCGGATGACCGCCGAACGCATGGCAGTCGCCTTCGGGCGAGTGTTGCGGGGGTCGGGCATGCGCGTGCCTCTCGACTCGGTGGTCACGTTCGTACAGTGTCTCGATGCCGTCGGCATCACCGATCGCAATCGCGTGTATTGGGCGGCGCATTCCGCACTCGTGAGACGCCCGGAAGATCGCGAAGCGTTCAACGTGGCGTTCGCCGTGTTCTGGGAGCGGCTCTCTGCCGGCGAAGATCTCGAAAGCATCGGCGAAGAGTCGGTGACTCTTGCCGTTGATGATGACGAGATGGACGGTGACGGTGAATCCGAAAAGGGTGACGACTCGTTGACGCTGCGGTTTTCTGCAGCCGAGACACTCTCACACAAGGACTTCGCCGACTACTCCACCGACGAGCTCACCGAAGCGCAGCGACTGATGCAACGACTTCGCTTTGCAGGTTCACCGCGACGCTCGCTACGCATGCGTTCGTCTCGATCGCGTCGCGGTCGTGTCGACGTACGACGCACCGTTAGGGCGTCATTTGCCCACCTTGGCGAGCCTGTGCGTCGCGAGTGGCGCGAGCCGAGTGAGCGACTTCGTCGTCTCGTGGTGTTGCTCGATGTCTCTGGTTCGATGGAGCCGTACGCGCGTGCATTCCTGCGATTCATGCACGCAGCGATGGTCGGTCGGCAGCGGGTCGAGGCGTTCACGCTGGGCACGCGCCTTACCCGCGTGACACGTGAGTTGTCGCATCGCGACCCTGACAAGGCTCTTGCCCGTGCCTCGCTACAGGTCGCCGACTGGAGCGGCGGAACCCGCATCGGTGAATGCCTCCGCAATTTCAACGACCGCTGGGGCGTACGTGGCCTCGCCCGCGGTGCGATCGTCGTCGTGCTCTCCGATGGCTGGGACCGTGGCAACCCGGAACTGCTCGCCGAACAGATGCGTCGTCTCGATCGTGTCGCCCACCGCGTGGTGTGGGTGAACCCCCTGAAAGTGACTCCCGGGTACGCGCCGCTCGCTCGCGGTATGGCGGCGGCACTCCCCTTCGTCGATGCCTTCGTTGAAGGCCATTCACTCGAGGCGCTCGAGCGACTCACGGAAGTTATCCATGATGACGAGCACCACATGGTGCGAGGCTGAACCCATGCGCGAACTTCTCGATGACCTCGATCGCTGGCGAAGTGCCGGCAAGCGCTGCATCGTCGGTCGAGTCGTCGGCATCGAGGGCTCCGGCCCTCGCGATCCTGGTGCCGCCATGGCAGTGAACGAAGATGGTGAAGTCGTCGGCTCGGTGAGCGGAGGATGCGTCGAAGGTGCCGTCGTCGCCGAAGCACTCGACATGTTGCGCTCAGCTTCGGCGGCAAAGGTCGTCTCGTTCGGTTACTCCGACGACGAGGCTTTCGCTGTCGGCCTCACCTGCGGTGGCACGATTCATCTGTTCCTGCAGGAGCTCACCTGGTGAGCGGCAACATCTACGACGAGTTGGCAAGGCGACTGCGGGCCAACCAAGCAACTGCTCTCGTTGTCGTGATCTCGGGGCCGAACACCGGCGCAACGATGCTCATCTCACCCGAGGGTGACACCCTCGGAACGCTCGGGCACCCCGAACTCGACCGTGTTGCTGCACGTGATGCCCTTGGTGAGCTCGAGGCGGGGCGCACGGGCACCCGCAACTACGGACCACAAGGACAAACCACTCCCGAAGATCTCGCCGATTCGCCCGCCGTGCGGGTGTTCGTTGAATCGTTCGCACCACCACCCCACATGGTGATCTTCGGTGCCGTCGACTTCACCAGTGCGCTGGCTCGGGTGGCAAAGGTGCTGGGCTATCGAGTCACCGTCTGTGATGCGCGCGAAGTATTCGCCACTGCGCGACGGTTTCCGATGGCCGACGACATCATGGTTGCCTGGCCCGACGCGGTGTTCGCCAAACATGGTGCGTCGCTCGGTGCACGTGACGCCGTCTGCATCCTCACTCATGATCCAAAGTTCGACGTTCCAG
The DNA here is from genome assembly GCA_046074785.1 of Actinomycetota bacterium. GTDB lineage: Bacteria > Actinomycetota > Acidimicrobiia > Acidimicrobiales > Ilumatobacteraceae > F1-60-MAGs027. Next base: position 12,914 of record JBJTOX010000003.1, read on the forward strand.
CCATTCAAGGTGCCCTGCGCACCAACGTGGGATACATCGGAGTCATGGGGAGTCGCAAGACGCACGCAAAGCGCCTCGAACGCCTCGCCGAAGTGGGATTGAGCGGGGCTGCGCTCGCACGTGTGATGTCGCCTATCGGTCTCGACATCGGAGCGCGCACTCCGGAAGAAACGGCGATCTCGATCTGTGGCGAGATCATCGCCTGCCGCGCAGGTCGTGCAGCGCAGTCGCTGTCGACGACCAGCGGTTCAATCCACTAGTCGAGCGGGCTCACCCACCGCATCCATCCGACTCGTGTCGAGTCGATGCGATGGATTTCAACGCTGCGCTCGCCGGAGCGTGCATGAATGATCAACTCGGGAGTTCCGAGAGAGAACATGATGTGACCCGGATACCACACGAGGTCGCCGACTTGTACTTCGTCTCGCGCGACGCGACCCGCACGCGCGTACTGCTCGGCTGAGCCACGCTCGATTTCGACACCGGCTTGAGCCCACGCATATCGCGTGAGTGCAGAACAATCGAGCGCGATGAATGGCGCGTCGGCGTTCAATCGATATGGCACTCCGATTTGGCTGAGGGCCGAGAACAATGCAATCTTGCGTGTGATCGGGGCATCATTCCAGATTCTTCGAAGTTCCTGTGCATCGGCATCGAGTAGCACGGCCACGAGACTTGCGACTTCGTCGATCTGACGTCCGGCAACCGACTGTTGTTCGGCGAGAGCGAGGTCGCGACTACGCCGTAGCTCGAGCGCGATGTTTCGTGACGTCAAGGCGATCCAACTCGCCGTACGTTCCGACACCGGAATCGCCGCCGCCCGACTGGGCTGCATGACGAACGACAACACCACCGCGACTGCAACGAGCAGGCTCGCGTGGCGCACCGCTCGGCGCCGGCTACGCAGTCTGCGAACAGGCGTTCGCTTTGTGAACGCTTGCTCGGATACAGCAGTAGCGATGCTTTGGGGGGTGGTCATCAAAGCCTCCAGATCGCGCAGGGGGTGCGCCATCGGTCGGGGATGGGG
>JBJTOX010000004.1:0-23901 GCA_046074785.1 Actinomycetota bacterium
TCCGTGCGGACACGTGGATGGGTTGCCCAGCAGTCGGTTGAGTCCGGCCTCCACATCGTCGCTGATGATGTGCTCCCACTTGCAGGCTTCGTGATGCGCACTCGACCATGACAAGCCGATTACGTCGGTGAGAAAGCGCTCGGCAAGACGGTGTCGTCGCACGATTCGCTGGGCGAGCTCTTCACCGGCTGGTGCGAGTTGCAAGTGTGTCGAGTCGATCTTGATGAGCCCCGCAGCCTCCATGCGCTTCACCATCTCCGAGACCGAGGCCCGTGAGACGTCCAGACGTTCGGCCAGCCGTGCCTGGATGATGGCCGCATTGTCCTCGCGCATCTCGTAGATGCACTCGCAATACTCTTCGAACGCTGGGTGGTGCTCACCAGACGTGGGCATGGCGCTCAGCGTACCTATCGGCACACCGAGTAGGTACTCTTCGGCGGTGGCCACTGACACGGTGCTCGATCGATTCTCGCCGGCGGTGCGCGAGTGGTTCGCTTCATCGTTCCCGGCCGCGACGAGTGCACAATCACAGGGCTTCGCACGCATCCTCGACGGTGATCACACGCTCATTTCTGCACCAACCGGCAGCGGAAAGACGCTGGCGGCATTCCTCGTTGCAATCGATCGACTCGTCACGCTCGACACGGCCGAACCGACGACCACTCGCGTGCTGTACGTGTCGCCGCTGAGAGCGCTCGCCTTCGACGTCGAGAAAAACCTGCGTGCACCAATCGTGGGCATCAAGCATGCATCAGAACGGCTCGGAGTGTCGTTCCGAGAACCGGCAGTGGCGATGCGCACTGGTGACACGAGCGCCCGAGACCGACAACGCATGTTGCGGAATCCGCCCGACATTCTCATCACCACACCCGAGAGCCTCTACCTCATGCTCACGTCGTCGGCACGCAGCACGCTTGCCAACGTCGACACGGTCATCATCGACGAAATCCACGCCATCGCCGCCACCAAACGCGGCGCACATCTTGCGCTCTCGCTCGAGCGACTAGAAGAGCTCACCACACGCCGACCACAGCGCATCGGACTTTCGGCGACGCAACGACCACTCGAGGAAGTCGCCCGATTCCTCGGCGGGTTTCATGACGGCGCTCCGCGCCACGTGAGCATCGTCGATGCTGGCGCGCGCAAGTCGCTCGAGATCGAGGTGGTGGTGCCAGTCGAAGACATGGGCGAGCTTGGCAAGGTAACCCATGAGTTGCGTAGCGGACCGGCGACGGCGGCGGCAGTCGAGCGTCGCACGAGCATCTGGCCGAGCATCACACCACGAATCCTCGAACTCGTGCAGCAACACCGCAGCACCATCATCTTCTGCAACGCACGTCGAGGTGCCGAGCGACTGGCGGCTCAACTCAATGAATTGGCCGTCGACCTTGGTTTGGGTGACGGTGAGTTCGTAAAGGCCCACCACGGCTCGCTGGCGCGCGAGCAGCGCATCGTGATCGAAGATCAGTTGAAGCGCGGTCAACTGCGTGCCATCGTGGCGACGAGCAGCCTCGAACTTGGCATCGATATGGGTGCGGTTGATCTCGTCATTCAGGTCGAATCACCCGGCGCTGTGAGTCGTGGTTTGCAACGCATCGGTCGAGCCGGCCACTCGGTCGGGGCGCCGAGCCGCGGCAAGGTGTTTCCGAAGCATCGTCACGACTTGCTCGAGGTTGCCGTCGTCGCCAAGCGAATGCTGGCGGCAGAGATCGAGCCGACTCGCTACCTGCGCAACCCACTTGATGTGTTGGCGCAACACATCGTGGCCCACGTGGCCATGCACCCCGATGTCACCGTCTCTTCACTCACGTCGATGGTTCGGCGATGTGCCAACTTCGCCGAGCTTTCCGATGAGGTGCGCAACAATGTGCTCGATCTGTTGGCCGGCAGATATCCGAGCGAAGAGTTCCGCGATCTGAAACCTCGCATCGTGTGGGATCGAATCGCCGACACGCTGCGTGCTCGCGATGGTGCACAGCGGCTGGCGGTCACGAACGGAGGCACCATTCCCGATCGCGGATTGTTCGGTGTGTTCTTGCCGGACGGAACGCGAGTCGGCGAACTCGATGAAGAAATGGTGTACGAAACCCGCCCCGGGGAGACATTCATTCTCGGTGCCTCGACCTGGCGCATAGAAGACGTGTCGTTCGACCGCGTGATCGTTAACCCGGCACCGGGCGAGCCAGGCAAGATGCCGTACTGGCACGGTGACCGTCTCGGTCGACCGCTCGAACTCGGACGTGCAGTCGGCGAGTTCTTGCGCACGATTCGTGAAGAGCAGTCGGCGTCACCGGCCAAAGCCGAGTCGCGTCTTGCCGACGAACATTGCCTCGACCCGCTCGCCGCAAGGAATCTGTTGGCGTATCTCAGCGAGCAAGTCGAGGCAACGGGCACGTTGCCAGACGATCGCACCATCGTGATCGAGCGATTTCGCGACGAGATCGGTGACTGGAGAATCTGCATTCATTCGCCGTTCGGCACGCCGGTGCACGCCCCGTGGGCGGTTGCAATCGAGAACCGACTCATGGAGCGACTCGGTATTCCGGTTGAGACGATGTACGGCGATGACGGCATCGTGCTGCGACTGCCTGAAGCCGTTGATCGCGTGCCGGTCGATGAGTTACTGATCGACCCGGACGAGATCACCGAGACGCTCGTTGCCGCAGTTCCGCAAACCTCTCTCTTTGCTGCTCGGTTCCGCGAGTGTTCGGCACGGGCATTGCTCCTGCCGCGTCGTCGGCCCGATCAGAGAACGCCGCTCTGGCAGCAACGACAGCGCGCCGCCGACTTGCTCGCGGTGGCGGCGAAGTACCCGACGTTTCCGATCCTGCTCGAGACCAGTCGAGAGTGCCTACAAGACGTGTTCGACGTGCCTGCGCTACGTGACGTGCTCACCCGTCTACGTTCCCGCACCATTCGCATGGTCACCGTCGATACGCCGAAAGCATCTCCGTTTGCCCAGAGTCTGCTGTTCAACTGGATTGCCGCGTACATGTACGAGGGAGACGCTCCGCTGGCCGAGCGTCGGGCTGCGGCGCTTGCACTTGATCGTGATTTGCTCAACGATTTGCTCGGCTCCGAAGAGCTTCGTGAACTGCTCGATGGTGATGTGCTCGCTGATGTCGAGCTCGAACTCCAACACCTTGCCGAGTCGCGACGTGCGAGTACTGCCGATGAGTTGCACGATGTGCTGCGTCGGGCCGGTGACTTCTCGGCTGACGAGCTCGACCTGCGGTGCCAGCACGGTGCATCACCGCTGATTGCCGAGCTCATTGCCCAGCGCCGGGCGATCGAGCTCGTCGTTGCAGGGGAGCGACGACTCGTCGCCGCAGAAGATGCCGGCAGATATCGCGATGCGCTCGGCTGTGCACTTCCTCTCGGTCTTCCGCAGGCATACACCGACCCGGTTGATGCACCGTTGGTCGAGTTGATCGCCCGCTATGCGCGTACTCACGCCCCATTCATCACGCGCGATGCCGCCAACCGGTTCGGTGTCTCCGTCGATCGCGTTGCCGTGGCGCTCGCCCAGCTCGAAGCGGCCAACAGGGTCGTGCGTGGAGAGTTCCGCCCGTTCGGAACCGAACGTGAGTGGTGTGACGTCGAAGTGTTGCGACTCGTGCGACGCAGGTCGCTCGCCAAGTTGCGCAAGGAAGTCGAGCCGGTCGACCAGCACACGTTTGCGCGATTCCTGACGGAGTGGCACGGCATCGATGCTCCATCGCACGGAAGCGAGGCATTGATCGAGGCCGTTACTGCACTGACCGGTTCGGCGGTGGTTGCATCCACGCTCGAGACCGATGTGTTGCCGTTACGCGTGCGTGGATATCGCGCTTCGATGCTCGACGATCTCTGCACGAGTGGTGAAGTGGTGTGGCTCGGCGCGGGGTCACTCGGTGGAAACGACGGTCGCATCCGACTCTTCTTTGCCGATCAACTCGCAACGTTGCTGCCCGCGCTTGAAACTGCCGAGTCACCGCAGGGTGCGGTGCACGACCACATTCGTGCGGCACTGGCCGAACGCGGCGCCAGTTTCTGGGGTCAGCTCCGCATCGCAGTGCACGGTGCCACCGATGCCGAACTGTTGGCTGCCTTGTGGGACTTGGTATGGGCTGGCGAAGTGACCAACGATTCGCTCACGCCGTTGCGCGCCGTGTTGCAAGGTGCACGAAGCGGCACGGCAGCGCGACAGTTGCCGTCAACTCCCAACGCACGTCGTGCCGCGGCACGACTCGTTCGCCCCCGACATGTGCGTGGTCGGGCGAGCAACCGGGTGGGCCCGCCTGCCGCGCAAGGTCGCTGGAGTCTCGTGGCTCAGTTGATCGATCGCGCCGCGTCACAGACCGCGGCCGTGCACGCGCTGGCATTGCAGTTGATCGAGCGCCATGGTGTGCTCACGCGCGAAGCGGTGCTGGCCGAGGGTGTGCGTGGCGGATTCTCCGGTGTCTACGGGGTACTGAAGGCGCTCGAAGAACGCGGCACCGTGCGACGCGGATACTTCGTCGACGGGCTCGGCGCCGCGCAGTTCGCGGTGCCCGGTGCCATTGATCGCTTGCGCGCGTGCAAGGACCCGCATCTCGTTGCCGAGCCGGGAGACACGCCGGTGGTGTTGGCGCTCGCCGCCACCGATCCTGCGCAACCGTTCGGCGCCACACTCGACTGGCCAGCGACGGTCGGTCGGCCGACACGGAGCGCAGGCGCAATCACGTTCATCCTGCGTGGCCACGCCCTTGGTTGGTACGACGTGCGAAGTCGCCACCTCGTCACGTTCGAGCGCACGCTCGAACCCGGTTGGTTTGCGGCTCTCGTCGAGGCACTCAGCAACCTGGCGAAAGATGGTCGTACGAAGTCGGTCGAGATCCGCAAGATCAACGGTGCGAGTCATGACGACCCGTCACCCGAAGTCGTGCAGGTAGCGGCGCTGCTCGAGCAGCATCGATTCGTCCGCGGCTACCGCGGTCTCGTGCTGCGCGACTAGTTGCAGATGCTGGACTAAGAAAGAGGAGTCGCGCGAGCAACGGCTCGGTGAGCGAGCCCGTCGTTACGGCTGAATGCCGCGCAGCCCGGCCCAGGCCAAGTTGGCGAGCTGTGTGCCGACTTCGTGCGGGTCGAACGACTCACCGCGCAAGACGAGGTGTCGACTCAACCCTTCCGACATCCCGACGAGGGCATAGGCGAGTCGGTGCTGGTGCTCAGGGTCGAGTCCGGCATCGATGAGCGGGGCGATGGCTTCGGCGACGTTCTTCTCCACATTGCGAAGGGCGGCCGCAAACTCGTCATCACGTAGGGCACCTCCACCGAAGAGCAGCATGAACTCGTCGCGATGACGCGCGACCCATTCGAAGTAGGCGATGATGCCTCCTTCGGTCTGGCTACGACCGTCACGAGCATTGTGCGTTGCCTTGCCGATGGCCTCGAGCATTCCAGCCGCCACTTCATCGATGAGAGCGAGATACAACGCGCGTTTCGACGCAAAGTGTTGGTAGAGCACCGGCTTGGTGACGCCAGCAGAATCGGCGACATCGTTCATCGATGTCTCGTGGTAACCCTTCGTAGCGAACTCGTGCAACGCAACGTGAAGAATCTGCGTTCGACGTTCGGCTGCCGGTAGTCGCAAACTCACGCCTTCCCCCCGAGGTTCATGTGTTGGGGGCCTGCTTGTTTTCCTGCGCAGGTTTGCTTTCTTGCGTCGCCTTCGCATCTTCGCGGCGTGCGGCGCGGATGCCGTAGGTAATGACGATGCTTGGCGCGAGGATCACCGACCCAATGATGAGTGCCAGACCGCTCACGAAGTGCATCGCCTCGGTGTAGTCCGTCCACAAGCCCACGAAGAACGTCACCGTAGAGAGCGCGTACAAGCCATAGCCAGTACGCGATGCGATCTTGTTCCACCGGTCGATGCGCTCACGCCTGGCGACGACGGGGTCGTTGATGTCGATGAGCGAGTTCGAGGAAGTCATTGGATGAGCGTCAATCTAGGCTGAACCTCGATTGAGCGCGCATCGGTGCACACAGTGACGACGAACGACACAGCTATTGAGCTGACGGATGCGGTCGTTGCGCTTGGTGGCTACCCGGCGCTGGCAGGTGCTTCGGTCACCGTTCGACCAGGCGAGTTGGTGGCGTTGCGAGGCGCCAACGGCACGGGGAAGTCAACCATGCTTCGCCTGTGTGCAGGACTCGTTCCGCTCGTACGTGGTGGCGCCAGCGTGCTCGGCGTCGATCTGACGACCGATCGTTCAGCTGTGCGACCGTTCGTCGGGCTGCTGGGTCACAAGAACGGTTTGTATGCAGATCTCACTGCGCGAGAGAACGTCGAATTCACATCACGATTGGTCGGCGCAACGAGTGGCGATGTCGATGATGCACTGGCACGGCTTGGCATCGACCACCGTGTGGCAGCGACGCGCACCAGATTCCTGTCCGCCGGTCAGCGCCGCCGTACCGCACTTGCATCGCTCGTGGTGCGGCGCGCGAAGTTGTGGCTACTCGACGAACCACACGCCGGGCTCGATACCGCAGCACGAGATGAGTTAGATGGAATCTTGCGCGAAGCGACGTGGGCGGGCGCCACGGTCGTCTACACCACGCACGAAACCGATGTCGTCTCGAAACACGTTCCTCGCACGGTCACCCTGGCTGGCGGCGTGGTGGCAAGTGACGTGGCAGCGCGGGAGTCGCGATGACGCCGATGCTTGAGATTGCGCGCAAAGACCTGCGCGTTGAATGGCGATCGAGGATGCTCCTCGTGCGTGTTGCACCCTTTGCACTTCTCATTTTGGTGCTCTTTGCCGTGGCGCTCGACAGCGAACCGTTGTTGTTGCGTGCGGCCGCCGGTCTGGTGTGGCTGGCGATGTTGTTCGCATCGATGATGATCGTGCAGCGCGCATACGATGTCGAAGTTGAGGACGGGGCACTCGACCTGTTGTTGACGGGCACGGTGCAGCCGTCCCACGTGTACTTCGGCAAGACCATCGCCGCGTTCGTGCAACTCGTGACGCTGGGTGCTGTGCTCGTTGCAGGTGCAGTCGTGCTCTATGGGGCGAGCGTGCGCGGTGAACACGTGGTGTTGTTGGTCACGGTGGTGGTGTGCGCATCCTGTGGGCTGGCCAGCGTCGGTACTCTCTATGGCGCCGTGGTGGCGAACATGAACGGAAAAGATTCGCTGCTTCCGCTGCTTGCGATGCCCGTGTTGGCACCCCTTCTCATTGGTGCGTCTCGTGCCACCGAGGCTTCGTTTGGAAGTCTCACGATCGAGTCGGCTGATGGATGGGCGTGGGTCGCCCTGCTGGCCGTTTTTGCCGTCACATTCACTGCCGCTGGCGCGGCAGCTTTCGGCACACTCGTTGAGGCAGAGTCGTGAGATGACCACCGGCACCACCGCCACTCGCGTCATCGGTGTGGGAGCACTCGTGACCACCGCCTGGGTGGTGATCAGTGCGTTCTTCATCACCCCGGCTGACTTCCAGCAGGGTGAGTCGGTACGCATCATGTACGTGCACGTACCAGCGGCATGGATCGCATACCTCGCGTTCATCACCACCGCAGTCACATCAGGAATCTCACTCGCGCGTCGCCATCGCACGCTGGGATTCGATCGTGTCGCCGGCGCTTCCGCAGAAGTGGGGGTGCTCTTCATGGGGCTCGCGCTCGTCACTGGCAGCCTCTGGGGTCGACTCACTTGGGGAACGTTCTGGCAGTGGGATCCACGACTCACCACCACGCTCTTTCTTTTCGTCACCTACATCGGTTACCTGGCGGTGCGCAATCTTGATGCCGATCCGCAGCGTCGTGCCAAGCGCAGCGCAGTGCTCGCATTGCTGGCAGTGCTCGAGATTCCGCTCGTCCATTTCTCCGTGGTGTTGTGGCGGTCATTGCACCAAGAAGCGAGTGTGCTCAACACCGACGGGGATGTGCGACTCGATGACATGATGCTCTTCACGTTGTTCTCGGGTGTCGTTGCATTCACGTTGATATTCGTGTGGCTCGTGGTGCACCGTCAACGCGTTGCCGCGCTCGTCGATATGCAGCATGGCGTGGGGCTTGATGCCGCCATCGCGGCCCGGCGTGCAGAGAACCTTGCCGCTCAATCATCGAACTCGGTCGCTGGAAAGGCGTGATGATGGAAGACATCGGATTCATCTTCGCCAGCTGGGCGATTTCACTCGGGTCAATTGCCGTGCTCGCAATTGCGACCATTCGACGCGCTCGTCGCCTCGCCCAGCGCGTGCCCGACGACGTGAAGCCGTGGCTGTGAGACGACGATGGACCTGACACCGCGCCCGACCCCCGACGCACCACGCAACAGACGTCGGCTGCTCCCAGCGATCATCGCCGGAGTGGCGACCGTGGCCGGTGTCGTCATCGTCGCGTTCTTCCTCACATCGTCGATCGACTACTACTGCAACGTCGATGAAATCGGCGTGCGTGATGGCTGTGATGACACGCGTCGAGTGCGAGTGCAGGGCAACGTCGACGAGGGCAGTCTGCAGTCGCGGGGCAGCATTACTTCGTTCGTGATGTCGTTCAATGGCGAATCACTTCCGGTCGACTACGAGGGCGAGCCGGGAGGAATATTCCAAGAGTGCATTCCCGTGGTTGCGCATGGACGCATCGTCGATGGCGTGCTCGTTGCGACGCGCATCGAAGTGAAGCACTCGAATGAATACGAAGCCGAGAACTCCGAGCGGATCGCCGAGGCCGAAAAGTCGGCATGCTCGTAGCGAGCGCCACGGCGCACATCGGCCGAGCAATCCTGCTCGTCGGCTTCGTGGCCGCATTCTTCGGTGCGTTCGCCGCAGGGGTCGGGGCGCGCCGCAATGATGCCAAGACGTTGCGGCTCGTGCCGCGATTCGTCGTGCTCGCTGCAGCGATGGCGCTCGCCGCATTCGCGGTCATGGAATACGCGATGATCACTCGCGACTTCTCGCTTGAATACGTGCAGAAAGTCGGTTCTCTTTCGACTCCAGCGCTCTACAACTTTGCCGCTGTTTGGAGTGCGCTTGAAGGTTCGATCCTCATGTGGCTGTTGGTGCTTGCCGGTTACCTCGCCGCAGCAGCGTGGTGGATGCGACGACGCCTCAGTGAACCGCTCGTCGCATGGGCGCTTGCGGTGATGTTCGCCGTACTGGCGTTCTTCTTCTTGTTGTCGTTCGGTCCGGCCAACCCGTTCGTCATCGGCCCACCAGGTGTCACCGACGGTCCGGGCCCGAACCCGTTGCTGCAGAACCACATCCTCGTCATGTTCCATCCGCCGATCTTGTATCTCGGTTACGTGGGCATGACGGTGCCATTCGCCTTCGCGATTGCCGCACTCATCACCGGAAGAGTGGAGGACGGGTGGCTGCACCTCACGCGTCGATGGACGGTGGTTGCCTGGGGATTCCTCACGTTCGGAATCGCCCTCGGTGGTTGGTGGAGTTACGAAGTGCTCGGCTGGAGCGGTGTTTGGGCGTGGGATCCGGTGGAGAACGCGTCACTACTGCCGTGGATCACCGGTACCGCCTACATCCACTCGGTGATGGTGCAGGAACGTCGCGGACTGCTGCGGGTGTGGAACGTGTCGTTGCTCATCGCCACGTTCAGCCTGACGATTCTCGGAACGTTCATCACACGGTCGGGGGTGCTCAACAGTGTGCACGCGTTCTCCGAGAGCGATATCGGTCCGTGGCTGCTCGCCATGTTCGTCGTCATCGTTGCATTGTCGCTGGTGCTCATCTTCGTGCGCGGCGACCAGCTGCGCTCGAGCGGTCAGATCGCGAGTTTCTACTCGCGTGAAGGGGCGTTTCTCGTCAACAACGTCTTGTTCGCAGTCTTTGCCTTCGTCGTGTTGCTCGGAACGGTGTTCCCGCTCATCGTTGAAGCAATCCAACAACGTCAGATTGTGGTTGGTGAACCGTTCTTTGATCGACTGACGATCCCGATCGGGCTCACGATGCTCTTCATCATGGCCGTAGCGCCGGTGTTGCCGTGGAAGCGCGACGGGCGAGACACGCTGTCGCAACGTCTGCTAACGCCTGCGATTTTCGGTGCCTTGTGCATCGCGGTCTCGCTGGTTGCTGGTGCCGCCGGCCTTGCACCGTTGCTGGCGTTCGGACTTGGTGGATTCGCGGCGGGCAGCGCATTGCGTCACCTGTGGCGAGCGGTGCGAGTGCAACGACTGCGAGGTTTCACCGGGCGAGCAAATGGTGGGATGGTCGTGCACCTCGGCGTGATCCTCATCTGTGTTGCGCTGGCGGCATCGAACTCGTTCACCCGCAGCCAGGAAATCGACCTGGTGGTCGGTCGACCGGCGAGTTTTGCCGGACACACGTTCGAGCTCGTTGATGTGGTGGAAGTGCGCGACACACGCAGCCAGTCGGTGCGGGCGCTCGTCAGTGTCGACGGAGGCAAGGCCTACGCACCTGCAATCACCAAATTCACCCGCATCGGAATGAACGTGGGCACACCGTCGGTTCGCACCGGTCTCACCAAAGACATTTATCTCACGCTCGAGCCGCCAGTACGCCAAGACTCTGGTCAGGCGCGCATCAAGGTGTTCATCAAGCCGCTCATCTTGTGGCTGTGGGTGGGCACGTTCGTCATCGCATTCGGAACGCTGCTTGCGGTACTGCCGAATCGGCGCCGCTCGATTCATGAGATTCGCGACGAGGTGATCGACAAGTGAAGACCGCTCGCATCGGCACGGTCGTCGCAGCAATCATCATCGCCGCGTTCGTCGTCATGTTGCTCGTCGTCGACGGCGACTCCGATGTTGGGGCACGTTCTCCGCTGCTGGGCAAGCCTGCGCCCGCGGTGGTGACGGCGACGATCGATGGCGAATCGTTCGATCTCGCAAGACGGAAGGGTTCGTGGGTGGTGCTGAACTTCTTCAATTCCACCTGCGTGCCGTGCATTGCCGAACACCCATCGCTCGTGCGATTCGTCGAGGGTGAGGCATCGCGCAGCGATTCGGCCGAGTTATACACCGTGATCAACGATGACTCCGACGAAGCCATCAGGGATTTCTTTGCCGCCAATCGTGGCGCGTGGCCGAAATTGCGCGACACGGACGGAGCGATTGCCGTCGCCTTCGGGGTCGCAAAGGTGCCCGAGACATGGATCATCGATCCGAACGGTTTCGTGCGACTGCGAATTCTCGGCGCAGTGTCTGATGGGGTACTTGAAGCGCAGTTAGCCGACCTTCGCGCTCGTCAGCCGGTATCGGTGGGTCGACCATGACCGAGTTGACGGGACAAAGTGAACCGGTCCAGCAGGTGACGCGGTCGGTGTTCGTGCGTCGCATCGCGTGGGCTCTTGCGCTCGTCGCCACCGCCGCAATGCTGGTGTTCGGCACGGTGCGCGACACCGGCCCGCTCACGCAGCAGGACCGCATCGACACGATTACCAAACGCATTGCCTGCCCGACGTGCGACGGTGAGAGCGTGTACGTGTCTCGTGCCGCCGCGGCGCAAGCGATTCGCGCCGAGATTGCACGTCAAGTCGGAGACGGCCTCAAGTCCGATGACGAGATCGTTGCCTTCGTCGTCGATCGATTCGGGGGACAAGTGCTGTTGCTGCCGGGCCGTACGGGGCTTGACGCACTCATCTGGGTGCTGCCGGTCGCTCTTGCTGCCGTGCTCGTGGCCGGTTTGTTCGTCGCGATGCGACGCTGGCGCGCCACTCCGAGTCGGGATGAGAACGTCGATTCGGCGAGCATCAAGATTGGGCCGGTGTCGCGACGCCGACCGATCGTCATCACACTGCTGATTGCCGTCGTGGTCGGCGTCGGTGGTGGAGTGTTGGTTGCCCGGCAGTCGGGCCAGCGTCTTCCGTTGCAGACTGCAACCGGCGGAATAGAGGACAGCACCGCGTCGTTGCTTGCCCAGGCGCGTCTTGCCGGGCCGACCGACGTGACATCAGCGATCGAGCTGTACGGACGTGTGCTCGACACCGACCCCGACAACGTTGAAGCACTCACGTATCGGGCGTGGCTGATCATGATCTCTGCTCGTCAGTTCGACGACGAACTCCGCAAGCAGGCGTATGGCTCGACGATTGCCGCCCTCGGTCGGGCAATCGAACTCGATCCGGCGTATCCGGATGCAATGTGCTTCCTGGGCATCGTCGTGTTTCGGGATGGTGGAGATGCCGCATCAGCACGAGAGTTCCTCGATCGTTGCCTCGACCGCGACCCGCCCGCCGAAGTTCGTGGACTCGTGGAATCACTCTCGAAAGAAGTCGACGCCGCGCTGGGCAGGTGACGTCAGTGAGTGTCGATGGCGTCGACACGCAGCATCAATCAATTGCCGGAGGCGGCCACGCGTGTGCTTCAACGAATCGATCTTCGATGCGTTGCACCACCCAAACACTGGCCTTGCCCCACTGCGGTTCGCCGTTGACGCGCATGCCACCGTCGGCAAGCGTGTCGATAAGAGCGGGAATCACGTCACCGTGACTGCACAACACCGAGCGATCGGGCACTGAGTGAAGCAATTCAAGAAGGGTCTCGTCCGGTCGTGATTGTCGTTCGCCGAACTCTCCGAGACGAGCGTCGATGTGCACTTCACTGTCGATCGCCACTCCGAGCGGCTCAAGCGTCTCGAGGCATCGCCTGTACGGCGACGAAACGATCATCGTCGGTGAGACCGCGGCAAGTCGTGAAGCGAGTTCAGCAGCTTGTTTACGACCGGAGTTCGTGAGCGGTCGGTCGCGATCATCGCCGTCGAACTCACTGCGCGAACCCGCCTTGGCGTGGCGCACGATGTACAAAGGCACCGGGGCACCATAGTGGGCGAAGGTGAACGAACTCGCCTCGCGACAGCCTGAATAGGCTTTGCCCATGCCGACGGCGTCGAAGCCCGAACTCATCGACTCGTTCGGGCGCACCGTGCGCGACCTGCGAATCTCGGTGACCGATCGTTGCAACTTTCGCTGTACCTATTGCATGCCGGAAGAAGGCATGAAGTGGTTGCCCCGCACCGACGTGCTCACCTACGAAGAGCTCTTTCGGGTGGCACGAATCTGTGTCGAACGGTTCGGAGTCGATGGCGTCCGCCTCACCGGTGGTGAACCCACCGTGCGCGCCCATCTTCCCGTACTCATCGAAAAGTTGGCGAAGCTCGTCGTGCCGCCGAATGCCGACTCGCCACGCGCCGGACAACCGATCGATGTTGCGCTCACGACGAACGGTGCCACGCTGGCTCTCGTCGCCGATGACTTGCGGCGTGCAGGCCTTTCGCGCATCAACGTGAGCCTCGACACGCTGCAGCGCGAGCGTTTCAAGAACATCACCAAGCGAGACGAACTCGATTCGGTGCTGGAAGGAATCGACGCGGCAGTGGCCGTTGGACTGCAGCCCGTGAAGGTGAATGTCGTCGTGCAACGCGGTGTGAATGATGACGAAATCGTTGCGCTTGCCGCCTTCGGACGCGAGAGAGGTGTCGAGGTGCGATTCATCGAGTTCATGCCCCTCGATGCGCAGGGTCACTGGATGAGCGACGCCGTCGTGGGTCAAGACGAAATCGTGTCGACAATCAACAATGTGTTTCCACTCGAACAAATTCCGGCTCGCGGTGCGGCGCCTGCCGACCGATGGCGATACGCCGATGGCAACGGCACGGTCGGAGTGATTCCGACCGTCACCAAGCCGTTCTGTGGTGACTGTGATCGCGTACGACTCACCGCCGACGGACAATTTCGCACATGCTTGTTCGCCACCGATGAATTCGACGTGCGGTCGATGGTTCGCAGTGGAGCATCGGACGACGACATCGAAGCGCTGCTGCGTCGAGCCGTGGGGGAGAAGTGGGCGGGCCACCGCATCGGCCAGGTCACCTTCGTGCGTCCGCGACGTTCGATGAGCCAAATCGGAGGATGACACGATGAGCGATGCACAGTTCTCGCATCTCGACCCGCTTGGTCGGGCACGAATGGTCGACGTCACTCCCAAGGAGCCGACGCATCGCCGAGCCGTTGCGCGATGCAAGGTGTTCATGCAGGCAGCAACGACCGCGGCAATCGCCAATCGCGAGGTGAAAAAAGGTGATGTGCTGGCGGTCGCGCGTGTCGCGGGCATCCAGGCCGCAAAGCGAACGAGCGACATGATCCCGTTGTGTCATCCGTTGCTCATCGGCTCGGTGACGATCAACTTCGAAATCGGTGACACCTTCGTTTCGGTCGAGTGCCATGTCGACACCGTCGACCGCACAGGGGTGGAGATGGAGGCCCTGCACGCATGCTCGGTGGCGGCACTCACGATCTATGACATGTGCAAAAGTGCCGACCGCGAGATGGTGATCGGCGACCTCACCTTGTGGGAGAAGTCGGGGGGTCGCCAAGGCACCTACCGGCGGGCTGCGCTCTAGGCAGGCAGCCTCACACTCGCACAACGGCATCGCCTCGGCACGGGGCTTCCGGCACCACCCCGGGCGGGTCTGTCATCAAATCGTCATAGACTGGGATGGTCGTATGAGCAATCTCATCCTGCTCCTCGTCGCCGCAGCCTGGGCCGCCGTCTTGGTGCCCCCGCTCGTGCGTTCACGCCTGCGTAACTCGCCGACCACCTCGGTGAGCAACTTCCGACGCCAACTGTCGTCGCTCCAGCGGGACGCCCGTCCGATCCCGCGCGGTGGTCGGGCCCCCCTTGCCCCACTTCGTGATGCCGCCCGCCCGTTCGCCCCAGCCGCTCGTGTGGTGGGTCGCCCCTTGCGCCAGGTGGGGCACGCAACGTCGTCGGTCGTCCGTCCGCGCGGTACCCGTCAACACGCTCGATTCGAGGGCGCGTACTTCGAGCGCGAGTTGGTGCGTCGCCGACGCGCGAACTGGCTGTTCGGCCTGCTCGGTTCGGCAGGATTGTCGCTGTTGCTCGCGGTGGCGATGCGCGAGATGTTCTTCGTCTGGACCTTCACCGTGTCGGCATTGGCGCTCGGCGCCTACTGCTACATGTTGGTGCAGTGGCGCGTGCAACGCGACCATGAGCGATACCGCCGGCAGTTCCGTCGCGTCGCCTGACCAGGCTCCTACCTGACGCTGGACGGTAGCGTAAGCGCCCGCGGGGCTGTAGCTCAGTTGGTAGAGCGGTACGTTCGCAATGTACAGGCCAGGGGTTCAATTCCCCTCAGCTCCACGAGATAGGCGAGGGGGCCCATCATGACGACACCTGCAGGACTCGGCTGGTTCGAGGCGATCGCCGCTGCGACGAGCGCCGGACAGATCTTTGAGCTCGTTGACGCTGATGTGCGTGGCGTGCCCACGCAAGTGTTCAAGCACGCCCCCGCCAACCTGGCGCAAGTGTTCGCGATGGCCCGTAACCACGGGGACAAAGACTTCCTCGTGTACGAGGATGAGCGGCTCACCTTTGCCCAAGCAATGGATCGAGTCGATGCCCTGGCGCACGCGCTCGTAGAGCGGTACGGCGTCGTGAAGGGTGACCGTGTTGCGGTGGCGATGCGCAACTACCCGGAGTGGTGCATGTCGTTCGCCGGCATTCTCTCGGTTGGTGGCATCTCGGTCTCGATGAACTCGTGGTGGAAGGCCGAAGAAATGGATTATGCGCTGCGTGACTCGGCACCGAAGGTGTTGATTTGTGACGACGAGCGCTATGCCACTGCCAAGCCGACCTGTGACGCTCTCGGCATCAAGGTGCTACTCGTACGCTCACAGCAATCGTCACGAACCGTTGACCACTGGGGCGACGTGGTGAAGCTCGGCAACAAGCCGGCCCCTGTCGACATCAGTCCTGATGACGATGCAACCATTCTCTACACCTCGGGTACCACCGGATTTCCGAAGGGTGCGGTATCGACCCACCGTGCCATCATCAGCGCATTGATGGCGTTCTCGCTGCGTCAAACGGTCGATGGCATGCGCGCCACGGCGAAACCCGAGCCGGATCCGTTTCCGCCGTCGTTCATTCTCATCGTGCCGCTCTTCCATGTCACTGGTTGCGTGCCGGTGATGATGAGCTGCTTCGTCGCCGGGCTGAAGCTCGTCATCATGTACAAGTGGGACCCAGAGAAGGCGATGCAGCTCATTGAGCGCGAAAAGGTCACCAACTTCGTGGGCGTACCCACGCAGAGCTGGGACCTCGTCAATCACCCGGCATTCCCGAACTACGACCTCTCGTCGCTGCGCGCGGTTGGTGGCGGTGGAGCGCCGGCACCCGCCGCCCTCGTGCACAAGGTGGCCAACAGCTTCAAGAAAGGTGGCCCACAACTCGGCTACGGCATGACCGAGACCAATGCATTCGGCCCGGGTAACCGCGGCGCTGACTATGTCGCACGCCCAACGAGTACGGGTCGTGCGGTATTGCCGATGCGCGTCGAGATTCGCGACGAGAACCGAAACGCATTGCCACCCGGTAAGGCCGGCGACATCTGGATGGCTGGCCCCATGCTGATTCGTGGTTACTGGAACAAGCCCGAGGCAACGGCGGCAACGATCGTCGACGGCTGGTTGCTGTCGGGCGATATCGGACGTATGGACGAAGAAGGCTTCCTCTATATCGAAGACCGTGCCAAGGACATGATTTTGCGGGCGGGGGAGAACGTGTACGGCGCCGAGGTGGAGCATGCAATCTACGAACATCCGGCGGTGCACGAAGCTGCAGTGTTTGGTCTGCCTCACGAGCGACTCGGCGAAGAAGTCGCCGTTGCCATTTACCCGAAGGCTGGTGCGTCAATCACCGCCGAAGAGTTGTGGAAGTTCCTCGACGGAAAGATCGCCGGCTTCAAGGTGCCTTCGCACGTGGTGATGATGAGCGAACCGTTGCCACGCAACGCCGCCGGCAAGTTCTTGAAGCGCGAACTGCGTGACAGCGTCGTCAACGGTGGGTTAATTACCGTCAGTCGTTGAGACAAACCAGGGATACATGGCGGCACCTATTGCGGTACTAGGAACATTGTTCTTCCGCTAAACCTGACAAACTGGATCAGGGTTCGGCAGCCCTGATACACGAGAAATCTTCTCGACCGGTGTTCAACATCACGAAACGGTCATCTGCGTGCGTTGTATGAAGGGATAACCCTTGACTCAACTTCGTACACCCAAACACTAGTGTCTCACTGACTTTGCTATGGACAAAAATGGTACGCAACAAGCGTGGTACATATTCTGAGTAGTTCATACACGATTGTGTTGTGGTGCGCTGATACGACCCGGTTCGCTTCAATGGTCGCCGCACATCTTCTGCACGAGGGAATCACCATCGCCAATCGCGGCCGTATCGATGACGAGATCCCCATCGTTGTCGGCGTTGCAAATGCCACGCGTTGGCCGGTCTTCTCGCGGCAAGTTGCGGCAAGCGGTGTGCTCTATCACCGACTACCCCGTGTGCAGACGGCCGAGCGGTACGACTACTTGCTTACGTTCATGAGTGGCGTTCATGTTGACGCGAAACATGCGCCGTCGACGTTCCCCGTCGCTGACGGACTGCAGTTGGCACACGCCTTCGAGACTCTCGTGCCGAGCACCCTCCGGAAAGACGAGGTGCTGCGGGTGTTCAATCAGACGTCACGTCCGTCGGTTGCGTCGGCACGACAGCGAGCAAAAGTCGATGTCGAATACATCGCCAATACGTGCCAGCAGTTGATTAGCGCGCTCGCTCGATGAGCGAGCGACGGTCTCGCTAACGCTTTGAGCGCTTAGCCTCAACGAGCTCGGAGAGACGGCACTTCAACACGACACTGAGTCGGGTGAGTGTGTCGAGTGATGGCGAGAAGTGACCATTCTCAATTCGGTTGATCGTCTTACGGTCGACGCCGGCGAGTTCGGCGAGTCGAGCTTGCGAGAATCCACGCTCGGTACGGTGTGCGATGAGGCGGTCTGCAACGGTCTGTGCCGAGATGCTGGACGCCTTCTTCAATTGAGCGGTGAGTGTTTTCGCTTTCATGTGTTTTCCCCTAGCCATTTGAACGACTCTCAAAACTAGTCGTATTGACCTTTGACAGTTAGTACCGAAGTACTCTCTATTCGTTACATCGCCATGACTCCTGCCACGCTCGATGCCGTCACGATTGGAAATGCCATGGTGGACGTGATTGCCCAGGTTCCCGAGGACTTCCTGTCGTCGCACGACCTCACGAAGGCATCGATGATGTTGGTTGATGCCGAGCGCTCGCAGTACCTGTTCGAGCGCGTTGGTAAGAGCATTATGACAAGCGGCGGCTCGGTGGCCAATACAGCACACGGTCTGGCCAGCCTCGGCGGTCGCGCGGGATTCATCGGCAAGATCGCCAACGACGAGTTGGGGAATGTTTTTACTGATGACCTACAGGGTGCGGGGGTGTCATTCTTCCCGGCGCCGAAGGATCATGGACTTCCGACGGGTCGCTGCGTCATCGTCGTCACCCCTGATGGTCAGCGCACGATGAGCACCTACCTCGGGGCCGGCGCCGTGCTGCACCCCGCAGACATCTCCAAGCCAGCGGTACAGAGCGCCGAATGGGTGTTTCTCGAGGGCTACCTCTACGACAAGAACGATGCCAAAGAGGCGTTTCGAGTGGCCGCCCAATACGCCCACGAGGCCGGTCGCAAGGTGGCACTCACGCTGTCTGATTCGTTCTGCGTGCAGCGACATCACGCCGACTTCCAGGCCCTCGTGCGGGACGAAGTCGACTTGTTGTTCGCCAACGAGCAGGAGTTGCAGGTGCTCTACGACACGGAAGACTTCAGTCGCGCCGTCGCATCGCTGCGCGAGCACTGTCCACTCGCCGTGGTGACTCGCAGCAAGCGCGGATCGGCAGTGGTGACACCAAGGGAATTCATCGAGGTTCCTGCGCTGCCCGTTGATCCGATCATCGATGCCACTGGCGCCGGAGACATGTTTGCGGCCGGCTTCTTGTACGGTCTCACGCGCGGCAAGTCGCATGAGCAGTGCGCAGAGATCGGCACCATCTGTGCCGCCGAGGTAATCATGCACATCGGCCCGCGACCGCACGTGGCCCTGTCGTCGCTCTTACACGACGAATTGCGCTGAGAACTATTTCTCGCCGTCGGCGGGGTGGTAACTGAACTGCAGGTCGCCGAGCTTCACGAGTGTGGCGGCAACCCAGCCACCGAGCGAGCCGAAGTGTTCATCGAGCTGTGCGTTCGTTCCGTCGGCCAGCGTTTCTTCGGCGAGTTCGTAGACACCGTGATAGACGATCTCAGCGGCGTGATCAATTGGACGGTTCGTGTCGGTTGCCGCAATCGTCTCGCTGCTGATGCTCTCACGCGTGAGTTGTTGACTACCGAGCCGCGGACTGGTGAGAGCCGCCGCACCGGCGATGAGCGATGTATTCGGCGCGGTTGACAGACGCTGCAGGCGGAAGACAATCTCCATTTCGATGACCGGTGCCTCGTGGTAGATCTCTTCTACGTACCATGCGCGATACGTCGCCTGGCTCCAGGACGGCCAGGTGAAAGTAATGTGTGCCACGACTCGTGGCGGCTGACCTTCTCCGGGGAGTCCGTAACTGGTGGCCCAGACGAGATCGCCAAGTAGCACATCGGAGTGCAGGTGTTCTTCGAACGCCTGACGCTCGAGGAACGCATTGCTGAACGCGTCGCGAAGAGCTCCGATGGCGTCGGTGAAGACGTGGTCGAGCACGAGTTCACGCTACAAGTGTGCGAGAATCGTGGCTGTGGCGATGGTGATCTACGAAGTGAGTGATGGTATCGCAACACTCACACTCAACAATCCTGAGGAACGCAATTCGATGACGGCGGAGATGGTTTCACAGATCGTCTCGTCGATGGATGCGGCGGAAGCCGACCCGGATGTGCGCGCGGTCATCGTGACGGGCGCAGCCCCGGCATTCTGCGCCGGTGCGAATCTTGGCAACCTCGCTGAGGCGACGCGCGAGTCGCTGCTGGGCATTTACGAGGGTTTCTTGCGTGTTGCCCGCAGCCCGCTACCGACCGTAGCTGCCGTCAACGGCGCCGCGGTCGGGGCCGGAATGAACCTTGCGCTTGGCTGCGATGTGCGCATCGCCGCAAAGAGCGCCAAATTTGATTCGCGCTTTCTGCAACTCGGACTGCATCCGGGGGGCGGCAATACGTGGATGCAACTGCGCATCGCCGGATTGCAGACGACCATGGCTACCGTCGCATTCGGCGAGGTGCTCGACGGTGAGGCTGCACTTCGGGCCGGCTTGGTGTGGAAATGCGTCGACGACGCCGCTCTGCTTCCGACCGCCCGTCAGTTCGCCGCAAAGGCCGCGACCGCACCGAAGGAGTTGCTCGTGTCGATCAAGAAGACCGTCATGGAGATCGGAGCGGTAACGAGCCATGCCGAAGCAGTCGACTTCGAACTCGGACCGCAGGTGTGGTCGACGCGTCAGCCGTGGTTCCGCGAGCGCTTGGCGGCGCTGCAGGCAAAGATCTCGAAGCGCTGAATTACAGCCAGTCGCGCGAGAGTGCTTCGGCGCGCTCTTCCCATTCTTCAGCCGTGAATCCGAATCGGTCGTGGTCTTCCCATACGCCGTTGATCTCCAGGAATCGTTCGGCACGACCTTCGTAACGCCAGTCAAGTTTCTCGACCACGCGCAGGCTGTTCTCGTTGCGGGGGATGATGCAAATCTCCAGCCGATGGAGTCGCAATTGCTCGAAGGCGTAGCGCGTCAAGACGACGACTGCCTCCGGCACGTAGCCGTGTCCGGCACGGGCCTGGTCGATCCAGTATCCGATGGTCGCAGACTGCATCGAGCCGCGTGCAACACCGTTGAGGTTGATCTCGCCACAGAACACCGAGTCGATGAAGATGCCGAAGGTGTACGAACTACCCGCCGCACGTTCGCGGTCGCGTACGTCGCAGCGACGCTCGAATGCTTCCTCGTTTAGCGCGGGGTCGGCAAATGCCGAAGGTCGCAACGGTTCCCAGTCGGTGAGCCAGCGCCCGTTGCGTCGACGAACCTCGCTGTATGCGTCGAAGTCGCTCGCAACCAGTGGGCGAAGCATGACCCGTCGACCATGCAGTCGCGGGTTCGAACCGGGACTGGCCGGATGCGGTGCGTTGCGACGAGACGTCGTCGACGGCTTCATGCGCGTCGTCCTACCCGCAGTTCGGCGAGCACGCCATCAATGAGGTTGTGTGTGCTGACGACGAGATCGTCGATACCAAGGCGTCGCATGATGGCTACCAGTACGCAACATCCTCCCACGATGACCCCCGCCCGCTCCACTGGGAGCCCGGGATTGTGCACCCGATCGGCAAGCCGTTCGGTCGCGAGCGTTCGGAAGACATCCTCGGCAGCCGCCTTGGTGAGCACCATGCCGTGCAATCGTGTCGCATCAAACTTCTGTAACCCGAGCTCGACCGCAGCGATGGTGACGATGCTGCTCGCCACGCCGACGACCCGGGTCGCCTCAGCCAGCCGCGGGCGCTCGATCGCGGCATTGTCGACCGCGTCACCGACCATCGAGACCGCGTTCGAGAGTTCTTCGGCGCGCGGGGGGTCGCCGTGTAACTCGGCCTCGGTGAGACTGACCACGCCAAATGGCAGCGAGACGCTCTCTTGCACCTCGGTGTCACCGACCGTGAGTTCGGTCGATGCCCCTCCGATATCGATGACGAGCGTCGAGCCCTCGTTGGGAGGGAGGCTCGCAACGGCGCCTTGCCATGCGAGCCGAGCTTCCTCTTCGCCGCTCAACAGTCGCGGGTTGACACCTGTGAGGTGTCGCACTCGAGCAAAGAATTCCGGTGTGTTGCCGGCCATGCGACAGGCTGCAGTGCCCGTGATTGCGGTGACGGCCCCGTGCTCGCCAATGGTTCGCGCATACCTCTCGATCACCGCGAGTGTGCGAGCGATCGCCACCTCCGACAGCACCCCCGATGAGGCAACACCTTCGCCGAGTGCGGTGACGTTCACTTCGCGAGTCAGTTCGCGTCCAGCCCCGTCACTAACCAGAAGGTTGGTGGAGTTCGACCCGATGTCAATTGCCGCATAGACACCATCGTCGATCTTCTCGCCGATCCCGCTGCCTGCACTCATGCGGTTGGTACTGCTGCAAGTCGGTCTGCCACCCACTGCCCGACGGGGTCGTCGTTTCCAGCCAGCCAACTCGCGTAGTGGGCATGCAGGCATTTGACCCCGCGACGAGTGCCGGCAACACCTCCGTACGGCCGTGGCCCAACGTGGTCGCTCGGCACATGTGCGTCGCGTTCCGCTGCGTATGCGGCATGTGCTCGTTCGAGAGAGTGCGGGTCGATCTCGGCTTCGGCGGTGTTGACTCCGCCCGCAGCCTCGAGTCGCGACACTGCAATCACATCGTCGGGGTCGACGAGCCAGAACCGCGTGGGCATTGGCGTGCCGTCGTGCAGCAGAGGTGCGTTGCGCACGACACGGGGGTCGCCGTTCGACTTGCGTACCACCACGGTGAAATCACCTTGTGGTCGGCGACCGAGCAATTGTGTTACACGTTCGACGTCGAGCGCCGTCGCTGATTCAGCGGAAGACGACAACTGCTGCCACCACCGCGGCAATCACGATGAGCACCGGTGCGAGACGCTTGATGATCGTTCCACCAGCAGCGTCGAGCAAGTCGAGCGGTGCTACCTCTTCGGAGGACTCGATCTTCCGCACGGCCGACGCGTTCGTCACTTCGTGTGATGCCGGTTGCGATGCGATGAGTGCGTTCAAGTTGTCGACGAACTGCAGCAGCAACTTGTCACTAACGTCGGCAAGCGCTCCGCGTCCGAACTGGGCAACCTTGCCGGAGATGTTCAACTGGGTGTCAACCGTGCACTTTGCGCTGGTGGGTCCGGTCGCCTCGAGCTGTGCGGTGATCGTTGCGGAGGCATTGCCCTTGCCACCCGTGTCACGGCCTTCGGCCTTGAGCGCAGCACGAAAGTTGGTGTCGTCGCGCGAGACGAACGATGCTTGCCCCTTGAACTGCGCGAGAATCGGTCCGACCTTCACCTTGACTTGACCGCGGTAGGTCTCACCTTCCACCTCGGTGAGCTGTGCACCGGGCAGGCACGGTGCGAGTCGCTCAAGATCGGTGAGAATGCGCCAGGCGTCGGCTGCCGGAACGGCGACGGTGAATTCGTGGTGTAGGTCCATCAGCAGTCACCTCGATGCGCCGAACGTTGCTGCCACCGCAGGACATCCTCGGCGGTGTCGATGTCGTCGGCGTTACCCTCGCAGGCTACTTCCGATACGAGTTCTGGTCGGATTCGAATCAGCGTGCGCGCGCCCTCGTCGCCGGCAATGGGAAGTTGATCCCACAATTCGGCGTGAATGCGAACGGGGTTTCGTCGCACGCCGGCGTAGGTTGCAACGGCGATTGGTGCGTTCGTCGCTGCGACATCTCGCCAGGCAGCAGCCGGAATGCCGGGTTGATCACCAAGGCCCACCACGATGGCCGCGAGCCCACGTTCGCGAGCCTCATGAACTGCGCACTGCAGTGAGGTCGCCATCCCCTCGCGCCAGCGTTCGTTGTGGACGATGATGAGCCCACCCTTCAGGCGCGCTCGTGCCTCGTCGAGCACAGGGGAGAGGTCGATGGCTCCAGTCACGACGATCACCGGGGAGACACCACTTTCTTCAACCGCACGAAGGACGTAGGCCAGCACCGGGAGGCCGTTGATGTCGACCAGCAGCTTGTGGGCGGCGCCAGCAAAGCGCGATCCGCCCCCAGCGGCGAGCACCACGGCTCCGCAGGGTTCTGACACGCCTGTCAGCCTCGCACAGGGCCCAGAGCCCCGAATTCGGTAGTACGGCCCTGTTTCCGCGTGAAGTCGCCTATATGCACAATGACACGAATTATTACGGTTTCATTACAAACAGCGGTAGGGTGTTACCACCCCATCCCCGACCGATGGCGCACCCCCTGCGCGATCTGGAGGCTTTGATGACCACCCCCCAAAGCATCGCTACTGCTGTATCCGAGCAAGCGTTCACAAAGCGAACGCCTGTTCGCAGACTGCGTAGCCGGCGCCGAGCG
>JBJTOX010000005.1:0-5694 GCA_046074785.1 Actinomycetota bacterium
GGCAAACCAGGTTGCGGCAACCGTCCGGCTGGCACCTACGAGGTGCAGGCCGGCGACTCGTTCTCGGCAATTCGCAAGAAGTTCTGCGTGTCGACCAATTCGCTGTTGGCGGCAAATCAATGGCCGAGCATCAACGTGTTCTTGGCGCCGGGGATGAAGATCAACATCCCACCCGCCGGCAGCTGACCCGCGCGAATTAGCGCTGGGTGGTGCGGAATTTTGCGCGTCGTGCGTGACGCTCGAGCGCCAGGTCGATCAACTCGTCGATGAGCGCCGAATACGACAAGCCTGACGCTTGCCACAATTTCGGATACATCGAGATGGGCGTAAAACCCGGAATCGTGTTGATCTCATTGCACAAGAACCCGCGGCCCTTGCTGCCGTCGGCGCGACGTTCTTCATAGAAGAAGTCGACACGAGCCATTCCTTCGGCGCGTACCGCCCGAAACACGCGCAATGCCATGCCGCGGACGGTCGACGCTTCAGGGTCGGTGAGTGGCGCTGGCACCAGCAACTTCGCACCGTCACCGATGTACTTGTCTTCGTAGTCGTAGAACTCACGACCGGGAATGATTTCGCCGGCCACTGATGCGCGTGGTTCGCGATTGCCGAGCACCGACACCTCGATCTCGCGGCCGACGACTGCCTCTTCGAGCAACACCCACTCGTCGTAGGCGAGCGCAGTGCGAGCGGCAGCGAGCGCCTCGTCAGCGGTCTTTGCTTTGGTGACGCCGACCGATGAGCCCATGTTGGCCGGCTTCACGAACATGGGCAGACCGAGTTGCGCGACTGCATCGGCAATCTTCGTCGCCGCAGAAACTCCGAGGATGTCGTCTTCGCGCAGTGCGACGAACTTCGGCTGGGCGATGCCTTCGGCTGCGAGCACGCGCTTGGTCGTCGCTTTGTCCATCGACACCGCACTGCCGAGCACGCCTGCGCCGACGTAGGCAACGTGGGCGAGATCGAGCATTCCCTGCACGGTTCCGTCTTCGCCCATCGGGCCGTGCAGGAGTGGCAGCACGACGGTGTTCGAGGTGGCTGACACACCGACACCCGCACCACCACCGCCGGCACTCGCGATCACTTCACCGAGCGATGACGGACGTCCCGCCGCCTCGAGTTTCTCCGGCAGTGCATCACGCCCTCGGGACAATGCAGCCATGGCCGACTCGGCCAGCATCCACTCGCCCTTGCGCGAAATCGCGATGGTGGTCACGTCGTAGCGCTGCGGATCAAGAGCGCGCAGCACGTGCGCCGCGGTCACGCAACTCACATCATGTTCCGCCGACTCGCCACCGAAGATGACGATTACGTGGGTGCGCGAGCGCGAATTCACTCATGTCAACGGTACTTGCCTCGTACGCTTGGTAGTCGTATGCGCTTCATGGCGACCGACGTGGCGCACGCAACCGGCGGCAGTCTGAGCGGCAAGAACGCTCATCTCGCTGGTGCCTCGTTCGATTCACGCAATCTGGTGATGGGGCAGTTGTTCGTGCCCGTGGTCGCCGAACGTGATGGCCATGACTTCATCGACGATGCGCTCGGCCGTGGCGCGGGTGCTTATCTCACGTCTCGCGACCCTGGACGCGGCACCGCCATCGTCGTGCCCGACACCATCGAGGCGTTGCGCAAACTCGGGCGTTGGGCGCGTGAACAGCTCACCAGCAAAGTGGAACACCGCGTAGTCGGCATCACTGGTTCGGTCGGAAAGACCACCACCAAGGATTTTGCCGCCGCCGCCATCGGTTCGGCGCTCAAGGTGGCGGCAAGTTCGCGGTCTTTCAACAACGATCAGGGAGTGCCGATCACCATTCTCAATGCCCCCGACGACTGCGAGGCGCTGGTGCTCGAGATGGGCATGCGCGGCCACGGTGAAATCACGCGACTCACCGAGGTGGGTCTACCGCGAATCGGCGTCGTCACCGCAGTGGCCGAGGCGCACAGCGCGCTGCTCGACAACCTCGACGGCATCGCGCGCGCAAAAGGCGAACTCGTCGAAGCGTTGCCAAGTGACGGCGTTGCCATCCTGAATGCCGACGATGAGCGAGTCGTCGCCATGCAGGCACGAACCTCGGCGCGTGTCATCACCTTCGGCGAAGACAAGGCATCGACCGTGCGCATCGTGAACGTGTCGCTCGACGAGCGCGCTCATGCCCGAGTCGATCTCACCACGCCATGGGGTGACGTTTCATTCACGCTGCCGATTGCCGGTCGACACAGTGCCAGCAACGCGGCGGCGGCGATTGCGGCTGCTGGTGTATGCGGTGTTGACGTGCAGAAGGCGGCTGCAGCAATCTCATCGGCGCCGATGTCGCCCAATCGCATGAGTGTGCGCACCACCGCGCGAGGCGTCACGCTCGTCGATGACGCTTACAACGCCAACCCCAAGTCGATGGCGGCGGCGTTCGAGACGCTTGCTGCGTTGCCGGCACGACGACGCATCGCATTCGTCGGAGTGATGGCGGAGTTGAAAGACCCCGAGATCGCTCATCGTGCGATTGCTGCACTCGCACGACGCCTCGAGATTGAGATTGTTGCCGTCGAAACCAATCTTTACGGCATCGATTCCGTCACGCTGCAAGCCGCACTCGTGCAAGTGGCCGAACTTGGTGAAGGTGATGCGGTGTTGGTCAAAGGCTCACGCGTCGCCGGCCTCGAGCGACTCGCTCACGCCTTCGGCTGAACCCCTGACGATTGATCTAGGCGCTCGGCTGGGCCTCGCGCTCGTCGATCGCACGAATATCGCACCACCACGCGAGCACCACGGCCCAGGCGGCACCGACGAATAACAGCCAGCGAGTGCCGTACGCGTCGATGAGCGGACCAAAGATCATGTTGCCGATCGGTACGGTGCCGCCGAACGACATGAACCACAGCGCCATCGTGCGACCGCGTTCGTGCGGGGCAAGACGCGACTGCATCACCGTAGACATCGCCGTTGTGGTGAAGAAGTACGACACGCCCAACGCAAAGCCCGCCACGAATGCCGGTACGACACTCCGCGATGCGGCGAAGGCGAGCATCGCCACGGCGTTGGCGGCGAACCCGAAACGAATCAACACTCGCGGATCACGCCCCACAAACAAGGTGCCGAGCGCCAAGCCCCCGAGTGCAGCGCCGAGCGCCCAGACTGCGTACAGCCATTTGTAGGTTGCGGTGGAGCCGTCGATTCCGAAGTTCATTTCTGCAACCGCCGGGAACAACCCGATGTAAGGCAGGGAGATCAGCGAATACAACGCCAGCGTCAGAATCAATCGGCGAACGGCGGGTCGATCGCGTGCCACACGAAACGCAAAGGTAAAGCGCTGCCACCCGCGCGTGTTGTCGGCGGTGTGTCGTGGGGTGGCGGTGCGCGACAACGCCCACACCACCAACAAATAGGTGAACGCGTTGAACGCAAAGAAATGCCACGCCTCAGCACCAAGCGGAGTGAAGAGCGCAACGAGAATCGGCCCCACGACGCGCGAACCGTTGATCAACGTGGAGTTCAACGACATTGCCCCCGGCAGATCGGCATGGGGCACGAGCGACGGCAACAGCGCCGACCATGCGGGCATGTTGAGCGCCCCACCGATACCAACACCGAGTTGCGCCAAGAAGATGGCCCAAATCGGTGCATCCACTCGCGCGAGCGCAGCAAGCACCACGGAGAACGTCAACATCACCAATTGCATCGCCGTCAGCCACTTGCGGCGGTCGACTGCATCAGCAATCACGCCGGCAGGAATCGCCAGCAAGAGCAACGGCCCCATCTGCGCCAGGATGAGCAACGCAACAATCGACGCCTTGCCGGTGCGCTCATAGATATAGATGGGCAACACCACATTTTGAATCCACGAGCCGATGTTCGAGCCAAATGACGCGATGAAGATGCGCCGAAACTGCTCATGCGATAGCGCCGAACGCGCACTGCCGGGTCGAAGAACGGGGAGTTCACCTGTCTCGGTAGCGAGGGGTGAACTATCAGTCATGTGCGAACCGCGGTCTTCTAACCTATGTCGTTGATGACCTCGCCCCGTGCCAACAGTGCGTCGATTGCGTCACATGAATCGTCGGCGCCCACCGCCGACACCTGCTCGACTCGGTTCGCGATTTTTTCTGAGTGCCCGCAATGTGGGCATGCGTTGCACCCCGAACACGCGCACTACAAGTGCGGTGGCTGCGGCTGGCGCGACAGTTGCTGCGACTAGTTCGCCGCGTCGCTCACTGCTGCGACTAACTACGCCAGTAAATCGGCGTACATCGACAAGAACGATGCCGGGCCGCCCACCAAGAACGTGGTCACCGCGGTGTCTTTCCACTTCGGTAGTTCGGCTTTGATCTTGTCCATCGGGCCGACGAGTGCCACGTCTTCCACCATCTCGAGTGGGATCAGCGCGGCGGCTTCTTTCTTCTTGCCCTGCAGATAGAGCTCTTGCACCTGCGTGGCGATGTGCTCCCAGCCCATGCGCGCAAACACCTCGAAGTGAAAGTTCGCCCCCTTTGCACCCATTCCGCCGGCGTACAACGCAACGAACGGGCGAATGAAGTCGGCACACTTCTCGGTGTCGTCACCGGGCACCACGAACAACGACGACACCACTTCGAATCGTTCGCGCTTCGACGCATCGCCCGACTTCTTGAAACCCTCGTCGAGACAACGGCGGTAGTGCGCGTCGTCTTTCGGTGAATAAAAGAGCGGCAACCAACCATCGCAGATCTCGGCGGCGAGCGCCACGTTCTTCGGACCTTCGGCCGCGAGATAAATCGGAATCTCTTTACGGAACGGATGGATCGTGCTCTTCAGCGCCTTGCCGAGCCCGAGACCGCCGTCGCGAAGCGGCATGTCATAGAACTCACCGTGAAAATCGACGGGTTCGTCACGACGCACGATGCGGCGCACGATGTCGACATACTCACGCGTGCGAGCGAGCGGCTTGGGATACGGCTGGCCGTACCAACCCTCGACCACCTGCGGGCCCGATGCGCCGAGCCCGAGAATCATGCGGCCCTCGCTCAAGTGATCGAGCGTCATCGCCGACATCGCGGTTGCCGCAGGTGTGCGGGCGCTCATCTGCACGATGCCGGTGCCGAGTTTGATTTGTTTGGTTTGCGAACCCCACCAGGCGAGCGGCGTGAGCGCATCGCTGCCGTAGGCCTCGGCGGTCCACAATGAGTGAAAGCCGAGTTTGTCGGCTTCCTTCACTGCTTCCACCACACCCGACGGCGGACCTGAACCCCAATAACCGGTGTTGTAACCGAGCTTTGCCATGCGCCGTCAGTCTGTCATACGTGCACGTGTCGCGACGAGGCGCGAAGGAGGTGCTCGCTATTGAATCATCAAGCTGGCGCGAAACTCGGCGCCGGCCACCAATGCCTTGATCTCTGGTGACGGTTCGCTCAGACGCTCGAGCAACACCGAGTGAATCTCCCCGGTGAATCGGTACACGTGCGGGTAGTTGCCGACCACGGCACCCGAATCGAGCCCGACGTCGAACGTCTCACCACTCATCGAGAACACCACTTGCACGGTGTGCTGGAGTCGCACTGTGGCAACTGCCGCATCATCAACCGACAGCACGGCATCGCCACCCGCGCCGAAGCCGCCGTCGTAGACGAAATCCACCACCACACGGTGTCGGCCCGGGGTGAGTGGTGCGGTTGATTGAGCGACGTAATGCTCGTGGCCAAGCCAGTTGTAGTGGAACGTCGGTC
>JBJTOX010000006.1:0-4480 GCA_046074785.1 Actinomycetota bacterium
GCAAGTGCCGGGCGATGATCTTGCGGGTGGGAACGCACATGTATCGCGCGGCACGCACGAAGTCACGCTCTATCAAACTCATGGCCAACCCGCGCACGACACGTGACGTGATCATCCAGTCGAAGATGGTGAGACCCACCACCAGCAAGAGCCACGATCTGCCTTGGTAATAGCGCGAGAGAATCACCAAGATCAACAGTGACGGAATGACGAGCAGGACGTCGACGACCCACATGATGCCGCGATCGGTGCGGCCACCCACGTAACCAGCTACTGAACCGATGAAGGCCGACAGGCTGGTGGAGAAGATGGCCACCAAAAGGCCGATAATCAGTGACTTTTGCAGGCCGCGCATGGTTTGGGCGAACACGTCGACACCGACTTGCGTCGTACCAAACCAATGCTCGCTCGACGGCGGAGAAAGCAGATAATCGAAGTCATTGTCCGTGTAGCTCCACTTGCTGAAGTACGGACCAACGAATGCAGCCAGAAACATCAACACGATGATGACCAGACCAAACACCGCCAACTTGTTGCGGACAAAGCGTCGACGAATCAGCGCACCGCGCGACAGACGATTTCCGCTGAGACCGTCAGCGCCGGCAGCGGTTGAAGTACTCACGGTTGCCATTAGCGCGACCTCACCCGGGGGTCGAGTGCGACGAGCACCACGTCGGCCAAGAATCCGGAAAACAACACGAGCACTGAAGTGAATGTCACCACGGCAGTTACCGAGTTGATGTCGTTCTTGCCGACTGCCGTAATGAACCACTGGCCCATTCCGAACCAACCGTAAATGGTTTCGGTAAACGCAGCTCCTGCAACGAGCAAGCCAAAGCCGTAGGCGAAGAATGTCGCCATGGGCGAAATTGCAACTCGCAAGCCGTGTCGGAACAATGACTGCCGTTTGGTGAGGCCCTTTGCGCGTGCAGTGCGCAAGTGATCACTCGACAACACGTCGAGCATCGAGTTGCGCTGGTAGCGCGAGTAGAAGGCGATACTGCCCAGCGCAATGGAGAGCGTCGGCAGAATCAAGTGCTGCAGACGGTTGATGAAGAAGTCGAAGGTCGAACCCTCAAACCCCGCCGAGTACTCGCCCTGTGTGAAAAAGAATGTGGTGCCAATCCAGTCGTTGAACTTGATGCCACCGAACTTGAGCAAGATGGCCAACAAGAACACCGGTGTCGACAACAAGAAATATGCAGCAAGACTGAAACTTCGGTCGAACACCTTGTATTGCCGTACGGCGCTCACCACACCGACGAGCACACCTATCGTCGCGCCGATGATCGAACCGATGATGAGGAGCCGCAAACTCACCCAGATACGACGGCCGAATTCTTCATTGATGCGATTTCCATCGAGGTCAAGGCCGAAGTCACCTCGAATCACATGGCTCGCCCATGTGCCGTAACGCTCGAGCAGCGGCACTTCGTCGTTGACGTTCGACCGATTCAGCACCGCATCGATCGACTCCTTCGGAATCGGCGGATTGGCCGCTTCGTAGTTGCCGCGCGGGAAGAGCGCAGTTGAGGCCAGAAAGTACCCGGCGGTTGAAGCGATGATCACCATCACGATGGTGTTCAGCAACCGCCGAAGGATGTAGCCCAGCACCCGTGTCCCCTCTTCCCCTTGTGACCTGCCCGTTGGCTGGGCGTACTCACGATAGTCACGGACGGGGACCGCCGTGCCAACATCCAACCCGTTTCACGACCCCTCAAACGGCGTAACCACGCCCCCGCCACTGTCGTAGTGGGTATTTAGGGTCGATTTCCCTAGGTGAATCACAGGTAGACAATCGGTAACTCCCCGCTTAGCCTGACTTCACCAACTCGAGGGGGAAATCAGGGTTCGCCCGGATCGCCCACTCGCGTGTCATATCAACACATCCGAGAGGGGATCACGTGAAAGTGAAGACCATGAAGAAGGCGATTGCCGCCGCGTTTGCGCTGGCACTCGTCGCGCCGATGGGTCTGGGCAACCAGGCCTCGGCGAAGGAGGGCGGTTCTCGTCAAATCAACGAGAAGCCGGTCTCGCAATTGAAGCAAGGCGGCACGTTCCGCTTCGTGCAGGTGGACATCTGCCCGAACTTCAACACCAGCGCAATTGAGGGCAACCTCCTCAACTGCTCGCAGGTGATGGGCACCATGCTTCCGGGCTACATCTATTTCGACAAGGACGCCAGAATCCAAGTCGACACCAACTACGCAACGAGCATCAAGGCTGGTCGCGTCGGTGGCAAGCAGACGGTGACCTACGACTTGAACCCGAAGGCCAAGTGGTCTGACGGCAAGACGATTGGTCTCGCTGACTTCGTCGGCATGTGGAACGCCCTGAAGGGCGAGAACAAGGCGTACAAGATCACGTCGTCGGTCGGTTACGAGAAGATCGAGTCGATCAAGCGCGGCGCCAACGCCAACCAGGTCGTCGTCACCTTCAAGGAGACCTATGCCGACTGGCAGCCACTCTTCGGCGGTCTGAAGCCCGCGTCGCTCACTGCGACGCCTGAGGCATTCAATGACTCGTGGAAGAACGGCCCGACCGTCACGGCTGGACCTTTCCGTCCGGCCTCCGGCAAGGGTGCTTCATCGTTCCTCGACAAGGTCGGTCGTTTGATCACCGTCGAGCGCGACCCCAAGTGGTGGGGTGACAAGCCCGTCCTCGACAAGATCGTGTTCAAGGCTCTCCCACAGGCAGCGCAGATTGCCGCGTTGCTAAACGGCGAGATCGACTACATGGACATCGGTAACGACATCAACGCACTGAAGCAGGCTCGCGAGAGCAGCAAGATTTCGGTGCGCGTCGCCAAGGCCCCGACCCACGAGCACTTCACGTTCGGACCTCCGACCGCAGTGACGAAGGAAGTCGCGGTTCGCCAGGCGATCATGCTCTCGATTGACCGTCAGGCCATCGCCACGGCAATTCAGGGCATCGTCGATCCGAAGGTGAAGCCGAACAACAACAACGTGTTCCTTGACGGTACAGCGTGCACGCAGGACAACACGGGCAAACTCGGCAAGCGCGACGTCGCTGCTGCGCAGGCCCTGTTGACCGGCGCAGGCTGGACCAAGGGTGCCGATGGCATCTACGCCAAGGGCGGCACTCGTCTGTCGGTGAACCTCATCTACCCGAGCAACAACGACAACCGTCGTGACACCGTGCTGTTGGCTTCGGCCCAGGCGAAGGAAGCCGGCATTGAGCTGGTTCCGACCCTGATCCCGAGCGCCGACTACTTCGCCAAGTACGTGCTTGTTTCGAACTTTGAAATGGCGCTCTTCGCATGGGTGGGAACGAACTTCCCAATCTCGTCGACGAGCAACATCTTCCGAGTCGGCGCTGCGCAGAACTTCGGCAACATCGGCTCTGCGGAGATCGACGGTCTGTTCGCCAAGGCGAATAGCATCCTCGACCCGAAGAAGCGCTGTCAGTTCGCCAACGAGGCGAGCAAGAAGGCCTACGAGTTGGTGCACTCGATCACGCTGTTCCAGCGCAACAACGTGGTCGGCGTTCCGAAGAACGTCGCCAACTTCGGTGCATTCGGCTTCACGTCCCTTGACTGGACGAAGGTCGGCTTCACCAAGTAAGCAACGATTTACGTCGTAACGACGGGGCCGGCCCGAAAGGGCCGGCCCTTTCGTTTTTTCTCCACTCCCCTTCGGGGGCGCCATGTCACCACCAATTTGTGGTGTTTGGCTTCACTGAATGGCGTTACGCGGTGAACGCGTCATAGCCGTCGCGCTCGAGGCGATCGGCAAGTTCCGGCCCGCCACTGGCAACGATGCGACCTTTCGCCAAGATGTGCACGAAGTCGGGTTGCAAGTCGGCAAAGATTCGGCTGTAGTGCGTGATGACCAGCACACCGAGATGGTCTTCTTTCGTGGCTTCTTCAACGCGTCGTGCGCAATCACGCAACGCATCGATATCGAGACCTGAGTCGAGTTCGTCGAGCACCACGATGCGCGGCTTCAGCACCGCGAGTTGAAGTGTCTCGTTTCGCTTCTTCTCGCCACCCGAGAAGTCGACGTTCACCGAGCGGTGAATGAGTGACTCATCCAAACCGATGCGTGAAGCCTCGTTACTGATGGCCGCTGTAAGGGCGTCGCGGGCAATCCCCCGTTCAGCGAGCGCCTCACCGAGCATCTCGTCGATACCGACACCGGGAATCTCGGTCGGATACTGCATCACGAGGTGCAGGCCGGCGAGCGCCCGCTTCCAGGTGGGCATTGCGAGTACGTCGGCGCCGTCGAGCGTGATACTGCCGCTCGTTACCGAGTAGCCGAGCTTTCCCATGATGGTGGCTGACAGCGTCGACTTGCCAGCGCCATTGGGCCCCATCACTGCATGCACCTCGCCGGAACGCACGGTGAGATTGATGCCGTTCAGGATGTGAGCGTCACCCGCTGTTGCGTGCAGATCGCTGATCTCAAGCACACTCGCTGATGTCGTCTTGGTCGCCATCACTGCCCTGCCTTGGCGATGT
>JBJTOX010000007.1:0-6517 GCA_046074785.1 Actinomycetota bacterium
GCGCATTACGAGGCGTCGGAAGACGACCAGACGCTCGACATCGCGTTGCAGTGGAACACGGGGTATTACGAGGGCATCTACGGCTACGCCAACGGCATCTCCACCGTCGAAGGAGGCATGCACGTCGAAGGGTTCAAGACCGCCCTCACATCAGTGGTCAACAAATACGCCCGTGCATCCGGCGGTCTCAAAGAAAAGGACGAGAACCTGCTCGGCGAAGACATTCGCGAGGGCATCACCGCGGTGGTGTCGGTGAAGTTGCGTGAGCCACAGTTCGAGGGGCAAACCAAGGCCAAGCTCGGCAACGTATCGATGCGCTCGTTCGTGCAGAAAGAAACCAACACCAAACTCGAAGAGTGGTTCCAAGAGAACCCCACCGAAGCCAATCGCGTGGTGAAAAAAGCGGTGGCTGCCGCACAGGCACGAATCGCAGCCAAGAACGCGCGCAACGCGATTCGTCGCAAGACCGCGCTGTCAGGTGCAGGAATGCCCGACAAGTTGAAGGACTGCACCAGCGGTGACCCGGCCGAAAGCGAGCTCTTCATCGTCGAAGGCGATTCCGCCGGCGGCACTGCGGTCGATGCACGCGACCCGCGTACGCAGGCAATCCTCCCGATCCGCGGCAAGATCCTCAACGTCGAGCGCGCACGACTCGACAAGATGTTGAAGAACAACGAGATTCAGGCGCTCATCACCGCGATCGGTGGCGGTGTCGGCAACGACGAGTTCAACGTCGAAAAAGCGCGGTACCACAAGGTCATCATCCTTGCCGACGCCGACGTCGACGGCAGCCACATCCGCACGCTGCTGCTCACATTCTTCTATCGACAGATGCGACCGATGGTCGAGAGCGGTTTCATCTACATCGCGCAACCGCCGTTGTATTCCACCGAGGTCGGCAAAGAGAAGATCTACCTGAAGGATGACACTGCAAAGACCGCCTTCTTGAAGGAACACGCCAACCACAAGAAGGAGTTCCAACGCCTGAAGGGTCTTGGCGAGATGGACTGGCAGGAACTGAAGGGCACCACGATGGATGCCGAGACGCGCACGCTGTTGCAGATCACCGTCGACGAAGCCGCCGAAGCAGAAAACATCATGAGTGTGCTCATGGGTGACGACGTCGAGATGCGCAAAGAGTTCATCACCACCAACGCACGCGACGTGCGCAACCTCGACTTCTAAGGCGACGAAGGCAGCACCATGGCAAAGAAGAAGAGCGACACACCCGACAAGACATCAACCAAACCGGGTCGCGGCAAGGGCGGTGCGGGTGACGGCAACGGCTCGTCGCAACTGCCGCTGTCGTCGGGAGATTCGGTGCAACCCATCCAATTGCAAGAAGAGATGGAGCGTTCGTTTCTCGACTACGCGATTTCGACGATCGTCTCGCGTGCCCTGCCCGATGTACGCGACGGTTTGAAGCCGGTGCACCGCCGCATCATCTGGGACATGGACCAACAGGGCTTCCGCCCCGACCGGCCGTACGTGAAGTGCGCCCGCGTCACCGGCGACACGATGGCCCGCTATCACCCGCACGGTGACGGCGCGATCTACGACGCTTTGGTGCGCATGGCACAGCCGTTCTCGTTACGTCACCCACTCATCGACTTCCACGGCAACTACGGCTCACCCGACTTTGGTCCGGCCGCCAGTCGCTACACCGAGGCGCGACTGCATCCGCTTGCCATGCAGTTGCTCGCCGACATCGAAGAAAACACCGTCGACTTGATGCCCAACTACGACGGCACCACCGAAGAACCCACGGTATTGCCGGCCCGCTTCCCCAACTTGCTCGTCAATGGTTCGCAGGGCATCGCAGTGGGTATGGCCACGTCGATTCCACCGCACAACCTGGGCGAGATCATCGATGCCACCTTGCACTTGGTCGACAACCCCGAGGCCACGGTGAAGGATCTGATGAAGTTCGTGAAGGGTCCCGACTTCCCGACGGGCGGGCTCATTCTCGGGCGTGAAGGCATTACCGAGGCCTACAAGACGGGTCGCGGCAGCATCAAGATGCGCGCCAAGGTGTCGATCGAAGAAGGTCAGCGCGGTCAGATGCGCATCGTCGTCTCAGAATTGCCGTACCAAGCGAGCTGTTCGTCGATCGCCGCCCGAATCCAAGAACTCGTCGACAATGACGGTCTCGACGGCATCGCCGACGTCAACGACAACTCGGCGGGCGGCACCACCAATCTCATCATCACCCTGAAGCGTGATGCCAATGCCAACGTGGTAATGAACAACCTCTTCAAGAACACCCAGTTGCAGAGCCAGTTCCCGGTCAACATGGTGGCGCTCGTCGACGGCGTGCCGCGCACGCTCAACCTGCGCGATGCGCTCGCGGGTTACATCAGCCACCAGATCGAAGTCATCACTCGCCGCAGCCAGTTCCGTCTCGACAAGGCGAGGGAACGCAACCACATCCTCGAAGGTCGTCTCAAGGCGCTCAACGTCATCGACGAAGTCATCAAGGTGATCCGCGCCAGTGAAGATGCCAATGCCGCCAAAGAGGCGTTGATGAGCAAGAAGTTCGGTTTCAGCGAGCGTCAGGCCATCGACATCCTCGACATGCAGCTACGCCAACTCACGAAGTTGTCACGTATCGACCTTGAAGCCGAGCAGAAAGAGATCCGCGCCCGCATCAAGGAACTCACCGCAATCCTCGAGGACGACAAGAAGCTGCGCGCAGTCATCTCCGGCGAGCTCACCAAGGTGAAAGAAACGTTCGCCACCCCCCGCGTCTGCCAGATTGCGGCCGACGTCGGTGAAATGGGGGTCGAAGACCTCGTCGAAGACAAAGAACTCGTCATCGTGATGACACAAGAGCAGTACATCAAGGCCGTGTCGGCGGATTCGTTCCGCACACAGGGTCGTGGAGGTCGCGGTGTAAGCGGCGCCCGATTGAAGAGCGACGACATCGTGCGTCACGTCATCTTCACCACGGCACACGCGTACCTGTTGTTCTTCTCCAATCGCGGTCGTGTCTATCGCTTGCGTGCACTCGAGGTTCCCGAACGCGAGCGCACCGCCAAGGGCATTCCGATCGTCAACTTGTTGCCACTGCAATCGGGTGAGACCATTCAGGCGATCATCGATACACGCGAGTTCCCGGGTGAGCGGTATCTCTTCTTCGCAACCAAGCAAGGTCAGGTGAAGAAGACCAAGTTCGACGAGTACGACTCGAGTCGCCGCGACGGTTTGATTGCTCTCAAGTTGCGTCCGAAGGACGAACTCGTGCGCGTCATCGAAACCAACGGAACAGACGATGTTTTCATGGTGAGTCGTGGTGGCCAGACCATCCGTTTCAGCGAGAAGCTCGTGCGTCCGATGGGGCGCTCGGCGGCCGGAGTGCGCGGTATGAAGTTGCGTGGCACCGACGAAGTGGTGTCGGTCGATGTTGCACGCGACGAGGCTTCTATCCTCATCGTTACCGAGTCTGGCTACGGTAAGCGCACGCAAATCACCCACTTTGCCCGCAAGGGCCGTGGTGGCATGGGCATGATCGGCATCAAGCTCACGGGCAAGAAGGGTCGCGTCGTTGCGGCGTTCATGGTTGGTCTTGAAGACGAGATCGTCGTCGTTGCCTCGGGTGGCACGACCATTCGTATGCCGGTGCGTGAAATCTCGAGCCAGGGTCGTGCCGCCACTGGCGTGCGCGTCATGACGCTCGAAGCTGGTCAGGTCGTTGCCTCGGTGGCGCCGATCTTTGCCGGCGACGAACAATAAAGCCGCATCCGCCGTGCGCTACGACCGGGGGTCGGCTACGCCGTTGGCTGCCGCAATCGTTGCGCTCGTTGCCGTGGCAACGCTCGTGCTCGGAGACGTCGTGGCGTCGTTGCGAGAACGACAACTCGCCAGAACGGCGGCCGAAGCATTGGCCATCGCCGTACTGCTCGACGCCGATCTCAACGTTCTCGTCCGTCAGCACTCGGTTGATTCATATTCGGTTGAGCATCATGAAGCAATGGTGACGGTCGCCGTAACCCGCGACGGTGTCACCGCAGAAGCGAGCGCCGTCGACCATCGTCGTACACTTGAACCATTCGAATGAGTGACACCACCTCATCATCTCGCGGATCACGAATGTCTCGTCCTCGGTTACGACGGGTCACTCGCGTCATTCGCGACATCGATGTATGGAGCATTTTCAAGGTTGGTCTCGTCTTTCACCTGGTGTTGTATGTCGTGGCGCTCATTGCTGTATCGCTCTTGTG
Source organism: Actinomycetota bacterium (assembly GCA_046074785.1). GTDB lineage: Bacteria > Actinomycetota > Acidimicrobiia > Acidimicrobiales > Ilumatobacteraceae > F1-60-MAGs027. The sequence continues at coordinate 4,221 of JBJTOX010000007.1, forward strand.
GGCCGTCGCCAACTCCACCGGCACCATCGACAACGTCGAGAGCTTCTTTGAATCCTTCGGTTGGGAGACGTTCTCGTTTGATGGCTCGTCGCTGTTCACGAACTTTGCCGCATTCGGACTGCTTGCCGCGCTTCTCGGCACGGCCGCATGGGTAATCGGTGCGGTGATGTTCAACCTCATCACTGAACTGGTTGGTGGAGTACGGGTCAGCGTGCTCGAAGAGGAAGTGGTGCTCGAGCCAGGCGACGTCGAAGCCCCGTAGGATGAAGTTCCCGATAAGGGGCTATAGCTCAGTTGGTTAGAGCGCATCCCTGATAAGGATGAGGTCGTTGGTTCGACTCCAATTAGCCCCACGAACAAGGACGTCCCACGATGAAACTCTTCCGTCGAGTGCTCCTCGTGCTCTCCGTTGCCAGCGCGGTCGTTGGCATTCTGCGATTCGGCGGCAGCGGTAAACAACGCGTCACCACCAAGCAGGGTGGTTGGCGAACCTACGACCCACCCAAGTGAGTTCCAGATGATCGGTGTGATCGGCGCAGGCCTGGTCGGTACGCACGTTGTAGACACCCTCGTCGGCAATGGACAGGCACAAGTGTCAATCAACGACTCGAACGGTGCGGCTGCTGCACGCCTCGCCTCTCGGGTGTCGACTCCATCGGCCCGTGTGGTGTCGGCCGGAGTGAATTCAATGTTCGAAAGTGAACTCGTTGTGCTTGCTTGTCCGGCGCCACATGCCAAGGCAGCCCGGCGATTGTTGGAAGCGGGGGTCAGTGTCGTGTCATGTAGTGACGACCTCGACGACACCCTGGCGATGCTCGATCTCGACTCCCTTGCCCGCCAACAAGGTCGCACTCTGGTGATCGGCGCCACGATGTCGCCGGGCTTGTCGGGATTGCTCGTTCGGATGATGTCGACGCGATTCAGTGCGATCGATGAAGCGCACATTGCCGTTCACGGCACGGCAGGTCCAGCGTGCGCACAACAACACCACCGCGCCCTTGCAGGTCAATCGATTGGTTGGCATGACGGCGATTGGTTGCGACGTCCCGCCGGCAGTGGTCGTGAGCTCTGTTGGTTTCCCGATCCGGTCGGACCGCGCGACTGCTACCGCGCCGAGCTCGCCGATCCGGTCGCTCTCCACCAGGCGATCCCCGAGCTCGTGCGGGTTTCGGTGCGCATGTCGGCCAATCGTCGCGATCGACTCACCGCGCGATTACCGATGCTCACTCCACCGCATGCCGAGGGCGGCATCGGAGCCTTGCGCGTCGAAGTTCGGGGCTGGCGCGACGAGATGCGCCATGTCGAGGTGGTGGGAGTCGCCGATCGGGTGGCCCACGTGGCAGGTTTGGTCGCCGCAACCGTTGCACGCGCGATTGTCGTCGGCGAATTCCCAAGCGGAGCACGTGTTTTGGGTGATGACGAGTCACCGAACGCTTCGGTGTTGCGCGATGTGGTGGATGCGGGACTGCACCTTCACGAGTTCGTCGGATCGGCTCTCGGATGAGCAAGCGCTACGACATCGATCCACCGTTCCTTCTGCCCGCACGAACGGTGTCAATCCCCGGTCGCGGGGAGTTCTTCCTTCGACATCATCGGCACAGCGACCCGACTGCACCAACCGTTCTTCTGATGCATGGTTGGACCGCGTCCAGTGACCTGCAGTTCTTCACCGCCTACGAAGAACTCAGCCATCAAGCGTCAGTCATCGGTATTGATCACAGGGGTCACGGTCGGGGGATCCGTACTGATTTCGACTTCACGCTCGAAGACTGTGCCGATGATGCCGCTGCGGTTTGTGTCGCGATGGGTGTCTCGTCGGTGATTGCCGTCGGCTATTCGATGGGTGGTCCGATTTCGTTGTTGTTGGCCCGCCGTCACCCGCACCTCGTCTCAGGATTGGTGCTGCAGGCAACCGCACTCGAGTGGTGTGCCTCTCGGCGAGAACGGGCGCGTTTTCGTGTCTCGAGAGCACTGGGGCCCGTCACCCGGCGATTGATTCGTCCGAGCACGATCCGCTTCGTCTTTTCACGACGCGTTTCACGGCGACATCCACTGCGGGCTCATCTCGGCTGGATGATGGCGGAGTGGCGTCGCAACGATGCCTGGCAGATGGCGCAGGCAGGACGTGCCATCTCGAAGTTCGACGCCCGCCCATGGGTCGCGACACTTGCCGTGCCAACCTGTGTCGTCCTTACGACGAAGGACCAGCTGGTGTCACCACGCAAGCAACGACAGCTCGCACAAGCAACGAATGCCAAGGTGTTGCCAATCGACGGGGATCACTTCGTTAATGTTGG
>JBJTOX010000008.1:0-10519 GCA_046074785.1 Actinomycetota bacterium
CTGAAACAGCAGGGGCAGAGCGGCCCACGCGTCGCACGCTTGGGCGAGCGTCGTGTCCTTTGGTACTCCCCACTCGTAGCCGGCACGGCGATACAAGTCGTCGACCGCCGACTGATAGAGGAATCCATAGGTCAGGCCTGCGGTGTGCGTGAGTAGGTGCCAGACGAGCATCGGTTCGGTGACGGGCTCGGTGATGGGCTTCACGATCGAGCTCGAACGCCACACTCGCGCCGCGCCGAAGCTCGGTATGTAGATGCTCACCGGGTCGGTGAGCAGCAACTTGCCTTCTTCGACCAGCATCATCAGCGCCACCGACGTGATCGGCTTGGTCATTGAGTAAATGCGCCAGATCGTGTCATGCTCGACCGCGAGTCCGGCCTCAACATCGCGCTTGCCATAACAGTGGTGATGCACCACGTCACCGCGTCGCGACACGACGAGTTGGAAGCCAGGCAAACGGCCGTCATTCACGTACTGCTCAAAATACGAATCAAGACGGCGAAGTCGTACGGCGTCGAAGCCCGCTTGCGCCGGGCTGACATTCGGTTTCAAGTACGACATGGCATCACCTCGTTGTGTTGTCTGATGAGGGGTTCTCATTGAGTCGGCGCTCAAGCCACGAGCGAAGTTGTGGCGCAACGTCTCGCCGCTTGAGTGCTGCATCAATCGAGGCCGTCAACATGCCGAGTGGCGTTCCGGTGTCGTGTCGTGAGCTGCGACCGATCATTCCGACGACACCACCCTTGCGTGCCAACGAGGCGATGGCATCGCTCAGTTGCAACTCGCCACCAGTTGCGGGCTTCAACGATGCGAGGTGCCCCCAGATTTCGCGTCCGAAAACATAGCGACCGATGATCACCAAATCACTCGGCGCGTCGGCTGCGTTCGGCTTCTCGATGACGTCGCGTACCCCCACCTTGCCCGTCGCATCGGGAACTCCCTGCGGTGTAACGCAACCGTATGCCGACACTTCGGCACGCGGTACACGTTTGAGCGCAATGACCGATTTGTCGCTCACCTCATGCTCGGCGATGAGGTCGCGCAGTGTCGTGCTGTCACCCATGAGTTCGTCGGGCAACAGCACTGCAAAAGGCGCATCACCGATGGCTTCCCGTGCACACTCCACGGCGTGACCCAGACCTCGCGGAGCGTCTTGATTCACCACGCTGACGCGCGCGACCGAACCCAATTGATTGGCGAATGCTTCGATGGCTTCTTTCGTGCGATTCGAGACGATGACGATGTGTTCGATGCCGGCGTGGATCGCCTCTTGCACCGTGTGCTGCAACGACGCGGTGTCGAAGACGGGAAGGAGTTCCTTGGGAACGATCTTCGACACGGGATGAAATCGTGTGCCGAGCCCCGCGGCAGGTATCACGGCAATGCGCACGGGCATCGCCTCATCGTAGACTTTGAAGCCCTATGCCGACCTATGTGTATCGCTTCATTGACACCGGCGAGACCATCGAAGTTCGCCAGTCGTTCGACGACGCACCCCTTACTGAGGCACCGCACCCCAGCGACGGCAGCCTGCGACCCGTAAAGAAGGTGTTTACTCCTGTTGGCATCACCTTCAAGGGTTCGGGGTTCTACAAGACCGATTCGGGAGCCACATCAAAGTCGACCAAGTCCGAGAGTTCGGGTGCAAGTAGCGAGAAGTCATCGTCGGGTGACAGTGGCTCGAGCACGACGGGCTCAGGGACATCGTCGACACCCTCTACGACTGCACCACCAGCATCGTCGTCGGGTAGCTCAGCCGGCGGTGGTACAGCAAGCACCTCGTCCACGAGCTGAGTGCTCACCAACACGTTCGTCCCTGTCGGTCAGTGATGCTGGCGTGTTGCCGCCACCGACACTGCGTGCACACAATTCGGCATGAAACATCAGTTGCAACGACTCATCAACCCTTCGACATGGCGCAATCTGGATCGTCGGCTACTCACCGAACCCGCGCTACGACGCGCGGCGCTCGCGTCGGGACTATCGCTCAGCGTGTTGTGTTACGTACTGGCGATCAACGCAGGCCGGTAGCGGCGAGATTCAGGATGACAAGCCCCAGCACCACTCGATAGACCACGAACACGTTGAAGTTGCTGCGGGCCGCGAGTCGCTGCAGTGCGTTGATGGCCAACCAACCAGTTACGGCCGCAGCAGAGATACCGACGAGCATCGGCACGAGCAATCCCTCGGGAATACCGTCGACGACGAGTGAACCAACCTTGAATACCCCGGCGCCCGCGATGATCGGCACCCCCATCACGAACGACATACGAACCGCTGCGGCACGCTCGTAGCCGAGCAGACGCATTGCCGAAATGGTGATGCCCGAGCGCGATGTGCCCGGGTTGAGTGCCAATACTTGTGCCGCACCAATCAACCATGCGTCGCGTAGCGACAAGTCGGCGGCGGTTCGTACGCCAACTCGGCGATCGGCCCACCACAGAATCGCACCGAACACAATGAGTGAAACGGCTACCGCCACCGGACCGCCGAATGCTTCCGAAATCGTGTCATCAAGTCCGGCACCAATCACGGCGGCCGGTACAGCAGTCAGCAGTAGCAGCCATGCAAGGCGACCCTGCGAGTTGTCGGCCCGAGCCTGCCGACCGACGAATGGGTGTCGCGCACCAGCAACGATGAGGCTCGCGAGCTCATATCGCACCGCCACCACGACCGCCACCAGAGTGCCGAGGTGCAGTGCGGCATCGAACGCAGTCGCTACCGAGTCGCTGTCGAAGTGATCCCAACCGAACAACCATGGCACCAGTGCCAGATGACCGCTCGACGAAACGGGGAAAAACTCCGTCAGCCCCTGCACGATCCCGAGGATGAGGGCGTGCCACCATGACATGTGCACGCTCCACGCTAGTGAGTGTTTGCGTTATGAGCCGCTGATGGTGACGTCTTTGATGACGAGCGAGAGTCCCGCTGCCCGCATCGGCAACCAATCGACATCGTTGCCAATCGCGACGATGTCTTGCAACATGCGCTGCAGTGTGGAACCGATGGTGAACTCCCGAATCGGAGCACCAACAGCACCGTTGACAATGGTCATCCCTGAGGCACCGGTCGAGAAATCACCGGAAATCGGATTCACACCGCTGTGCAGACCAGAGACATCCTGGATGAGCACGCCATCGTCAATGTCGGCGATGAGTTGTGCCTGGGACTTCGTCCCGGGTGTCACCTGCATCGCGAGACATCCGACCCCGGGCGAACCCGCAAAACCACCTCGTGTGGCGTTGCCGGTGCTCTTGGTCTTCATGCGCCTAGCGCTGTACGACGAATGCACGAACATCTGCAGCACACCGTCTTTGATCAGCACGTTTCGTCGCGCCGCCAAGCCTTCTCCGTCGATATCGGTTGCGGTGTATGCCAACTTGTTCGTTGGATCATCGACGAGGGTGAAGAACGGAACCGCGACCTGCTCACCGAGACGCTCGGCAAAAATGCTCCGACCTTTTGCGACATTCTCGCCGTTGAAAGCACTGGAGAGAATGCTGATGAACTGGGAGGTGACGTACGGGTCGAGCACGATCGTGGTGCGCTTGGTGGCGGGCTTGGTGGCACCGAGCAGTCGTGTCGCTCGGTCTGCCGCCTCGCGTGCAGCCTTGTCGAGATTGAAGTCGTTCGGTGAGTCTCCAACCGAGAATCCGAAACCGGTTTGTGTCTCGTCACCGTCGTCGGCCAGCGTCACCACCGACACGTAACACGAGTTCGCTCGCCCACTGGTGCGCACACCGGTGGTCGTCGCGAATGCCGACTCGCCCCATCCGTCGTCGTAGTTGGCCGACTCTGAGCGAACCCGCGAGTCGGCGGCGAGCGCTCGCCGCTCGAGGTCCTTGGTGAGATCGACCTTCTTCTCGGTCGGATAGTTGGCGAGTTCGTCATCCCAAAACTTCTGTGGAACTGGTTCGACGCCGTCAGGAGACGCCAGACCGGCGAACTCGTCGGCCGTGCCGAACTGCACGTTGTCGCGCGCTTCGGCCAGCACCTCGGCTATCGCACCTTCGTCGAGCGTCCCGGCGTAGGCAGTGCCGGTGCGGCCGTCTTTGATGACTCGAATACCAATGCCCTCGCTTTGCGCCGAGACGAAGTGTTCTAGTTCGCCTTCGTACACGCGCACCGAAGTGTCGCCTCCACGACCGACATAGGCCTCGATCTGTTCGCCCGGCTTCGCCTGGGCAACGACGCGATCGGCGATCGCCTGGAGTTCTGGAACTTCGACCTTCACGCCGCCGTGCCACCGATGGTGAGACTCTTCACGCGCAACGTCGGTTGCCCGTCGCCAACGGGAACACCCTGGCCGTCCTTTCCGCATGTGCCGGGATTGCCCATTGCAAAGTCGTTACCCAGCAAATCGATGTCTTTCAACACCTGCGGTCCGTTACCGATCAAGTTGCCGTCGCGAAGTGGTTCGGTGATTTCGCCGTTCTCAATCAGATACGCCTCGGTCATACCGAACACGAAGTCACCGCTCGCGGTGTCGACTTGTCCGCCACCCAACTTCGCCACGTACACACCGTTCTTAGTGTCGCGCACGATCTGGTCGGGGTCGTGCGGGCCGTTCAGCACGAACGTATTCGTCATGCGCACCATCGGCAGGTGTTGGTAGCTCTGGCGACGCCCGTTGCCGGACTGTCTGCGACCCTCTTTGCGGGCCCGCAGGTAGTCCCACATGTAGTCGGTGAGTACACCATTTTCAATCAAGACATTGCGCTGCGATGGGTGGCCCTCATCATCGACGCCGATTGCTCCCCACTCCGCTGTCATGGTTCCGTCATCGATGAGCGTGACGAGTGGTGACGCCACGAGCTCTCCGCGTTTGTCTTTGTAGACACTGGCGCCTTTGCTGATGATGTCGGCTTCGAGGCCGTGACCGCAGGCTTCGTGAAACAACACACCACCCGAACCGTGCTTGATGACGACGGGCAACGAGCCCGACGGTGCCGGACGTGCACTCAACTTGGTGACCGCTTGTTTGGCCGCTGCACGAGCGAGTTCTTCAACGTCATTTTCGTCGAACACCTCGAAACCGATCGTGTGACCGAGCGACTGAAAGCCCGTCTGCATTCCGCCGTCGCCGCTGGCCACCACGCTGACGTGCAACAACGTACGAACTTGCTCATCGGCTGCGAGCACGCCGTCACTGTTGGCGATGAGAATTCGCTTGCGCGAGTCTCCGTAGCCCGCCGAGACCTGCACGATTGCCTTGTGCACCGCACGGGCGGCCACGTCAACGCGCTGCAGCATTGCGACCTTGTCACGCTTTGCAATCTCATCGGGCCACTTCTCGATGGTGTTGACCGGATGACGCACCACCGAGCCGAGAGCAACCGAGTTGACGCCCCCTCCACCACGCGAAGCAGCGGCTGCTGCAGCCTCGGCCGCAGCGAGCAAACCCTTCTCACTCAGGTCGCTCGTGTGGGCAAAGCCGGTGGTGTCACCCTTCACGACGCGGATGCCCGCACCACGGTCACGACCACTCGAAACTTGTTCGATCTTGCCGTCATCGAGCCCGGCAGAAGTCGAACGTTTGTCCTCAACGAAGACTTCGGAGAATTCGGCACCTGTCGAACGACCCTTGGCGAGTACTCGCGACAGTACATCTGGTTCGACGAGCAACGTTTCGTTGTTTGGCATGGCGTGAGCCTACTGACGACGTCGCATGTGAGGCTGACGCAGAGGTGCGAGTTGTTTCGATGTCTGGGCGTCGCTGCACGAATCAAGTCATCGGTAGCCTCGTCGCGTGACGGAATCCACCGCGGTTCGCACGCACCGACGGTTGTGGTGGAAAGAAGCACTGATCGTCACGGTGTTCTACGGCATCTACACGCTCGTGCGCAACTTGTTCGGCTCGGCATTGGTATCGGGTAGCCAGATTCCCGTCGAGGCATTCCTCAATGCGATGCGGGTGATCCGAGTCGAGCGCGCTCTCGGGCTCTATCACGAAGAGACCATCCAGGACTGGTTCATCCCGCACATCGGAGTAATCAAGTTCTTCAACGTGTACTACGGGACCGCCCACTTCTTCGTCACCCTGGGAGTATTTGTCGCCCTCTTCGTCTTGCGACCTGCCGTGTTCCCGTTGTGGAGGAACTGTCTCGCCGCGATGACTGCTCTGGCAATCGCAGGCTTTGCCTTCTTTCCACTGATGCCCCCGCGACTGCTCGACACGGCGTGCCCGCCCGAGGGATACGGCGCCGCGTGCATCCAACACGAGCTGCGCAATTACAACGGAGCAGAAAATTTCGGCTTCATCGACACGATCAAGGAGTTCGGCGGACCGTGGGCTTTCGATCGCGGACCTGGTGCAACACTCTCCAATCAGTACGCAGCCATGCCGTCGCTGCACATCGGGTGGGCAACGTGGTGCGTCTTTGCAATGTTCCCACTCGCCCGCCGTCGGTTGGTGCGAATCGCGTTGCTTGCCTACCCGCTTTTCACACTCGCCTGCATCGTGATCACCGGCAACCACTTCTGGATCGACGGCGTGGGGGGCATCCTCGTTTTTGTCGCGGGCTATTGGATTGGCGCCCGAATTCATGGCTGGAACGAAAGGCGCCTCGAAGCCCGTCAGGGCTAGCGTTCTAGACGACATGGCGCTTGCCGATATCCGCCAGCCGAGCGATTTGCGAGGGCTGAGCTACGAACAACTCGGCGAACTCGCCGGCGAGATACGCGACTTCATCGTGGCCGCCGTGGCCGAGACCGGTGGCCACCTCGGGTCGAACCTTGGCGCCGTCGAATTGACGATGGCACTGCATCGGGTGTTCGAGTCGCCGCGTGACGCGATTCTCTGGGATACCGGCCACCAGGCCTACGTGCACAAGATCGTGACCGGACGGCGCGGAGGGTTCTCACAGCTGCGTCAGGCGGGCGGCATCTCGGGATACCCGAGCCGCGAAGAGAGCATCCACGACTTCATTGAGAACAGCCACGCTTCCACCGTGCTGTCGTACGCCCACGGACTGGCCGTGGCCCGGGACGCCGGGCAACTTGGCGACCGGCGCCATGTCGTCGCCGTCATCGGAGATGGATCACTCACCGGAGGCATGGCGTACGAGGCGTTGAACAACCTCGGTCATTCGAAGAGTCGCGTCATCATCGTGCTGAACGACAACGGTCGTTCATATGCACCGACCGTCTCCAATCTCACGCACCAACCACACCCTCTCGAAGAAACCACCGACATGCCGCGCCCGCACGACCGACTGACTCGGCGTATGTCGCGCGCGCTCACCAACATGCGACTGAATCCTGTGTACGTGCGGCGCCAGCGAAAGTTGGAAAAGTGGTTGCACGACCTTCCCGTCGTAGGCCCTCAAGCCGAACGTGGCCTCGAAGCAATCAAGGCGGGCATTCGCGAGTACTTGCAGCCAACGGCGTTCTTCGAGGCACTCGGCGTTCGATACGTCGGACCGGTCGACGGTCACGACTTCGTCGAACTCGAGCACGCGCTGTCTGCGGCCGCCGCCCGTTCCGAAGAGGGACCGATCGTCGTCCACGTGGTGACACAGAAGGGTCGTGGTTACCCACCGGCGGAAGACGACGACGAAAAGCATCTGCACGACGCTCCGGTCTTTGATCCGGTGAACGGGCCCCCAAAGTCGGTGCCGACCGGGTACACCCAGGCCTTTGCCGACGCGCTCATCAAGGAAGCACAGAGCGATCAACGCATCGTTGCAATCACCGCCGCGATGCCTGGACCGACCGGCCTCATTGCATTCCAATCGCACTTCCCCGATCGGTACTTCGACGTCGGCATCGCCGAGCAACACGCCGTCACGTTCGCCGCCGGTATGGCGATGGGCGGCATGCGCCCAGTCGTCGCCATCTACTCGACCTTCCTCAATCGCGCCTGGGACCAACTCGTCTATGACGTGGCGTTGCACCGGTTGCCGGTGATCTTTTGTCTCGACCGCGCCGGCGTCACCGGTGACGATGGTCCGAGTCACCACGGCATCTACGACATGGCGTTGCTCTCGAAAGTGCCGGGTATGCGAGTACTCGCGCCGTCGAGTGCGCAAGACCTGCAACAGATGCTGCATGACGCACTCTCGCTTGCCGATAGTGGGCCCGTCGTCATTCGGTATCCGAAGGGCAACGCGCGCCAAGTATCCGAGCACGACGTTGGCGTCGGACTGAATGCTCACCGAATGACGAGCGACCCGGGCAAGGGGCTGTGCATACTCGCAATTGGCAAGATGGTTGCGGCCGCCGAACAGGCGGTTGCGGCACTTGCACGCGAGAACATCCCGGCCACGCTGTGGGATGTTCGCTCGTGTGTTCCTGCGGACGAAGCCATGATTCGCGATGCGGCAGCGCATCGTCGCGTGCTCACCTTGGAAGACGGCATTCGCGACGGCGGTATCGGTTTTCTGCTCGCCGATGCCATCACCTCGGTGGTGCCCGATTCACCGCCGGTCATCAAGGTGCTGGGCCTACCGACGCGCTTCATTCCGCACGCGAAACCCGACGCAATTCTTGCCAAGCTCGGCCTTGATGCAGCGGGTGTCGAACGTGCGGCCCGCGAGATGCTCGCCACAAAGTGACGAGCTCACCCGATCACCGCACGACGAGTGCCGAACTTTCTTCAGACCTCGCGCTTGCCCTGCGTGCCGCCGATATTGCCGACGCCGTATCGCTTCCGGGTTTCGTCGGTCGCGCCTTCAGCGTCGAACGAAAGGCTGATCGCAGCGAAGTGACGGAAATCGATCGCTCGATCGAAACTGCGATCAGTTCGCTGTTGTTGACGCAGCGACCCGACTACTCGCTCTACGGCGAGGAACACGGAGTCGTCGGGGCCACCAATGCTCGACTGCAATGGGTCATCGACCCGATCGACGGCACGAGCAACTTCGTGCGTGGCGTACCTGTGTGGGCAACATTGATCGCACTCGTTGACGATGGCGTGCCCGTACTGGGTGTGGTGTCGGCACCCGCACTACGCCGACGCTGGTGGGCGGCAAGGAGTCTCGGTGCACACATGAGCACCGACCACGGCACATCACACGAGTTACGAGTGAGTACGAGCAACGAACTGCGACGCGCGAGTGCAAGCATCACCCTGTCTGAGTCGTGGCATGACGCCGGAAAGACTGCGCAACTCGATCGACTGCAACGTGGTGTTGCGCGCCTACGCAACTACGGAGATTTCTGGCAGCACATGCTCGTGGCCGAGGGTGCGGTCGACTTCGCAATCGACGCGATAGGGCTCGGCCCGTACGACATCGCCGCGATCGCAGCCATCGTCGCCGAGGCCGGCGGAGCCTGGTCGAATCGCCATGGCGCACCCGACTGGAACTCCAACTCGCTCATCACGAGCAACGGTCGCCTTCATGCCGCCGTGATCGGCGAACTTGAAAGCGACCGTTAACTCGAATTCTTGAATTGTTCCGCGTGAGCGGGACGTTGTTCGCAGCAACCCGCGTTACATCATCCCCATGCCGCCGCCGGGCATACCGCCGCCCGCCGGAGCCGCACCAGCCTTCTCGGGCTTGTCAGCCACGAGACACTCGGTGGTGATGACGAGGGCCGCGATCGAGGCTGCATTCTGCAGCGCTGCGCGCGTGACCTTCGCCGGGTCGATGATGCCGGCCTTCACGAGGTCGGTCATTTCGCCGGTAGCGGCGTTGAGACCCGTGTTGCCCTTGGCTGCCTCGACCTGCTGCACCGCGACCGCACCTTCCATGCCGGCATTGTCGGCGATGTGACGGGCAGGGGCAGTGAGCGAGTCGTAGACGCTGCGAGCGCCGGTGGCCTCATCGCCCGTGAGCGACTCGACAACCTTCAACACCGCAGGACGCGTGCGCACGAGAGCGGTTCCGCCACCGGCGACCACGCCTTCCTCGATTGCCGCGCGGGTCGCCGAAACGGCGTCCTCGATGCGGTGCTTCTTCTCCTTCAGCTCCACCTCGGTGGCTGCGCCGACCTTGATGACTGCGACACCGCCAGCGAGCTTGGCGAGACGCTCTTGCAGCTTCTCGCGGTCCCAATCGCTGTCGGTGTTGTCGATCTCGGTCTTGATCTGGTTGATGCGACCGCTGACCTCGGCCTTGTCGCCGTGTCCGTCCACGATGGTGGTGTTGTCCTTGTCGATGATGACACGCTTGGCGCGACCGAGCAGGTCGAGACCGGCGTTCTCCAACTTCAAGCCCACTTCTTCGCTGATGACCTGACCACCGGTAAGGATCGCCATGTCCTGCAACATTGCCTTGCGGCGGTCGCCGAATCCTGGCGCCTTGACGGCGGTCGAGTTGAACGTGCCGCGAATCTTGTTGACGACGAGCGTGGCGAGCGCTTCGCCCTCGACGTCTTCGGCGACGATCAAGAGCGGCTTGCCGGTCTTCATCACGGCCTCGAGCAAGGGCAGCATCGACTGCACGGTCGAGATCTTCGCCGAGTGGAAGAGGATGTACGGCTCTTCGAGCACGGCTTCCTGGCGGTCTTGATCGGTCACGAAGTACGGCGACAGGTAACCCTTGTCGAACTGCATACCCTCGGTGAACTCGAGCTC
>JBJTOX010000009.1:0-5213 GCA_046074785.1 Actinomycetota bacterium
GGGCGGTTCGACGATCTCGTCGATGCGCTCGGCCAGCACACGGCAGAAGTTGGTTGCAGTTCGTGGGGTCTCGGCGCACCCGCTGAACGAGATCGCACCGACCACCGCGATGACCGCGCCGTTCACACATTGCTTCGGAAGTTTCATCGTCGTCCAAGTCTCACAGGTGACGGCCACGCAACAAAGCATTTCGCCGGAGGTGCCCAATGTTCACGACCGTACGTTCCACCACGTTGCTCGGCGTCGTCGGGCGAGCCGTCGACGTCGAAGTACACGTTGGTGTCGGATTGCCGGGTTTCACCATCGTGGGTCAGCCCGACGAAGTATGTCGCGAGAGTCGCGATCGTGTGCGTGCTGCATTCCTGTCACGCGGTTTTGCGTGGCCCAACCGTCGCATCACGGTGAATCTCGCGCCGAGTGGCGAACGAAAGGGTGGTGCGGGGCTCGATCTTGCGATCGCAATCGCCGTGCTCGTTGCCGACGAACAAATCGACGATTCGCTAGCTGCTGACGTGTCGCAACGCCATGCATTCGTCGCCGAGTTGGGTCTTGACGGCTCGCTACGCAGTGTGGTTGGTGCGGCACCACTCGTTTCGGCGGTGCGAGAGAGACGAGTGGTCGTGGCCGCCGGCAATCTCTCGGCGGCACGTGCCGCTGGCGCAATCGATGTGGTGGCTGCGAGCGACTTGGCGCATGCCGTCGCCTGTTTGCGCGGTGAAGCCGAGTGGTTGCAAAGCGACGATGACACGTTGGTCGCGCAAGATCCACCGTTGCCCGATTTGGGTGATGTACGTGGCCAGCCGGCTGCACGTCTCGCATTGGAAATCGCCGCGGCTGGCAGTCACCACCTGTTGCTCGTGGGCCCACCCGGAGCCGGCAAGTCGATGTTGGCGCGTCGGCTGCCGAGCATTCTTCCGCCGCTCACCGACGATCAAGCGCTGGCGTGCACCATGGTGCACTCGGCCGCACACGTGCCGATGCCGTCGAGTGGGCGGGTCACTCGTCCTCCGTTTCGCGCACCGCATCATTCGGTTTCTCTCGTCGGCATGATCGGTGGTGGCACCTCGGCGATGCGCCCCGGTGAGATCTCTTTGGCCAGTGACGGTGTGTTGTTCCTCGACGAGCTCGGTGAGTTCGCACCGAGCGTGCTCGATGCGTTGCGTCAGCCGCTCGAAGAGGGAGTGGTGCATGTCTCGCGTGCACGCACCACGTTGTCGTTCCCCGCGCGGTTCTTGTTGGTTGCCGCTGCGAATCCGTGCCCGTGCGGTTCGGGCACGCCCGGAGTCTGCGTGTGTGACGACGCCGCCCGGGCTCGGTATCTGCGCCGATTCTCCGGCCCATTGCTCGATCGTTTCGATTTGCGGGTCAGTGTTGGTTTACCCCGCATCGACGACTTGGTCGATGGAACCAAGGGCGAGTCATCTGCCTGCGTCGCCGAGCGGGTCATGCACGTGCGCAACATTGCATTGCGGCGCAACGGTGTGCCTAATTCGAAGATTGCAGTCGACGATCTTGATGTGCTCGCACCACTCAGTCCGCCGGCGCGCGCCATGTTGCGGCGCGAACTCGAACTTGGGCGACTCAGTGGTCGCGGTCTGCACCGTGTTCGTCGGGTGGCGCGCACCATCGCCGATCTTGACGCCGAGTCGGCGATGGTCACCGAGCGTCATGTGGCAACCGCGCTGCAGTTGCGCACCGGGCTCTCCACTTTGCGAGGTGGCGTGTGAGCGAACAGACAGATGTGGGTGACGAGCACGACCCGCGCGTGGTGGCCGCCGCCATCGCCTCGCTGCCTGGCATCGGCCCGCAGCGATTGCGACTGCTCGTTGACGGTTTGGGCCCGCTCGAGGCGTGGCGAGTGGTGCGCGGCGAGACGGCAGCACCCGATCACCTCGCTGCGCTATTACGCCACGACGGGCTCGATCGCGCGCTTCGTCGCACGGCCACCCGCGAACTCATCGAACGAACCGACGATGCCGTGCGCACTTCCCACATGCGCGTGCTGCTGTCGAGTGATCTCGAGTATCCAGCCTCGATGCGCGGCGACTTTGCGGCACCTGCGGTGTTGTTCGCCCGCGGCAACCTCGCGACGTTCGACAAGCGCCGTGTGGGCATCATCGGCACACGCGCAGCAAGTGCATCTGGGCGACACTTCGCACGACGCTTGGCCGGCGATCTGGCGCGCAACGGTGTCGCAGTGGTGTCGGGCCTGGCCCGCGGTATCGATGCGGCGGCACATCGGGGCGTGCTCGACGATGACGAGGTGACGGGTTCGCCGATTGGCGTGGTCGCATCGGGTCTCGACGTGGTGTATCCGCGCGAACACGCATCGTTGTGGAGTCGCGTCATCGAGCGGGGAGTCCTCGTTTCTGAATCACCACCCGGATGCTCCCCCGACGCTTTCCGCTTTCCACTTCGTAACCGCATTCTGGCGATGGTGAGCGAGGTGCTCGTGGTGGTCGAGTCGCGCGCAACAGGGGGCTCGATGATCACCGTCGACGAGGCAGTGAAACGTGGTGTCACGGTCATGGCGGTTCCCGGCTCGCCCCACGCCGAGTCGAGCGCCGGCACCAATCGGCTCATTGCCGATGGCGCGGCCACCGTGTGCGATGTCGGTGATGTGCTCGTTGCGCTCGGGCTCGATCACCAACATCACTCGACGAGCAGCGACGCGCGACCCAGACCGAGCGCTCGCGACGCTCGTGTGTTGCGTGAGCTCGCCAAGCAGCCGGCGACGTTCGATCACCTTGTGGCGGCACTCGACATGCCCGTCGTCGAGGTGGCAATCAGTCTCGGTCGTCTCGAAGCGCAAGGTTGGGCCGTATCGAACGGTGGTTGGTGGGAAGCACTGCTTCCTCGCGAACTACCGTTTGAAAGGTGAGCGGGGCCGACCGATGGAACTTGTCCGGGTTCGTCACGTCGCTCACCGCCTCGTCGGCCAACACGGTCAGCGCCTACCAGCGCGACGTGCGATTGTTCGCCGACTGGGTCGAGCGCCATGGCGTGAAGGCGCCGACGCAGGTCACCAAATCACATGTGCGCAGCTACATCGCGTTTCTCACGACGAGCAAGCTCGCTCGTCGCAGCATCGCACGCAAGAAGGCGGCACTTGCCCGGTATTTCGGTTGGCTGTCGCGCAACGGAAAACTGAAGGTCGACCCCACGCTCGGGGTGAAGACCCCCGCCGACAAGGGTCGTCTTCCCAAGGTGCTCACCGGCGAGCAATTACGTGCGCTGCTCGAACGACACCCCGACGAACATCCTCGTTGGCGGCATTTGCGCGACGACGCCGTCGTCGAATTGCTGTACGGCAGTGGTCTGCGCGTCAGCGAACTGTGCTCACTCGATGTCGATTCGATCGATTCACGACGTGGCGTGTTGCGTGTGATGGGCAAAGGCAACAAGGAGCGCCAGGTGCCCGTGAGCAGACCTTCGATCGAAGCGGTGCGCGACTGGCTGCGTCTGCGCAGCGAAGTGGCGGGAGATTCCGACGAGTTGGCGTTGTTCCTCAATCATCGGGGCCGGCGCCTCACGCCGCGCGATGTGCGACGCCTCATCGACGATCGCGCCGTGTCACCCACGCATCCGCACGCACTGAGGCACACGTTTGCCACGCATCTGCTGGACAACGGCGCCGACCTGCGAACGGTGCAAGAGTTGCTCGGGCATTCCGACGTGGCAACCACACAGCGCTATACGCACGTGAGCAAGGAGCGTTTGAAGACGGCGTACGGGGCGTCGCACCCTCGCGCATGAATCCGCGTCCCGAACGACTCACCGTCGACGAAGCCTGGAAGCGTTGGCATGACTCTCAACAACCCACCGCCCGTGACTGGTTGGTGGTGCACTACGCGTCACTCGTCAAGTTCGTAGCCGGTCGTTTGTCAGCCGGTCTTCCCAAGCGTGTCGAAACCAACGATCTGGTGAGCGCGGGCATGGTCGGGTTGGTGCAGGCCATCGATCGGTTTGCACCCACCGAGGGAGTGAAGTTCGAGTCGTACGCGATTCCGCGTATTCGAGGCGCGATCCTCGACAGTCTGCGTGCGCTCGACTGGGTGCCGCGCACGGTGCGCGCTCGTTCGCGACAGATCGAAGTTGCCATCGCCGAGTTGCAGAACGAATTCGGTCGACCCGCCACCGACGCCGAAATTGCCGAACGTCTGAAGATCACCGTTGACGAATTGAACGAATGGCTCGCCGATGTCGCGTCGAGCGCGATCGGTCCGCTCGATCACGTGGCGCTCGATTCGCACGCGATGCCCGACGGCAGCGACTTCCAGCGAGCGACGAATCCCGACGCGGCCATCGAGTCGGGTGAACTTCGCCGAACGATGCGTGACGCCATTCGAAAACTGCCCGAGCGTGAGCGCACCACGTTGTTGTTGTACTACGAAGAGAACCTCACCTTCGCGCAGATCGGCGAAGTTCTCGATGTGACGGAGAGTCGCGTGTCGCAGATACACGCCAAGGCAGTCCTGCAGTTGCGCGGCCATCTGGCCGCCGCCGATTTCCGCTGACGTTTCGTTTCAGCGCGTGTTTGTTTCACTCGTCACCGCGGTGTGTCTGGTGTTGCCGAGTGGGGCCACGGTTACCGACCCGTTCCGCGCCCCGCCGTGCGACCGATGCGCCGGCAACCGCGGACTCGATCTCGCTGTCGTAGCGGGGCAGCCGGTCACTGCCGGCCTCGACGGCACCGTATGGTTCGCCGGGAAAGTCGCAGGGCGAAACTATGTGGTGGTGCGTGCGGCGCGCGACCAACGAGTACGGGTTACCTACGGCGGTCTTGCATCAATCGATGTAGAAAGCGGTCAACGTGTCGCTCGCGGTACCCCGCTCGGGGTATCGACTGATGCACTGTTCGTCGGGGTCCGTATCGGCGACCGGTATGTCGACCCGATGACCCTCGCGTCACGCGGCGGAGCGCACGCGCCACCGCAGTCGGGGGAGCCTGGTGCCACGCATTCAGACCGTGCCGTCATACCCCGATTTCGCATCACGCTCGGCACCGCTCATGGCGCCTCGCCCGTCAACCGCTGTTGACCCGATAGCGTTCCGAATACCTAATCCACATACTCGAACCGCAACCTGTGGTCGCTTCGGCGCAACGGTTCGAGTCCCGAACCACAGGAAGGAGACAGACATGGCAATTGTCAGCATGCGCCAGATGCTCGAGGCGGGCCTTCACTTCGGCCACCAGACCCAGCGTTGGCACC
>JBJTOX010000010.1:0-5473 GCA_046074785.1 Actinomycetota bacterium
TCGCGCCCGCGCAAGCCGTGCAAGGTGCGCCCGACGACCTCGCAGTGGTGGTGCCGATCAAATCGTTCGGCTCAGCCAAAGCGAGGCTCGCCGACGTGCTCGGCGTGGATGCGCGCGCCGCACTCGCCCGCACCTGCGCGGCTCGCGTGCTGTCGGCGGCGGCCCCGCATCGGGTGTTCGTGGTGTGCGACGACGAGGAGGTCGCCGCGTGGGCCCGCACGCACGGAGCCGGCGTGGTCGCAGCCGAACACCCGGGACTCAACGAAGCTGCCACCGCCGGGCGTTTGGCGGCGCGAGCCGAAGGATTCGCGCGCGTGCTCACCGTGCACAGCGACCTGCCGCACGCCGAGCCGTTCGGTGCGCTCGGCGAATCGCTTGACGAGCCGCGCAGCATGGTAATCGTGCCCGACCGCCATGACGAGGGCACCAATGTGCTCATCGTGCCGACGCACGGCGACTTCACGTATCGCTACGGCGCTGGCTCGTTTGCCGCGCACCAAGCAGAGGCCGCGCGTTGCGGGCTCGCGGTGCGGGTGGTGCGCCGGCCGGACTTGGCGCTCGATCTCGACACGCTCGAAGACTTGCGGGCTGCGGGCCTCGACCCCGCTTGACGCCGCGACCAGCCTCGGCCCCGCCTGGTACGGCGAATCACCCCAGAAAATGAACGAACCGGGGAGCTTTCGCCCCCCGGTCGTTACGTACTCCGAACCGATTGAACTTCGTCTTAGAGACGAAAGTTCGTTATTTCTTGGCCTTCTTGCGACGCTTGGTCGCCTTCTTGGCCTTCTTCTTGGCGGGCTTCTTCGCCGCCTTGCGCTTCTTTGCCATGGTTTTCTCCTTGGATTGGTTGAGGTATTGCGTTTGGTATTACCGGTTTGGATTCAGCGCAGCCTTCAGCGTGCTGCTGGGGCTGAACTTCATCGTTGTTGAAGCAGCGATCTGCACCGGTTCTCCCGTTCGGGGATTGCGGCCAGTTCGTGCCTGGCGCTTCGACGTCGAGAACGAACCGAAGCCCGGCCACGACACCTTGTCACCACTTTGCGCAGACTCAACGACCAGATCAACGAACGCCTGAATGACGCGGTCAGCTTCCGCTGCCGGAACATTGGCCTTCGCTGCGACTGCTGCGAGGAGTTCTGCTTTTGTCATTGCTATTTCCTTGCTTTCTCGGAATCGGAGTTCCGTATCCATCTATCTGAATGGATTTCGCGAGCGAATGCAAGTACCACCGCTCGGCGATCGCATGATGAATGACGGATGCCGAGGCAGATCTGCGCGGCACGGGTTCCATTACAAAATCATGTCATCAAAGTGAAATTCGTCGGATTTTTTACATCGTTCACATGTCAACGAACACGGTGTCGGAGTTCTGGTGTCTTCTCACTGGCCATGAACAGTCCGTATTTATTGGCGAATCGCTCAAATTCTGAACTCCCGTCATCGGAGTCTCAGTATTGCCTCCCGACGCAGATATTCATTTCGTCGGGAACTTTTACCGAGGTTGCCGTGTCGTTGCCGGCGTCATCAAGGGCCGGTTGCGGACGGTGATGCACTGCGGTTCGCACGCTTCCAAAAAAATTTTGTTGGTTGCACAAAATTTCAACGGAAATTTACGAAACAATCCACCACTCGACGAGTGCGAACGACCATGCTTGGAAACGTTGTCAGCCCAACCTCTCCGTCGCCTCGCTCTCACTGACGCAACTGACTCGACCGAGCGTTCGTCCGCATCGCTCTCACTCGTTCCGCAACGAATCGTGCTCGACACTTCGGTGTTGATTGCCGACCCCGCGTCGATGCACGCGTTCTCCGGCAGTGCGGTGGTGATTCCTCTGACGGTCGTTGAAGAGCTCGACAGTTTGAAAACGCGCATGGATGATGTCGGTCGCGCCGCACGTACCGCCCTGCGCAACATCGAGGAATTGCGCAGGCGGGCCGGCGGTTCGCTCGCCGAACCCACCCCGCTGACCGACGACCCCGACTCGGGCACCCTGCACATCGAGGTGAACCACGTTGATCGGGAGCGACTCGAGCACCACGGCCTCGATCCGGCCGTGCCCGACAATCGCATCATTGGCGCAGCAATTGGCCAGGCCAAGATCGCTCCGACCTGCCTCGTTTCCAACGATGCCGCGCTGCGAATCAAGGCCGCCCACCTCGGTTTGACGGCCAGCGAACACCACCCCGTCAGCAGGTCGGCCACCGACAAGGCGATGGGCTGGGTCACCCTCGAGGCCGAAGCCGGCGTGGTGGACACCCTGTATTCCCACGGTGCTGCCGACATCGCCTCAGTCGACGGGGCTGGGCACCTCTACAACAACAACTTCGCGGTGCTTCGCCACGGCTCGCAGTCGGCCCTCACCCGCGTGCGCGAGGGGTCGCTGCACTTGCTCGACACGAACAACCCCGAGGCCTGGGGCCTGCGCCCGCGCAACAAGGAACAGCGTTTTGCACTCGAACTCTTGCTCGATCCCGACATCGCGGTGATTGCCCTCGACGGACGCGCCGGCACCGGCAAGACGGTGATGGCCATCGCTGCTGGCCTCGAGCAGGTGGTGGAACAACGACGTTACGAGCGGCTTGCCGTCTATCGACCGCTGGTTCCGGTCGGACGGGCCGACGTCGGTTTCTTGCCCGGTGGCCTCGAGGAGAAGCTCGATCCATGGATGTCGGCCATCCACGACGCCATTGTGGCCCTCACCCAAGAACGTTCGAGTCGTGATGCGCGCAGCCTGATCGAAGACCTCTCCGACCGCGGGCAGCTGACCCTCGAATCGGTCACCTTCCTGCGCGGTCGGTCGTTGCAGGGACAGTTCGTCGTGGTCGACGAGGCCCAGAACCTCGAGCCCACCACCCTGAAGACGATCCTCACTCGCATCGGGGAAGGCACGAAGGTGGTCTTCACCGGCGACACCAGCCAGATCGATGCGCCGTACATGGGCGAGAGCAACAACGCCCTTGCCGTGCTCATTCAGGCGTTTGCGAATCAGACGTTGTTCGGACATGTGACGCTCGCCGCCTGCGAGCGATCCGAGGTGGCCAGCCTGGCTGCCGAACTGCTGTAAGCCGCTCTAAGCCTCAGCCAGGACCGCTCTCAGCACCGCTGCGGCCCTGGCTCGGGCCCGGTCGACAAAGGTCACAAATGTCCACTTGACAGACTCCCCTTGAGTCATTTAGTGTTAAATACCGAGCACAGTCTCCCCTCGTCCGACCCGCCCCCTCCCACACGGTCGGACGAGGGTCTTGCTCCCAGCGTGGGGAGCAATAGGACTGGCGAGTCACTTCCCCCGAAAGCAGACCATGACCTCACTCGAGACACGCACCAACCTCCCCGATGACTTCGATTTTCGCGGTCCGATCGGCGACATCGACTGGACCCAGTTCGCCAATTGCAAGGGCAAGACCCACTTGTTCTTTGCCCCGAAAGCCGAACGTCCGCAGGCCCGCGCCCGTCGCGAGGCCAAAGCCCGCTCGCTGTGCGACAAGTGCGTCGTGAAAGAGACATGCCGCGACTTCGCCCGTGTCAACCATGAGTACGGCTTGTGGGGCGGCGAGAGCGAGGAAGAGCGTCATCTGGCGGGCTACACCATCGCTGCCCCGGTCGGCTTGCGCAGTGCCAAGTACCGGCATCTGCGCGAGAAGGGCTTCCCCGCTGACATCGCCATGGCAACCACCGACGGATCCGTCGCCATGGTCGACGGCGACGAGCCGGCGGCGCCAATCGCGCAGTAGTCGGCAGTAGTCGTCGCAGTAGTCGCCGACGAGCCGCGAGTTACATCACTCGAGTTCTCGCAGCAGAGAAGTTGGGTCAGTTGCCGTCGCGAATGGCGAGCAGTTTGGCGAACAGCTCCGGCCGCATCGCAATGAACAGTCCGCTCGACTCGGCGCACAATGTGTCGCCATTGTGCAGGGTGCCGCGCGTGTAGATCTTGCGGCCATCGATGCGCTCGCACCAGCCGCGGAATACGAGGTCGCGGTGCAACGGCGTAGGCGATCGATAGTCCACCGACAAATTGGCAGTCATCCCCGGATTACCCGATGCCGACTGCGTCACCCCGAGCACCTCGTCGAAGGCACTCGCGATGAAACCGCCGTGCACGCAGCCAGGCGCGCCTTCGTAGGTGCTGGTGAAGTTCACCCGACCCTCAACGAGAGCGTTGGTTCCCTCGTTCAACACCGTGATGGTGAGCGGAACCGCGATCGGATTGATCGAGCCCATCACCGGACTGCGCGCCAAAAAGTTACGACCACGTTCGATGAGTGCTGCTTCACTGACACCGGGTGCTTGGCCATGCGCTCTTGCCACGAGCGCCTCGACTCCCGCCCGCACGTGATCGCGAGCGCGGCGAATCTCCTCTGGTGATGCATCGGTGGAGATGATTTCACGAATCATGGCCCGCACCTCGTCGGCAAGTTCAACCCGAGCCCGGTCGGCCTCGGTGAGCGGCCCGGCCTGCACATGAAAACCGCCGAAGTGATTGGAGTCGCTCATGTTGCTACATCAATGAGAACGGGTGCGTGGTCGCTCGGTTGGTCGCCCTTGCGCGCGTTGCGATCGATGGCCGACCATGTCGTCTTCTTGGCGATGCTCGCCGACACGAGTGCGAGGTCGATTCGCATTCCCCAGCCCCGGTGGAACGAGCCGTTGCGATAGTCCCACCACGAGTAGATGCCCGGCTCTGGGTGTTGCTCACGCACCACGTCATGCAAGCCACAGTCGTACAAAGCCTGCAACTTGTCTCGTTCGGCTTGGCTCACATGCGTGGAACCGGCGAGCGCCTTCGGATCCCACACATCAATGTCGGTTGGGGCGATGTTGTAATCGCCGGCGACCACCAAAGCACCCGACGGCTCGGCGATTGCACCGACATGAGCGGCCAGTTTGTCGAGCCAGCGCAACTTGTACTGGTAGTGCTCGTGGTCGAGGGCGCGCCCGTTCGGCACGTACACCGACACGACCGTCACGCCGGCGCAGTCGGCAGTGATGATACGCGCCTCGGTGTCGGGCTCACCCACCACGAAGTTCGACCGGGGATTGTTCAACCCCACCTTCGACAGCACCGCGACACCGTTCCACTGGCCCTGTCCGAAGTGCGCCGACTCGTATCCCATCTCACTAAAGGTGAAAGCCGGAAACGCCTTGTCGGTCATCTTTGTTTCTTGCATCAAGACGACATCGGGCTGTACGTCGCTGATCCACGCCTGCACGCGCGGCAAGCGGGCCTTCAGCGAGTTCACATTCCACGTCGCAATGAGCACGACTAAACCGTAGTTGCGGCTGGTCGGGCCTCGCCTGTCGAACGCGCGAGCCCTCCGCATCGACCCGGCTTGCCAATCCACGTAATCTTTCGACCGTGGTCGTGCGCGAACTCATCGGTGTGTACGACGCCGACGCCACGTTGTGGGGCGAACTCTCGTATTGGGTGGGAGCCAGATTCGGGCAGCGACACTGCAGTTTGTGCGACATCACGCA
>JBJTOX010000011.1:0-5857 GCA_046074785.1 Actinomycetota bacterium
CGAAGGTGACCCGTTCTGCACTGCAGAATGCGGCATCGATTGCAGCGCTCTTCCTCACGACCGAGGCTGTCATCGCCGACAAGCCTGAGGAGCCGGCCGCGGGTGGTCACGACCACGACCACGGCATGGACGACTACTGACTGAACTGCTCTACCTGCGCGACGCATACCTCGCGTCGTTCGAAGCGAAGGTCGTTTCGCGCAGGGAAGGCGCTGTTGCGCTCGACCAGACGGCGTTCTACCCGACGGGTGGCGGTCAACCGCACGACGCGGGATTGCTCGGAGGCCTTGTTGTCACCGACGTGCGCAAAGAGGGCGAGCTCGTGTGGCATACCGTTGCAGGCGAGGCGCCCGCTGAGGGAACCGTCGTTCACGGCGAACTCGACTGGGATCGACGCCACCGTTTGATGCGCACGCACACCGCATTGCATATCTTGTGCGGTGTGATTTGGAATGAATGGAAGGTGCCGGTGACCGGCGGCAACATGGAACCGTTGTCGGCGCGTATGGACTTCGAATTCGATCCACTCCCCGAAGGATTCGCTGTTCGTGTCGAGCAGCTCGTCAACGATGCGATTGCGCGTGATTACCCGATTGAAGTGTCGTTCCTGCCGCGTTCGACGGCAGTGATGGACGAAGACCTCATCCGCACGAAGGTGTCGCTCATTCCCGAGACCGTGACCGAGATTCGTGTCGTTGACATCGTGGGTCTCGACAAGCAGGCAGACGGTGGCACCCACGTGCGCTCTACCAAAGAGGTTGGTACCTTTCGGGTGGTGAAGACGGAGAGCAAGGGCAAGGGCAACAAGCGGCTCCGTGTCGAAATCGGCTGACGATGCCGACCCTCGACGCCTCGGTTGAACGCGACTGGCGCCTGCTCGCCGAGGCAACCGATCGGGAAATTCGCGAGGTCTTCGACCGCGCCGTTCTCGAGCATGCGCCGCGTAGATCAGTGGCACTGCTGGCTGTCGGTGGCTATGGCCGCAGAGAACTCGCACCATTCAGTGATCTCGACCTGTTGTTGGTGCACTCCGACAAGCGCATAGATCCCGAGTTCGCGAAGGCTTTGTGGTATCCGTTGTGGGACACGGGACGAAAGGTTGGTCACGCCGTTCGCACGCCGCGTGAGACGTATTCGATGATTCAAGCCGATCTCGACACCGCAACGGCGCTCGTAACTGCCCGGGTAGTTGCAGGAGACATCGACTTCGGCGAACGAGTCATCAGCAAGGTGCGCACGAAACTGCGACGACAAGGACCTACCTGGCTCTCGGAGCTCCACAGGCGAGTAGGTGAACGTCACCGCTCGGCCGGCGAAGTTGCGTACTTGCTCGAACCTGATCTGAAGGATGGCCTCGGTGGATTACGCGACATTCACGCAATGTGGTGGGCAGCGGCAGTGGGCTTCGAGATTTCGCAAGCCGACGCCAGAATCCTCGAAGAATGCAACGACACACTGCTGCGAATTCGCACCGCGCTGCACCGCACCACCGGTCGACCCGGCGATGTATTGCATCTGCAGGATCAGCAAGCAGTAGCCCGTGAAGCTGGCTTTGAAAGCGATGATTCGCTCATGGCAACGGTTGCGACCGTAGGCCGACAAGTGACATGGATTTGCGACCAGGCTTGGGCGCGACTCGACCCACCTTCATCGTCTCGGCGTGACAGCCTGCTTGCACCCGGAGTCACACTGACGAGAGGCGAAGTGAAGTTGAGTGACGACGTGGACTTCGTTGATGATCCAACGTTGCTCCTACGGGTTGCCACTGCAGCTGCACGAACGGGAGCGCGAATCGAACGAGATTCACTGGATCGCCTGGGCAGGTTCACCCGCACCTGGCCGTCACCGTGGCCGGCTGGCGCCAGCGACGACCTCGTCGCCTTGTTGTTGGAAGGTGAGCGCGCCGTCCCGGTGTGGGAGGCGCTCGAACAGCGCAATCTCGTGAGCAGAGTGCTACCTGAGTGGTCACCCGTTCGTTGTCGCCCACAGCGAAATGCGTTCCACCGCTATACGGTCGATCGACATCTCTGGCAGACGGCCGCGAATGCCGCCGCGCTTGCCGATCGAGTGGCGCGCCCCGACCTTCTCGTGCTTGGTGCACTGTTCCACGACCTCGGCAAGGGCTACCCCGGCGACCATACCGAGGCTGGAATGAAGTTGTTCGCTGAGATCGGGCCACGGATGGGGCTGAATGAAGCGGATGTGCAAACGGTGATGAAGTTGATCGAACACCATCTCCTACTGCCTGATGTCGCAACGCGTCGAGATGTCTCGGATGATGCCACCATCATGTTCGTCGCCGATCGAGTTGGAGACATCGCAACATTGCAACTGCTCGATGCATTGACCGAGGCAGATGCATTGGCCACCGGACCCACCGCGTGGGGTGGTTGGAAGAAAGAGCTCGTACGAACGCTCGTTACACGAGTTCACCAGCGTCTCGAGGGTGACGCAGTCGATGTGGCGACATGGCGACTTTTCCCAGACGCTGGGACGCTGACGGCGATGGCCGAGGGCCGACGCAGCGTTTGGGCCAGTGAAGACACCATCACCGTGGTGAGCCCTGATCGCCCCGGACTCTTCACCTCGGTGGCCGGTGTGCTGGCGGTGCACGGGCTCGACATCATGAGCGCTGAAGCGCACAGTGACGAGCAGGGCATGGCCGCGTCACGCTTTCGGCTTCGTTCGTTTCCGCGTGACGGTTGGGGCCAGGTAATCAATGACGTACATGCCGCATTCGATGGCAATCTCGACGTGGATGCGCGGCTGGCAGAGCGTGCGGCAACGTACGTGCGACGGCGCCAAGAGTCGGCGATTGGCCCGCAACCACCACGCGTGTTGTTCGACGACACCGCATCATCGAACGCCACGGTTATCGAGGTGCATGCACCCGACAGGATCGGTCTATTGCGATCGATCAGCAAGGTGTTCGCAGATGAACGCCTCGACATTCGTCATGCTCGCATCGTGACACTCGGTGACAACGTGGTCGACACGTTCTATGTGTGCGAGTCGGACGGCACGAGAGTCAGTGACCCTCGTCGTCAGACTGCGATCGCTGAGCAACTCAATGCAGTCGTCAAGTGACCGACGTCAAGTACCCTCGGCATCGTGAGTGGCGAGCAGCACGAGCAGTTCGCTGAGCAACTCACGCGGTGGAGTGAGACGCTCGCCGCAATCGCTCGGACCGGGCTTGCATTTACTCAGAATCTCTACGAACGCGAACGGTACGAAGAGGTATTGCACGTTGCTGCCGACATCAAGGCATCACTCGATGATGCCGACGAGGCTCGGCGTGAGCGCGGCCATTTCGTCCAGGAGTGGATGGACAACATCGGGGAAGGAATTCCCGGCTACGTCACGCCCAAGATTGCAATCGGTGCGGTAGTCGGTAATGACAAGGGCGAAATCTTGCTCGTGAAGCGTGCACCGAGTGGCGTGTGGTTGTTTCCCTCAGGTTGGGCCGACGTCGGTTACTCAGCCGCCGAGGTGGTGGTGAAGGAAGTTCACGAAGAAACTGGTATCAACGCCGAACCAGTCCAACTCCTCGGTGTGGTTGATGGCATGCGCATGGGTTTCACGAAGTTTGCGATGTACATGCTGTTGTTCCACTGTCGGGCGACCAGTGGCGATCTCGCACCCCACCCGCTCGAAACCCAGGGTTGTGGATGGTTTGCGCGTGAGCAACTGCCGACTCCGTTGGCGGGTGCGGAGTGGTGGGTTGATCGAGCGTTCGCCGCCATCAATGGTGAACGATTCCACGCGACATTCGACTTGCCTCGGTCGCCGACATGGCGCGGCGACACTAACCAGGTATAGCTACTCCGAGTTCTGTTCTCGCAGGAAGCGCTCGACTTCATCGACGAGTTCTGCGGCGTCGGCGTCAGATGCATCATTGCCGAAGTCGAGCTGTAACTGGTCGTCGTTTACTTCGTCGCTCAATGTCATGCCGGCATCGGAAGCACTTTCGAGTCGTTCGACATACTCGACGAGGTCTTCATCTTCATTCACGAGAGAGTTGACCTGCTCTTCATAACGCTCAATGAGGTGCATCACTGCGCCAACTGGTGCCGGAGTGCCGATCATCTCGCAGGCACGGCGCATGAGGGCCAGCGATGCTTTTGGCGATGGGACTTGCGACGCATACGCCGGCACGGCAGCCCACAGCGATGCCGAAGGAAGTCCGGCTTTGGCGAATGCGTCGTGCAACACCCCGATGATTCCCGTCGGGCCCTCGTAGCGGGAGCGCCGCAGGTTGTAGCGCTCGATCAGATCGGAATCGGTTGCGGTACCGATGAGTTGCACAGGGCGTCGGTGTGCGACATCGGCGAGCAGCGCCCCCAGTGTGAGGTACATCTTGCTGTTGAAATGCTCTGCAACCGACAGGATGTCGCCGGCGAAACGTTTCCATTGCAGGCTGGGTTCGGGTCCCAGCGAGAGGATGACGTCTCCTCCGGCTCCGCTCACATGCCAAAGAGAGACGGTGGGCCATGTGATCCTGCGCTCGCCGTTGTCGGCGAGACGCACATGGGGGCGGATCGTTGCGAAATCGGTGTACGGCTCCGGACTGATCTCGGCGAGAGGTGCTGCCGACCAACCTTCGATGAGATGCCGAACCGCACTTGATGCTGCGTCGGCGGCGTCGTTCCAGCCAGTGAAGGCACTGACGAACGTCGGATTACGAAGTGTCGGCTTCGACAACCAGTGCACTGAAGCCGGTGTTGCCATTACGCCCTGAACCCTATCCGAGCGATCCCGTGTCATACACATGGTGGTGCCATCTTCGGCAACGAAGGGATACAGTAAGACGCTGATGACGACGGTGGTAGTCGAACCAGTCGTCGCTGCATCAGACGATGTCGTTGCCGCGTGTCACCGGTTGATTCCCCAGCTCTCGTCCTCGAGTCATCCAATCACCAAGAGCGAACTTGCTGAGATCGTCGATAGTGACTCCACGGTGTTGTTCGCTGCGCGAAGTGATGGCGAGATCGTCGGACTATTGACATTGGCAACGTTCCGGATTCCCACGGCCGTGCGAGCGTGGATTGAAGACGTCGTCGTCGATGAACGGGCACGTGGGAAGGGCGTCGGCGAGGCATTGAACCAGGCTGCACTCGCAGAGGCCAAGCGTCGCGGGGCCAAAACTGTCGACTTGACCTCGCGCCCGAGTAGAGAGGCTGCCAATCGTCTCTACCAACGCATCGGATTCGTGCGCCGAGATACGAATGTCTATCGCTACGAGTGTTGATGTCCCGTGAGTCGGGCCATGGGTAATGCTCTTCCCGAATCCTGAACCATTCACCATCGCACCTGGAGTGGTGCTATTCCGTGCCGTCGTCGAACCACATGCTCATCAGCTGCTGTCCGAGATTCGCGATGTGGTGGCACGTTCACCATTGCGCACACCGATGACGCCCATGGGTAAGCCGATGTCCGTAGAAATGACCAACTGTGGTGAGTTGGGTTGGGTGGCTGATCGTCGTGGCTATCGCTATGAGCGATGCGATCCGTTGACGGGGAACTCTTGGCCACCTATGCCCACTTCATTTCGAGAGCTCGCGAGGTCGATGGCAATATGTGCGGGATATGAAAGCTTTGAACCCGACGCTTGCTTAATCAACAAATACTCACCGGGCAGCAGAATGGGCCTGCATCAAGATCGTGACGAGTCGGACTTCTCCCAGCCGATCGTGTCGGTATCGATCGGATTGCCAATCACCTTCAAGTTTGGTGGACTACGCCGAACTGGTCGGACGGTCAGCGTTGCTCTGCAGCATGGTGACGTGGTGGTGTTCGGTGGCGCAGCTCGACTCGCTTTTCACGGAGTCGGAACGTTGCGACGCGGCAAACATCAACT
>JBJTOX010000012.1:0-8897 GCA_046074785.1 Actinomycetota bacterium
GCGAGCACGCGGCCGATTCGTGTCGCTACTCGACCGCCAGCGAGGAGTGCGATTGAACCGAGCGCCAACCACGACACGTTCAGCACCGCACCGGCCAAGAAGAACACGCGGAACACACCACTTGACCAACCCGTGGACGTGGCCCACCACAACGAGAATGCCCCGAGAGCAAAGAGCGCCATGGCGACGGTCCACGCTCCGTGGTGAGCGAGTCGGCGGCGATGCCATCGATCGGCGGTCACCAAAGTAAATGCGGTTGCCACAAGACCCGCGACGGCGGCAAGCGACACAGTGACGATGTCCACGGGCGCTCAGACTATGAAGAAGGAGTCGTTCTTCTCCGTTCGTGTCATCCGACACTCCACCGAGAAAGGCTCGTGAAGTAATGCGCAAGCCCCGTACCCTGAACGCCATGACCCCGACAGACAAGGCAACCACCCCCCGTCGTCGCAAGATTCCCAGCGCCGCGGTGAATCGTCTCCCCGTTTATCTGCAGATCCTCACCGACCTGCAGCTCACCGAGACAACGCAAGTCTCGAGTGACCAGTTGGCTGCACTCGCCAACGTGAATGCCGCGAAGGTGCGCAAGGATCTCTCGTATCTCGGCACCTACGGCACCCGTGGCGTCGGCTACGAAGTCGCGTTCTTGATTTACCAAATCAAGCGTGAACTCGGCCTTCTGACTGAGTGGAAGACCATCGTGGTCGGTGCCGGAAACCTCGGTGCCGCAATCACGGTGAATGGCGGATTCGCATCGCGCGGTTTCCCGGTGATTGCAATCTTCGACGTTGATCCCCGCAAGGTGGGTTCACGAGTCGGTGACTTGACGGTGCGCCACCTCGACGAGATGAACGACTTCGTGAACACCAACGGTGTGCACATCGGTGTGCTGGCGGTGCCATCGACGGCAGCACAGTCGGTCGCCGACGACCTCATCGCAGCCGGCATCGGATCACTGCTCAATTTTGCGCCAATCGTGCTGACGACCCCGAAGGGCGTCGCCGTTCGCAACGTTGATCTGGGTGTTGAACTCCAGATTCTCGGGTACCACGAGCAGATGCGCGGACAGGCGTCGGCGCAACAGAACCCCGTCTCGGTCTAAACGCAGCGCACTTCGGCCGTCCGTCGATCGGCGGGTAGGGCGCCAAGCGACGTTCGTCGTAGCCTGACGTCGATGCGTCAACTGCGGTCGTGGCGAACGTGGGCGGCAGTGGGGATTCTGCTCGTGCTCATCACCGCGGTACAGCTCATCATCGGTGATGGTCCGCGAGGCGGGGCTGAGGACGAACGAACTCAGCCGTCGATTCGCACCATCGAGACGGTCGCATCAGTGATGCAAATCGAATCGAGTGAGGCCTTTGCGGTCATCGATGGTGTCACGGTCGGCTCGGCAGTCGTCACTCTCGACGATGGTCGCGTGCTGACCATCGCCCGCGACACGCCCGGAGAAATCGACTGTGCCGATCGCATCACACCCGCGGCATGCGTGCTGCTAGCCGATCAACTCGGCGAAGGAATCGTGTGGTACGCACTCGTCAATTCGGATGGTCCGGCATCACGCACCTTGATCCTGCCGACTCTCGTCGACATGATGGATGGAGGCGATACCGGTGTGTTGCAGAACGGGTGGCATGTTCGGCTTGCAAACGGCGTTGTTCGGACGTGTGCAGGCGAACCCCGCTCACCGACGCTTCGCACATTCATCGAGTCGTATTCTTCGAACGGAATCCGAACGGTGCTCGACCTCGATCGAGACGAGGTCGTTGAGGTGATCTGCGCCAACTAGGCGTCGGGTGCAAGGCGAACGATGCGCGCCGCCATCGCATATGCGACCTCGGCGGGACCTTTCTCATCTGGCCGCAACAGGTTGGCCATGATGCGCAACACCCACTCCATCAACGTGCGGCTGTGGATGCCGACGCGAGACAGCTCACGCATCAGCGCTGGTCTACCGATCACGCGTGCGAACAATCGCGCCACCTTGAAGTATTGGCCGTACTCCGCGTCGAGCAAGTCGGGATACTGCTGCAACGCCGCGGCGTCACCGCTTCGCAGTGCGTCATGCAGCACACCCGCACCGATCCGGGCAGTTTCATACGCGTAGTCGATACCTTCTCCATTGAACGGGTTCACGCTGCCTGCTGCGTCTCCGATCACGAGGTGAGTTGCGCCGAGCTTGGGAAACACCGAGCCGCCCATCGGAATCTTTCCGCTCGTCGCGCGACACTCGGGCTTTGACGGGTCAATTTCCCAACGGTCGGCGATCATGTGCGCGTACGAATCGAGCAAGTGTGAAGTGTTGACATCCTTGAACTTCTTGAATGTCGAGAGCAGACCGACACCGACGTTGATCGTGCCGTCACCAACCGGGAAGATCCAGCCGTAGCCGGGCATCGAATTGCCATTCCGGTCTTGCACGTCGAGCGCTGATTCGATCCACGGCTCTTTGTGGCGCGGGCTCACCCAGTACGTGCGGATTGCCGTGCCGTACGGCCACGACTTCGTTCGTGCGGTGCCGAGAGACCGACCGAATCGAGAGTTGGCTCCGTCAGCCACCACCACGTACGTGGCACGAATCGCAACTTTTCGATTGTCATCCAGATCGTTGACTATTGCACCGCGCACACAGCCCTTCTCCATCAGTGGCTCTATCGCTTCGTGTCCCTGCAGCAGTGTGGCACCGGACTTCTCAGCGTTGAATGCGACCATTGCGTCGAGCTCGCGTCGGCGCACTACATAGCCATGGCGCGGATACGTCGGGTGTGTCGGCCATTGCAATTCGAGTTCTTTCCCGTGCGCAGTGGCACGCAGTCCTTCGTAACGATGAAACTGCTTCAAGCGTTCACCCAAACCCATGTCGTCGAGTTGTTTGACGGCGCGCGGTGTCAGTCCGTCGCCACAGGTCTTCTCACGAGGGAAGTGCTTGCGCTCGACCACCGTCACGTCGTGACCGTGTTCAGCCATCCAATAGCCCATTGCGGCGCCCGCTGGACCGCCGCCTATCACCAGAACATCGGTGTCACGTGTCGGCAACGAGCCGAGATCGCTTGCTTCCATCGAATGTCAGCGTAAAGAGCGTTTGCTCCGTCGCCCCCACCCTGCGGTGTGGCGAGAGCTACTTCTTGCTGGGTCGCGGATCGGTGCCGACTGCGCGGGGTGGAGTCTCGAGCATGTTGAACGACTCCGCAAGGCTGTCGTAGTTCACTGTGCCGGCTTCGAGCGCGGCAAAGATTTCCGAGTCTTCCGAGCACCATGTGGCGTATTCGGTCGCCCACTGTTCGCTTGCCGGGTCGGCACCGGCGACCGCATATCGCACGTGGCACACCACACCAAGGATCTCGTAGTCGGTCAAGCCGCCGCCCCACTTCTCACCCTGAGACGGCATTGCGTTTCCGTTGTACGACAGTGGCGCGTGTGCCCCGCCTTCTCGGTCAGGGTTTCCATAGATCGCAAGTCCGGCCGACACATAGGGCTGACTTCCCGTGTACACGAAGTTCAACATGTCTTCGATGTGCGGGAACGTCTTCAGCACTTCGCCCTCATGCAAGATGCGACCTGCTCCACCCTGACCAGCTGCACCATGGCAACTTGCGCAAGCGCTGTACACGCCGGCACCGACCGCCATCGGTCCGGTTGCTTCACGTTCTTGCGGTCGAACGGCGAGCAAGTACATGAACGCCCAGACCGGAAGCAGGCTCAATGTGGCCATTGCCCAGAATGGAATCTTCTTGCGCGTCTTTGCCGCCACGACGTAGGCCGGATCGGGCTTGGGCGGAGGTGGCGGCGGTGCCTCCGCGGCGAGTGCGGGTGCTGCCGACGAAGTGGCGGTCTTGGCTACTTCTTTCGATGCACTGGGCTCTGCTGACGGTGTGCCACCGGACAGTACGGCACGACGATCTTTCGATCGCTTGAGGAGAAAGTCGGGTACTTCGGTCACCGACTTACTCCCACAGAGTGCATTGCATGCAACATGTCCGTCGCAAGACTAATCGCTGTGCCCTCGTCAACGTCATTTGCACGAACGCACGACGAACGTCCACCCGTCACAGGGAATTCGCGAGCGGGGGTGAGCCCCGGAAAGGGCCGAAGACTAGGCTTCGGAACGGTGTTCGCGCTCGGTGCGGTCACCATGAAAGGCACGCAAGGCGCATGATTGCAGTCGACATCCTCCGATGGCCCGGCATGAATCAGGCGTTCCTCTTTTCGTTCTTCGCCACCAACGTTTTGGCGTATCTCGTCATCGTGGTGGGCAAGCGTCGTCCGGTCGATCGCAAGGCCACATGGGGTGAGGCGATGTTCGGCAGCGCCTACGTATTCTTCGTCATCTTCCTGGCGTTCGGCGTCGTGCCGCACCAGTGGATTGACCATGCTGACAAAGAACTTGGCTGGCGCAAAGACAAACTCATCTTCGGGCCGTTCAACCTGTTGAAGCCGCAGGAGTTTGGCGGACCGTTTCCGTTCACGATCAGTTACGAAGCCTTGCGTGACATCGTCGTGCTCGTAATCCACGGCGTGTATATCGGTGCATTCATCTATCTGTTTGTGTGGTGGCAGAAGCGCGGCGAAGTGAAGCCGGCGGCCCTGCCGAGCAGCACATACGGTCGACCACTCGTGAAGAAGGCATGACGAGATGACCCGCACCGATGCCAATCCTCCGATGATGCCGTACACCGACGAGTACACGCTCGTCGAAGTCGACGCCGACTACCTCAACAAAGCGGTAAAGCCCAAACAGTTCATTCACATCGATCAGAGCGAATGCATCATGTGCGAGGGTTGCGTCGACATCTGTCCGTGGAAGTGCATTCACATGGTGAGCCCCGAAGCAGTCGTCGACTCACAAGGCACCGAGTTGCCGGGTGCCGACCCGTCCGACAACGTCGTCTTCGTGATCGACGACGACATTTGCACGCGTTGTGCGTTGTGCGTCGACCGTTGCCCAACCGGCGTCATCGTGCTCGGTAAGGTCGGCGTCGCCCCGGCGACCGGCGACCCGCATGCACGCACCAACAACCATGGCTACGCCTACGGCATGAGGTTCTAAGGAGAAACAATGTCGAGCATCGTCGATGAAACACCACGCCCAACGCTGAAGGAGCGTCTCTCCAAGATCGGAGAGCAGGTGCAGGGCAGTCAGGCCTGGAGTTCAATCTTCCGTCCCGGATCGATTTTCCGCAAGGGATACACCGATTCGCCCCGCAACCGTTCGTATGTCGTGATGAACTCGGTGCTGTATCACCTGCATCCGGTGAAGGTAAAGCGTCACGCCGTGAAGGTCAGTTACACATTGTGTCTTGGTGGACTTTCGTTCTTCCTCTTCATCCTGCTCACGATCACCGGAATTTTCTTGATGTTCTTCTACCGACCGACGGCAGCGAACGCCTGGGACGACATCCAGTCGCTGCATACGTCGGTGACGTTCGGGCTCATGGTGCGCAACATGCACCGCTGGGGAGCGCACTTGATGGTGTTGTCCGTGTTCTTGCACATGGCCCGCGTGTTTTATCACGGCGCCTACAAGGCTCCGCGTGAGTTCAACTGGGTGGTCGGTGTCATCCTTCTGACACTCACGTTGCTGTTGTCGTTCACTGGGTACCTGTTGCCGTGGGACCAGTTGGCACTCTGGGCGGTGACCGTTGGTACCAACATGATGGGATACTCGCCACTCATCGGTTCGCAAGTGCGGTTCGTCCTGCTCGGTGGAACCGAAATCGGCGCCGAGACGTTGCTGCGCTGGTACGTGTTGCACGTGTTGTTGTTCCCGTTCGTCACGGTGATCTTCTTGGCAATCCACTTCTGGCGTGTCCGCAAAGATGGCGGAATTTCAGGACCTCTGTGAGCAGCATGTCGATGAGCAAAGTGCAGGTGCAACGATGACCGAAATTCCAGAACATCTCCTCAAGCGGGCAAAAGCCGCGCGTGAGAAGTCGGAATCAACCGGTGACGATGCAGCATCTGGCGGTGACGCCGCGTCGCGTATCCCGTCGGAGTTGCTCGAGCGCAGCAAGGCTGCTCGAGCCGGTGGTGTCGCAGTAAAGGATGCTCCGTCCGCTCCGGTCGTCGCCGCTCCGTCCGCCGGTGGCGTGCCGGTCGGTGCCGGTCCTGGCGGTCACACGCAGCGACTGCTCACCGTGGTGAAGTCGGGCTCCATTCAGGATGTGAAGGCAGTGCCCGTCGACAAGGTGCACGTGTGGCCGCACCTGCTTTCGATCGAGTTCGTCGCCGCACTCGCGTGCACGGCGTTCACCTTCATGTTCTCATGGTTCGTCAACGCGCCGCTCCTGCAAGCCGCGAATTTCAACCAGACGCCGAACCCGTCGAAAGCCCCGTGGTACTTCATGGGCCTACAGGAATTGCTCACCATGTTCCACCCGATGATTGCCGGTGTCACCATCCCAGGTATGGGTCTCATCCTTTTGATCTTCGCGCCGTACCTCGACCGCAACGTGTCGAACAAGCCCGAAGACCGCAAGTTCATCACCAGCCTCATGACCATCCACATGATGTTCTGGGCGGTGCTCGTCATCATTAGCTCGTTCTTCCGCGGACCGGGCTACAACTTCACCTTTCCGTGGCGGGACGGAATCTTCTTCGAGCTGTAAACCATGAACATCACACTCATCATCTCCATCGCAGTCATCGTCGTTCTTGCGGCCGTCGTCGTGCTCACCGCGGCGCGTCGTCGCGAGTCCACTGGAGTGCTCTCACGCGAAACCAAGTCGCGCGACGAGGCCGCCTCGCACGGTCCGAGTGGCAAGGACTACGAACGTGAAGCGGTTGCCACGCGAAGCACCGCACTCGCGGTGCCCGCCAGTGTGGCCGTCGCCCCGTTCTCGCCGCCCGATCCCGAGGTCATCGGAGTTTCGCGCCGCCAGTTCTTCAACCGTGCCACGGTCACGCTTATGAGCGCGGGCCTCGGAGGTTTCGGTGCCGCCGTCATCGGTTTCCTCTGGAAGGGCGCCGAGGGTGGTTTCGGGTCGAAAATCAATGCCGGGAAACTCGACGACATCATCGCTGGCATCCGCTCGAACAAGGGGTTCTTGTATCTTCCCGAGGCGCGTGCATGGTTGACCGAATATCCGAAGGAGTCGTTGGCGAAAGCGCAAGCGGTCTACTCAGCACAAGCCCCAGTCTTTTCGGGTATGTCCTCGGGTGTCGTCGCTCTCTATCAGAAGTGCCCGCACCTTGGATGCCGTGTGCCAACCTGCACTACTTCGCAGTGGTTTGAGTGCCCGTGCCACGGTTCGCAGTTCAACCGAGTTGGCGAAAAGAAGGGTGGTCCGGCGCCACGCGGAATGGATCGCTTCGCCGTCTCGGTCAACAACGGCAATGTTGTGATTGACACGGGTGCCGTCTTCGGCGGTCCGGCAATCGGCACGAACACCACCGGTCAAGAAGCAGAAGGCCCGCATTGCGTCGGCGCCGGAGGCCACTGAGTTCATGACACCATTGTTTGCTGACGTCACGACGACGCTTGCTTGGATTGCGCTCGTCGCAGCCGTCGGCGGCTGGATTCTCTACGCGTTCTTCAACATTCGTTCGAGTCGCGCCGAGATTGGCTCGGAGATTGAGCTTGCCGCCAATCGCAAGCCGTACTACGACGACGAGATTCTCGAAGGCAAGAAACTCGAACGCACTCAGTTGCTCGGACTGGCATTCCTCGCAGTCATCACCGTCACGTTGCCGCTGTACTGGATTCTTGAGCCGGGTCGTCAAGCAGGTGCCGAGAAAGACTTCGAGCACAAGTTTGAGTACTGGGGTGGCCGATTGTTTGCATCGACTGCAGACGGCGGTTTCAACTGCGCCGGTTGCCACGGTGGCATGAACGGCGGCGGCGGCGTCGCTTCGTTTGCAGTTACCGATCCGAAGACCGGTGAGGTGAAGGCCGTCAACTGGAAGGCCCCGGCCATCAACAACATCTATCTCCGCTACAGCGAAGAAGAGGTGCGGTTCATCCTCAACTACGGCCGTCCCTTCTCACCGATGTCGGCGTGGGGTCTCGTCGGTGGCGGGCCAATGAACGAGCAGCAGATTCAGACCGTGCTCGACTACTTGAAGAGCATCCAGATTCCGCGCGAAAACTGTGCATCGCCGGACGACAAAGCCACGACATGCGATGGCGGCACGTTGCCGAAGAAGAACCGAGACGAGATTCAGGCTGAAGCCGAGCGGCTCGTCGAGAACGGCACCTACGGCAGCGTCGGCGAGGCGCTCTTCAATCTCGACCTCGGTGCCGGTGCGTATTCGTGCGCGCGTTGCCACACCAAGGGCTGGTCGTACGGTGAGCCGCAAATCACGGGTGGCGGAGCGTTCGGTCCGAACCTGACCGGTGGCTCGTCGATTCGTCAGTTCCCGAACCAAGACGACATGATCGCCTTCATCACCGCCGGCAGCGAATACGGCAAGCGCTACGGCGAGCAGGGTCAGGGTGGCGGCCGCATGCCGGGCTTCGGTGCGATGCTCACCCAGGATCAGATCAAAGCCATCGTCGAATACGTGCGGGGTCTCTGAGTGAGCATGCTCTCGTTACTCGCAATCAATTGGGAACCACAACTGCGTGGCTATGTCGTCGTGCTCATCTCGGTGGTGGTCCTGATCGGCGGCACGTACTTGGTCGTCGGTACGAATCTTGGAGCACGCCTCGGCTTTCTCGTCATTCTCGGCGGATTGTTCGGTTGGATGGCGGCGATGGGCATCATCTGGTGGACCTACGGCATCGGGTTGCAGGGTCGGATGCCGACATGGAAAGCCGCGGAACCGGCAACGATCATTCGTGACGGCGAATTGTTCCAGCAGGTCGAGATTCTCGAGCAGCCTCTCAAACTGACGGGTAACGCCACCGAGAACGCCACGGCTGTGGCGAACGCACTCGAGTCTGAAGGATGGATTCGTCTCGA
>JBJTOX010000013.1:0-25759 GCA_046074785.1 Actinomycetota bacterium
GCAGGAGATCTCCGATTGGGTCATCGTGATGGCCGAAGGTCGCATCATCGCCGAGGGCACCCCGGCGGAGATCAAGAGCAACAAGGCCGTTGTCGACGCCTACCTCGGTGCGCATCACGGCGAAGACCTGTCGAAGGTTGAACTCTCATGACCACCGCCACCAACGCACGCGAGGTGCTGCTCGAAGCCAAGGACGTCACCGCGGGTTACACCCCGGGGGTCAACATCCTCACCAACTGCTCACTCACGCTGCATAGGGGAGAGATCGTCGGCATCATCGGCCCGAATGGTGCCGGTAAGAGCACGTTGTTGAAGGCACTCTTTGGTTTGTTGTCGGTGCAGTCCGGCAGCATCACGCATCGCGGTGAATCAATCGTCGGCAAGCACGCCCATGAACTGGTCGAGCGGGGCATCGGCTATGTGCCGCAACGCGAGAACGTGTTCCCGTCGCTCACGGTGCTGGAGAACTTGGAGATGGGCATCTACTTGAAGCCCAAGCAGTTCCGTGAACGCTCGGAATTCGTGCAAACGATGTTTCCACGGTTGGCTGAACGCAAGAACCAGCGCGCGGGGTCGCTCTCCGGCGGCGAACGTCAGATGCTCGCCATGGGTCGCGCATTGATGATGAACCCCGAAGTGGTGTTGCTCGACGAGCCGTCAGCGGGCTTGTCGCCGGTGCTGCAAGACCAGGTGTTCGTACGCACCCGCGAAATCAACAAGGCAGGCGTGTCGGTGGTGATGGTCGAACAAAACGCCCGTCGTTGCCTGCAAATCTGCGACCGCGGGTATGTGCTCGACCAAGGCACCAATGCGTACACCGACACTGGCGACAAGTTGCTGCACGACCCGAAGGTCATCGAGCTCTACCTCGGCACGCTCGCTTCGTAGTTGCTGCGCAGTGCAGCAAGCGTGTCGGTGAGCGCATCCAACACGTGCGCCAGTTGATCATCGGTCAGGGTGAGGCTCAAGTTCATCATTCCGCGCGCCGCGCTGTAGACCCCACGCTCGAGCAATCCCAAAAACAACAGTTCCTGCACGACCAGGTCGCGCCGTGCCACATCGATGGCGTTTCGCGGCGGCTCGGGTAGCGCATGTAGCGACATCATCGAGCCAAAGCCGCTCACGCACACCGGCAGGCCCGAATGGGCGAGCACTGCAGCTACCGAATGCCTGAACTCATCACCTCGCTGTGTGTGCGACACAGCGAGTTCCGACGTGAATACTTCGCTCAGCACCACGCAGCCCGCGGTCATCGACGCGATGTTGTTGTTGAACGTGCCGGCGTGGGCCACCACATTCGTGCGACCTGCTTCCGGGCTGGTATCGAATAGATCGAGTAGCTCTGCGCGACCACCAAAGGCTCCGAATGAGAATCCGCCACCGATGTATTTGCCGAACGTCGAGATATCGGGGTGAACGCCGAGCAGATCGAACAAACCCGCTCGTCCATGGCGCGAGGTCATTACTTCGTCGGCGATGAACACGGCTCCCGCTGCCTTTGCGTCGGCAACTACTCGTTGGGCAAAGGCCGCATCGGCCGGCACGCAACCGCCCGAGCCAAGCATCGGCTCCATCACCACCGCCGCCAGCTCGTGGCGATGTTCGGTGATGAGCGCACTCGTCGTGATTGCGTCATTGAACGGCGCGATCACGAAATCGTACGGAGCATTCCACGGGGCAGTACCGCTCGCGAAGTACAACAACCCGCCGTGATAGCCACCGTGAAACACCATCACTTTCTTGCGACCGGTGGCTTGCAGGGCCGTGGTGATTGCCATCAAGTTGGCCTCCGACCCGGAGTTGGTGAAGCGAACCCGCTCGTGTCGGAATCGCTCGCACATCAGTCGGGCGAGATGGGCTTCAGCCGGATGAATTCCGCCGACGCTCGCGTTGGTGCGCAACGCGCTATTCACCGCATCAAGCACGCGCTGGTCGCCGTGACCGAGCAGCCCAGCGGTGTAGTCACCGAGCATGTCGATGTAGGTGTGTCCATCCACGTCGTGCAACAACGATTCGTTTCCCGCAGCAAACGTGAGCGGAAACGGGGCGTGCGTCAGCACGGTACGCGTATGGCCCCCGGGCAGGTACTTGCGCGCTTCGTCGTAGTGCTTGCGACTCTGCGGATTGCGATCAGCAAAGTCACTGCGCGCCTTCGCTAGACGCTTGGCATCCACGCAGTCAGACTATTGAGCCGCAGTTCCCTGGGGCCCCGGCATGGCGAGAGCGGGGCAGCGAGGTGGGTACAAAAGAAAAACCCCGCCCGGTTTCCCGGGCGGGGCCTTCCTTTACTGAGACGAACTCAGCTCGCGAAGACGTACTTGTCAAGCGAGGTGTCTGCGCCGGCCGCACCGTAAGTGATGATGCGGAACGAAGCAGCGGCGGGCTCACCGGCATCGACGAACTCGTACGGTCCACCAAGACCGTCGTAGTCGATGTCAGTGCCAGCCTGAACGAGCGCGAGGCACGACGCGTAGTCGGTGCACTTCTCGCCGTCCTTGGTGACGCCGTTGATCTGGGCACCGATGGAGACGCCGTCGGCGCAACCAGCGATCTCTGCCGCGAGGGCCGAGATCACGATCGCGTCGTAGGTCTCTGCGCCGTAGTCGTAGACACCGTCAACGCCTGCGGCATCGAGGCGGGCCGTGAACTCCGAGATCGACTTGAGGTCGACTGAAGGCACGGTGCCCTTGATACCGGCGAGGATTGCCGCGTCATCGACGAGCTTGTCGAGACCTGAGATGTTTCCGTCAACGCCGTAGACCTTCTTGGCCGTTGGGCCAACGCCACGCTCGTGCATGGTCGAAAGGATCGTGCCGGACTCTTCGAAGCCGATGACAACAACGGCGTCTGGGTTGGCGGCAACGACCTTGTCGACTTCAGCGTCGAAGGTGTCGGTCTCCGGTGCGTAGGCGAGGAACTCGCTCACGGTGCCACCGGATGACTCAAAGTTGGACTTGAACGCGTCGGCAAGACCCTGGCCGTAGCTCTCCTGGCGGAACAGCACAGCGGCGGTCGTGGCACCTTCCTCGATCACGAGGTTGGCGAGCACGCGGCCCTGGAGCAAGTCCGACGGAGCAGTACGGAAGTACAGGCCCTTGTCGTCGTAGTTCGTGAAGTCAGGCGAGGTGTTGGCGGGCGAGAACTGCACCACACCAGCGGACGTGATCTTGTCGATCACGGTCTTCGACACGGCCGAAGAGGCCGCACCGACGATCACCTGTGCACCGGCTGCAAGCAGACGGTCAACTTCAGTGTTGGCAAGGTCGGTCGACGTGTCGCCCGAGTCACCCTGATTGATGACTGCTGGGTTGCCGAGCACGCCACCGGCTGCGTTGATGTCTTCCACTGCGAATCCAGAGGCCGCGATTTCCGGCGGTCCAAGGAATGCAAGTGAACCAGTCACCGGAAGGATCGTTCCGATGTTGAGGGTGGTTACTGCGCAGTCCGAAGCAGGTGCCTCAGTCTCCGCGGTGACCTCCTCGACGGCCGCTTCGTCGTCGCCGCCGCAGGCCGCGAGCACGAGTGCTCCGGCTGCAACCAGCGCGCCGAAACGACGCATGTTGGTTTTCTTCATTTGTTACTCCCCCTAGGAGTGGGGCGGTATCGGACCGCCCCTATTGGGTGAGGGCAGACTACCCGCGATAGAAAGATTTTTCGCGCTAAATCAAGGGTTTTCAATGAATCTTCGGTCACCCAAAGGTGAACGACCCGCCCCTCAACGACCCGCCGCCGCCTTGCTCAGTCGGTCGCGCAGGGCGTATCCGAGGCCACGAGGTGGGGGAAGGACGACGTGGATGACGTCTGCCGCCTCGTCATCGGCCGTGCGGAGTTGCGAATACAGGCCGCGAGCCGCAGCCACCATGTCGGTCGCACAGTCGATGACCCATGCGGCGCCGCGGGGGACGGTTGATCGATCTTCATGCAGGACCAGTCGCGCACGTGGTGCGTAGTGACGCTCGAGCATCCCCGGAGCGCGCGATTCGCCCGACACGGAAGCGCTGACGGCGTGACCTCTGGTGTCGAGCAGACGAGCGACGTCTTCGGCAGTGACTGCGCCTGGGCGGAGAATCTCTGGCTCGGCGAGCGTGCAGTCGACGATGGTCGACTCAACACCCACCGCGCACGAACCCCCGTCGACCACCAACGCGACATCATCTCCAAGATCGTCGACGACGTGCCGTGCGGTCGTCGGCGACACATGACCGAATCGGTTCGCCGACGGGGCAGCCAGGGGATGCCCGAGTCGTGCAATGATCGCTCTGGCCGCCGGATGTGCCGGAACCCTCACCGCGACCGTGTCTCGACCGCCCGTGACGAGCCGACTCACCTCGGGCTTGGCGCGCACCACCACCGTGAGCGGCCCGGGCCATGCGTGTTCGACGAGAACCTTGCACGCATCGCTGATGTCACTGGCCAGATCGCGAAGTTGGTCTGCTTCGGCAATGTGCATGATGAGCGGATGATTGGTCGGGCGACCCTTCACCATGAAGATCTTGCGTACGGCATCGTCGTTCGTCGCGTCGGCAGCAAGCCCGTAGACGGTCTCGGTCGGCAGTCCGATTACCTCGCCTCTCTCGAGCGCGGCGACGGCGAGCGCGAGCCCAGCTTCGTCGGCGGCGACGATGCGAGTCGTCATGCCGACAAGAACTCGAGCACCGCGTCGATGAACTCGAAGGCTTCCGGTGTGCGGAAGTGGTCGATGCCTTTCAGCGAGACGAAACGCGCGTGCGGAATTGCCGACACCAAACGATCGGCGGGAGCCGAAAAGTCCTTGTCGCCGAGCACGACGAGTACGTCGTTGGTGACCAGTGCGAGTTGTTCGGCGGACATCGGATCTTCGCGTGGTCGGCGCAGCACAGCCGCCAGCGCCAACGGATCGTTGTGCGCTTCGTTACCGATCTTGCCGAAGATTCGAGCGGTGAGGTCACCAGGATCGGCACGACCTTCGAGACCCGACAGGATGCGCTCCGATCGCGACGGGTCGTGTGGGAAGAACACGCCGTCACCGATACCTGCAAGAACCACCCGACGAAACAAGGTCGGCGAGCGCAGCACGGCGCGCAGCAACGTGATCGCACCGAGCGAGAAGCCGACGGCATCGACCACCTCGCCGCTCGCTTCGGCACGGCGAAGAAGGTCACCAGCCAAGTCGCGATAGTCGTAGGGCTCATGCGACTTTGATGCAGTGCCGTGACCCGGCAGGTCGTACGGCAGAACGGTGCGTCCGGAATCGGCGAGCAAATCGACGAGGCCGGCACGTTTCCACGTGCGGTCGAACGACCCGGCCCATCCGTGTACCAACAAGACGGGTGGCTGCTTCGAATCAATCATGCTGCGCGACTCGCAACAGTAGCCTTGGAAAGTCGGCGTCGCGCCGCTCGAGGAGGTTCGTCGTGCAGTTCCTGAACGGCCATCCGAACTACGACCTTACGTACAGCGACGTCTTTCTCGTACCCAATCTCTCGTCGGTGTCGTCGCGCATGCACGTCGACCTCACGACTCCCGACGGCATCGGCACCACGATTCCGATCGTGGTATCGAACATGACGGCGATCGCCGGTCGTCGCATGGCAGAGACCGTCGCGCGACGAGGTGGCATCGTCGTACTGCCGCAGGATATTCCGCTCGACGTGGTCGAAACCGTCGTGTCGTTCGTCAAGTCACGCCACACGGTGTACGACACACCAATCACCATGTCGGGGCACGACACCGTGGGCGAGGCGCTCAGCCTGGTGCACAAGCGTTCGCACGGGGCGATCGTGGTCGTCGACGACGATCAGGCACCCATCGGCATCTTCACCGAGCACGATGCCGCTGGCTTCGATCGCTTCACACAAATCGCCAATGTGATGAGCCGCGAGGTGTTCACGCTTCCCGATGGTCTGGATGCACAGACGATGTTCGAACGATTGTCGGAGGCCAGACTCAGTTTTGCGCCCGTGGTGCGCAACGACGGGGCCCTCCTTGGTTGCATCAGCCGCAAGGGTG
Organism: Actinomycetota bacterium; assembly: GCA_046074785.1. Classification (GTDB taxonomy): domain Bacteria; phylum Actinomycetota; class Acidimicrobiia; order Acidimicrobiales; family Ilumatobacteraceae; genus F1-60-MAGs027. Next base: position 5,989 of record JBJTOX010000013.1, read on the forward strand.
CGTTGCGCAGCACCATCTACAAGCCGGCCGTCGATCGCGACGGGCGACTGATGATCGCGGTTGCAGTCGGCGTCAACGCCGACCCGGCCACACGAGCCAAGGCCCTCGTCGCCCTGGGGGTCGACGTGGTCGTAGTCGACACCGCTCACGGCCACCAAAACCGCATGCTCGATGTGGTGAGCGAGGTGCGTCGCAATGTCGACGCTACGCCGGTGGTGGCCGGCAACGTGGTCACTGCGAGCGGAACCCGCGATCTCATCAACGCCGGCGCCGACATCATCAAGGTTGGTGTCGGTCCGGGTGCGATGTGCACCACTCGAATGATGACCGGCGTCGGGCGGCCGCAGTTCTCCGCCGTGCTCGAATGTGCAGAAGCCGCCCGTGCGCTCGGCAAGCACGTTTGGGCTGATGGTGGCGTGCGATATCCGCGCGACGTCGCACTCGGTCTTGCGGCCGGCGCCGGCAACGTGATGTTTGGTTCGCTGCTTGCAGGGACGTACGAATCGGCGGCCGACACGCTGCGCGATGCGCAAGGTCGCCTCTACAAGGAGAGCTTCGGCATGGCTTCCAACCGGGCCGTGCGCAACCGAACACGAACCGAGAGTGCAGTCGACCGGGCCCGCAAGGAACTGTTCGAAGAAGGCATCAGCACATCGCGTATGTATCTCGACGCGCAACGTCCGGGTGTCGAGGACATCATCGACCAGATCGTCGCCGGCGTTCGGTCGTCGTGCACCTACACAGGCGCGCGAAGCATCAACGATTTCCACGAGCGAGCCACGGTCGGCGTGCAGAGTTCGTCGGGTTACGACGAAGGTCGACCCATCGACACCAGCTGGTGATGGCGCCACTCGTCGTTGCCATCGACGGACCTGCCGGGGCCGGCAAGTCGACGATCGCAAAAGCGCTCGCTTCGGCGATCGGCATCGAGTACCTCGACACCGGAGCGATGTATCGGGGTGTCACGTTCGAAGTGTTGCGACGCGGACTCGAAGCAACCGATCTCGCCGCCGTCGCTCGGATCGCCCGCGAGATCGACTTCGTGCAGACTCGCGACAGTCTTTCGGTGAACGGCATCGACGCCACCGCGGCGATTCGCGCACCCGAGGTCGACGCCGCGGTGAGTCACGTAGCCGCCAACTCCGCAGTACGCGAAGAGATGCGCACACGTCAACGCCAGTGGATTTCCGACCATCGTGGCGGTGTGGTTGAGGGTCGCGACATCGGTTCGGTGGTGTTCCCTGATGCAACCCTCAAGGTGTACCTCGTAGCGTCGCCGATGGTGCGCGCGAAACGACGGGTGGCCCAGCACGGGGGAGACGTCGACGAGATTGCGCGCGCCATCGCCGAACGCGACGAGCGCGACTCGACGCGCGACGACAGCCCGCTGCGTCAAATGCCCGATGCAGTCATCGTCGACACGAGCGAGCGCACGGTCGATCAAGTGATCGACGAAATCCGTGGGCTGCTCGCTGCACGAGGCAAAACGTCATGACGAAATTCCAAGCGCGACTCGTGGGGCAGTCGCTCATCACCCGGCTGGCGTACCGCCTGGTTCGCGACCTCCTGTGGTTGCTCAGCAAGCTGTGGTTTCGATTCACGGTCAGCGGTCGTGAACACCTTCCGCGCAGCGGTGCCTACATCATCGCCCCCGTGCATCGTTCCAACATCGATACGCCGTTGTCGGCGTTCGTGACGAGCCGCCGCGTGCGCTTCATGGGCAAGGACTCGCTGTGGAAGAACAAGTACGTCGGAGTATTTTTGTCGTTGCTCGGCGGGTTCCCCGTCACGCGTGGTGCAGCCGACTTCGAGGCATTGAAGCGATGCGTGCACGTGCTCGACGCAGGCGAACCACTGGTGATGTTCCCCGAGGGCACCCGACAGAGCGGGCCACAGCTGCACCCGTTGTTCGAGGGTCCGGCTTACGTGGCGCTGAAGCGGGGCGTGCCGATCGTTCCCGTCGGCATCGGCGGCTCCGAACGCGTGATGCGCAAGGGTTCGAAGATGATCTGGCCACGCAAATGCCATGTGAGCATCGGCGCGCCGATCGAAGTCGAACACGGCGGCGACGGGCGCGTCGATCGCGAACGCATGACGCAGATCACTGCCGAACTCGCACGAAGACTGCAGATCGAATTCGACGACGCCAAGCGTCGCGCGGGCGACTAACCGCGCAGGAATGCGCGGGTAATCTTCGCCAGGTCGGCGGCGTCGTTGATGCCGCACACTTCGCGCGCCGAATGCATCGACAACTGCGGAACGCCGACATCGACCGTGTCGATGCCGAGTCGAGTCGCGGTGATCGGACCAATCGTTGATCCGCATGGCATGTTGTTGCGCGAATAGAAGGTTTGGTTGGCGACTCCCGCCGACTCGCATGCCGCGAGGAACGCAACGGCCGACGTCGCCGATGTCGCATACCGCTGGTTCGAGTTCGACTTCAGGGCGACCCCGCGATTGATCAAAGGGGCATGTTTGAGATCGTGCCGGTCTTGATAATTGGGGTGCACAGCGTGGGCGTTGTCGCACGACAGGCAGGCCGACTTGGGAAGCATCGCGAGATACTCCGCCCTCGTCTTGCCGAGTGAGATTGCGAGTCGCTCGAGCAAGTGCTCGAGAAGCGGTCCGCCGGCGCCTGTGGTGCTGTCGCTACCAACTTCCTCGTGATCGAACAGCGCCGCGACCGCCACGCCGTCGTTGCTGCCGAGCTTGCTGATGCCGTCGATTGCGCCCCAGCACGACAGCTGATTGTCGAGTCTTCCCGATGCGAGCAGAGACGCATCTGCCCCGAGGACGCGTGCCGGTTCGTGATCGACGAGCTGCGCATGAAAGGTGGCGACGTCGTCAAGGTCGACGTCTGCGAGATGCGCCGCAACGGCGCGCACCGGAAGCACGTCGTCGCCCGTGGTCCACACCGGTCGGAGGTGCGCGTGCTTGTCGAGAACGAGCCCATTGTCGTTGACTCCGCGGTCGAGATGAATGGCCAACTGCGCTAGTCGTGCCACCGGCGTAGCGGAGCGAAACAGCACGACACGCCCGTCATGCTTGACGACGTGTCCGGCAATGTCGAGATCACGGTCAAGCCACGAATTGAGGAGCGGTGAACCGTAAACCTCGACCTCGAGCGTGCCGAAGTTTGCGGCGATTCCCTCGGGATTCGACTTGAGATACAAGCCCGGTGAATCGGTGTGCGCGCCGACGATGCGAAACTTGTCATTGCTGCGTTGCGACGTAACGAACGCAACGAGCGCACCGCCGCGCGTGACGAATCCGCGCGTCGCGCGACCCGAGAAGTCGGGAAGTTCGCTCTTTTCGTCGAACCATACGAAACCGGCGTCGAGCAGACGGCGGGCTGCCGTCGCCACGACGTGGTGCGGGGTCGGAGATGCATCGAGGAATGCGGCCAGATCGTCGATCGTGGTCGCGAGACGTGCCGCCTCTTGCGCGGCACCGCCCGTGGAACCGCCACGAGAGCGCGGACGACGCTTAGCCACCTTGGTTGCCGAACGGGAGCTCGACGGTGACGTCACGGCCCAAGAACCTACAGGTCACGTCGCTCACGTCACCCTGTTCGACCTTTGCCTGAATCGCCGCGATGCACGCCGAGAGCGTGTCGCGCTGATTGAAGCCGAACCACACGATCGCAGCGAACGCCGCGGTGAGCAACAACTTGCTGACGACCGACGACACGAACTTCAGCACCAACAAGATCCCGAGCACGCCGACCACCATCGAGATGAGCGAGGCGTCGCGTGCCGTCTGTGCGTCGAATGAGGAGATGTCCATGACGCCTCCGAGTCTGCCAGCGCCCCTTTCGTAGAATGCGCATATGAGCGACCAGCCGATTTCGATGTCGCGTAGTGGTCCGCCAGAGACCGTGCTCCCGCCCGTTGATGCCGCGATCATGCACGTGCTGAAGCAAGCGATGGCGGCGCCCGCCGAAAATCGTCGTGACGCGATTGCAGCCGTGGTGGCAGCACACCCCACGTGCCTGCATGCCTGGGCGGCACTGGGTCGAGCCAGCACACCCGGTATCGACGCCTACATGGCGTTTCGTGTCGGATACCACCGCGGACTCGACCAGTTGCGCGGGAGTGGATGGCGCGGTTCGGGATTCGTTCGCTGGCAGCACGAGTCCAATCGTGGCTTCCTCGAGTGCCTCGAAGGTCTGGCCGTCAACGCCGGCATCATCGGCGAAGAATCCGAAGCCGTGCGTTGCCAACAGTTCCTCGTGCAACTCGATCCGCGAGGCCGCGGCTGAGCGCCGCCTCGCACCAGGGGAGCGCACGTTCGATCGCCGCCGTGCTCGTCGGCGGTGCCAGTCGTCGGTTCGGCACCGACAAGGCCGATGCGATGTTCCGCGGGAGCACCCTGCTCGACAACGCCCTCACCACGTTGCGTGCAGCAGGCTTCGAAAGCCTTGCCTATGTGGGGGGATCCGGGCGAACTTTGGTTGCATTCGACGCCCCGCACGTGGCGGACATTGCCGGTGAACAATGCACCTTGCGCGGCGTAGTTTCGTCGCTCGACTACGCACGTTGCAACGGTGCCGACAGTGTGCTGATGCTGGCATGCGACATACCACTCGTGACCCCCACCACGATCACGAGGGTCTATCGGTCGCTTCCCGGTCACGACGCCGCCGTCGCGCGGGCGCATGATGACCACTGGTCGTTGATCGCAGTATCGACGGCGGCGCTTCCGATGCTGCGCAACCGATACGAAAACGGCAAGTTTGCGATGCACGATGCCTTCGCAACGCTGCGGGTGGCGCGAGTCCAGGTTGATGAGCGCGAAATGCTCAATGCCAACGAACCCGGGACTTTGTCGCAGGCAATCGCTGACAAGTCGGCGTCACATGAGTAGGCTCACCCGCCGTGTCAATCCGAGAAATCTCAGCCGGCGAGCTCGCCACGATCATCGAGCGTGGTGGCGTCGTCGTCGATGTCCGCGAGCCCGACGAGTATCGGGAGGGCCATGTGCCCGGCGCACAGTCCGTACCGCTCGGCTCGGTTCCCGACTCACTCGATGCCTTTCGCAAGGCCGTCCCCGTCTACGTCATCTGTCAGAGCGGTGGACGCAGCATGCGGGCCTGCGAGTTCTTGCACGACGCCGGCGTCACCAACGTGGTGAACGTGGCCGGCGGCACCATGGGCTTTGCGGCCCTCGGCAACGCGCTCACCCCTGGCGACCAACCGTGACGATGGGGGTGCCGGCGTGAACCTCGCCGAGCACTTCGTCGATGATGATGCGGCTCTCGCCGAGGTGGTGCGTGACGCAGCGACGGCCCCGATGTACGCCCTCGACACCGAATTCCATCGCGAGCGCACGTATTTCCCCCGATTGGCACTCGTGCAGCTGCAATGGGGAACCACCAACGTGCTGGTCGACCCACTGGCCGTCGATCCGCGCGGATTGGCGCCTCTCTTGCGTAGCGAGAGTCTGGCCGTGCTGCATGCATCGCAACAAGACCTCGAGGTTCTGCAGTACGCCGTCGGTTGCGTCCCGCGCCGCATGTTCGACACGCAGCTCGCCGCCGGTTTCATCGGTTACTCCACACCGTCGCTTGCCTCGTTGGTGCAGTCACGCCTCAAGGTGACACTCTCGAAGGGCGATCGCCTCACCGACTGGATGCGACGGCCGCTCACCAAGAGTCAGAGCGAGTACGCCCGCAGTGACGTGGCGTACCTCGAACGGCTGCACGAGAGCATCAGCATGAGATTGACCGAGCTCGGTCGCACCACGTGGGTGGAAGAAGCGTGCGAAGAGATGCGCATGCGGCCATGGGGCGAAAGCAATCCGGACGATGCCTGGTTACGAATCAAGGATGCACGTTCCCTGCGTGGCCCGGCCCGTGGGGCGGCACAGGCTCTCGCTGCGTGGCGCGAACGACGCGCGATGAGCACCAACGTTCCGCTTCGCCGAGTGATGAGCGACATGGCACTCATCGGCATTGCACAGGCACTACCCGCATCGACCGAGGCCCTCTCGCACGCCCGCGGTGTCGACGAGCGGTACCTGAATGGCTCGCTGGCGCGCGAGATTTTGTCGGCCGTGCGCGAAGGTCGCGAGCGTGTGGTTGAACTCGAATCGAGCGCACACGAGCCCCTCGAGAAGCGGTTGCGGCCCGCGGTCACGCTGGTGACTGCCTGGATCGGCGAGCTCGCCCACCAACATGAGATCGACCCGACGCTGGTTGCCACCAATCGCGACATCGTCGCGTTGCTTGCCGGCGGTGATTCGCGCCTCGCACACGGTTGGCGACGCGAGTTGGTCGGCCACGACATCGAACGATTGCTCAAAGGGGAGACCGGACTGTCGTTCGACCGCGAGGGTCGGCTGCGTCTCATCCCCGCAAAAGACGCATCTGACGAGTAAACTTGCAGTCAATGTCCAACGCCTAGGCGGATGGCCCTCGCGGCTCCGCTGCAACAATCGGAGCCCACTCGTGAAAAAGGGACGTCATCGTCGGTTTGAAGAAGCGCGCCGCCTGAAGCAGTCGGGCCCGACGGCGGAGGACCTCGGTATCTCCTCGGAGAAGTCGACCAAGAGCGAAGAAGACGAATTCGCCGAGATTGCCGAGCGATACGGCGTGGTCTTCGACGAAGATGGCGAGATTGCCGGCGACGACAGCGAGGACACACCCTCCTGAACGAACTCATTCGCAACGTCGCCATCGTGGCGCACGTTGACCACGGCAAGACGACGCTGGTTGACGAGCTGCTGCGTCAAACCGGAACCTTTGCCGCACACCAGAACGTGGTCGAGCGCGTCATGGATTCCAACGACCAAGAACGCGAGCGCGGAATCACGATTCTCGCCAAGGCCGCCTGCGTGCAGTGGCGTGGTGTCAAGATCAACCTCGTCGACACCCCCGGTCACGCCGATTTCGGCGGTGAAGTTGAACGCGCTCTCGCCTTGGTCGACGGTGTGTTGCTGCTGGTCGACGCCGCCGAAGGTCCGTTGCCCCAGACCCGCTATGTGCTCTCGAAGGCACTCGCGCAGGACCTGCCGGTCGTACTCGTGATCAACAAGGTCGATCGCAGCGATGCACGAGCCGACGAGGTGTTGCTCGACGGAGAGCATCTCTTCCTCGACCTGGCGCACAAGGACGAGCATCTCAACTTCCCCGTGATCTCCGCCGTTGCCCGTGAAGGTCGGGCGATGAAGGGTGTCGGCATGCCCGGCGCCGACGCCGACTTGGTGCCGCTGCTCGACGCCATCCTCGATGCCATCCCCGCGCCCGCCGGCGACGCCACCGCGCCGCTGCAGGCTCTCGTCACCAACCTCGACGCGAGCGACTATCTCGGTCGACTCGGCATCGGGCGAGTACACGCCGGCACGCTGCGTCGCGGTGACACCGTGGCTCTCCTCGCCAAGCCGGTCGACGGTCAGCCGAACGTGCTGAAGCGCCGCATCTCGCACTTGTCGCAGTTCACGGGCATCGGACGCACGGAGGTCGAAACGATTGCAGCAGGCGATCTATTCATCGTCGCCGGCATCGACGAGGTCGAGGTGGGGGACACGCTCGCCGACGTCGAGAACCCGGTGGCCCTGCCACGGCTCGAGGTCGATGAGCCGGTGTTGCGCATGAGCTTCTCGGTGAACAATTCACCGTTCGCCGGAAAAGAAGGCACCTTCGTGACGAGTCGCCACCTGCTCGATCGGCTCAAGCGCGAGACGCTGGGCAACGTGTCGATCAAGCTTCGCGAAACCGACTCGCCCGATGTGCTCGAAGTGGCGGGTCGCGGTGAACTGCAACTGGCGGTGCTCATCGAGAACATGCGCCGAGAGGGCTACGAACTACAGGTGAGCCGCCCCGAGGTCATCACCAAGGAAATCAATGGCAAGACGCACGAACCATTCGAACGCGGCACCATCGACGTGCCCGACGAACACGTCGGCGCCGTCACGCAGGTGCTCGCACCCCGCCGCGGTCGCATCGTCGACATGCGACCCGGGGACGCGGGTCGCACCATCGTGCACTTCACCGCACCGTCACGTGGGTTGATTGGTTTCCGTTCGCTGTTGCTCACCGTCACCCGTGGCACTGCGCTCATTCACCAAAGTTTCGCCGGATTCGAGCCTTTTGCCGGCGACGTGCCGCACCGACTCGGAGGTGCGATGATCGCCGACCGCATCGGTCAAGTCACCGCCTATGCACTCGACAACCTGCAGCTGCGCGGCACGCTGTTCGTCGAGCCCGGCGACCAGGTGTACGAGGGCATGGTCGTCGGAGAATGCGCGCGCGGCGAAGAGATGGTGGTCAATGCCGTGCGCGCCAAGGAGAAAACCAATATCCGCACGCACAGTCACGACGATGGTGTCAAGCTTGCGGCACCGGTCATTCACTCGCTCGAGTCAGCCATCGAGTGGATCGCCGACGACGAACTCGTCGAAGTCACCCCGAAGTCGATTCGCATCCGCAAGCGATGGCTCGGACTCGAAGATCGCCGCCGCGCCAACAAGAAGGGCGCATAACGCCCGCACCATGTCGGATCTCGACGACCTGATTGCGCGACTGCGCTCGGTGTCAGACGACCTCGCCGATCGGGCAATCAACGTGTTGTCCAATGCTTCGCGGGCCGGCGAGACGAAACGTCCCGACGAAGAGCGGGCGCTCACTCAGGCCCGCCGTGCCGTCGAAAAGGCGATTGCCGTGCTCGAACGAATGCAAGGTCGTGGCAACGCAACCGACGACTAGTCGTCGCCGCGCAGCGCCGCCGACTTGACCGTCAGTGCGGTGATCAATTCATCGAAACTCTTCTGGAAGGACGACACGCCTTCGCGCTCGAGTTGTGCGGCCACGTCGGCCAGGTTCACGCCGACACCGGCGAGGTCGGACCACACCTGACGGGATCGCCGCACGTCTGCGTCGATGGTGCGCGCAAGTTGACCGTGATCGTCGAATGCCTCCAACGTGTTGTCGGGAAGCGTGTTGACGGTGTCGGGGCCGATGAGTTCATCGACGTAGAGCGTGTCGCGGTACGCGGGGTTCTTCGTCGAGGTCGAAGCCCACAGCGGACGCTGTGTACGCGCACCATAGATGGCGACGCGACGGAATCGCGCACCTTCCAACTTTTCCCGGAAGAGTGCGTAGGCGAGACGCGCCTGGGCGATTGCGGCCTCGCCGCGCAATGCGAGAGCGTCGGCAGTACCGATCGCCTCGAGGCGACGATCGACTTCGGTGTCGACGCGCGAGATGAAGAAGCTGCCGACCGACGCGATGTTCGACAGGTCGCGCACTCCCGACGCCAGCCGATCTTCGAGTCCGGCGACGTAGGCGTCGAGCACTTCTGCGTATCGCTCGAGACTGAAGATGAGGGTCACGTTCACGCTTCGACCCTCGGCGATCATGGTGCGAATCGCTGGTAGCCCCTCGATCGTGGCGGGAATCTTGATCATCACGTTCGGTCGGTTGATGCGCTCGTGCAACTCGCGTGCGGCAGCCAAGGTGCCGGCACCGTCGTGGGCGAGTGACGGGTCTACCTCGACGCTGACGAAACCGTCCCCGCCACGCGACTCCTTGTACACGGGTTCGAACACGTCGAGCGCGGCGTCGATGTCACTCAACACCATTTGCCAGTAGGCATCGAGTGGTTCCGTCTTCTTGCGTGCCAAGGATTCGAATTGCGTGTCGTAATCGGCCGAACCTTGGATGGCTTTCTGGAAGATGGTCGGGTTGCTCGTGAGGCCACGCACGCCCCGGTCGCGCAGCGCAGCGAGCTGACCACCGGTGATCCAGCCACGACGCAGGTTGTCGAGCCAGGGGCTCTGGCCGAACTCGCTGGAGAGTCGATGCAGCGGATTCGTCATCACATGCCCAATGTGTCGAGCAGCTCGCGGGAGCGCGCCACGACGTGTTCGACGGAGATTCCGAGTCGCGCCAGTGCCACACCGCCCGGCGCACTGGCACCGAATCGGTCGATGCCGATCGAATCATCGGCAAAGGTGCTCCAGCCGTAGGTGCTGCCCGCTTCGAGCGACAACACCGGCACGCCGATGGGCAAGATGTGTGAACGCACGGTGGAATCCTGCGCTGCGAACAACTCGGGGCACGGCATCGATACGACGCGCACATCCATGCCACTTTCACCCAACTGTCGCGCCGCTTCGACGGCCACGGCAACTTCGGCACCCGTCGCCACGATGTTGAGGCGCGGCGATCCGTCGACGTCGCGCACGATCGCCGCACCGCGTTCGACGGCCCGGCCATCGGAAACGATCGGAGTGTTTTGACGCGAGAGGATGAGCGCCGTCGGGCCGTCATGGTCGCATGCCTGTCGCCATGCCGCCGCAGTTTCGTTGGCATCGGCAGGACGAACCACCCGCAAACCGGGAATCACACGCAGCGATGCGAGGTGTTCCACCGGTTGGTGTGTCGGGCCATCTTCACCGACACCGACGGAATCGTGCGAAAAGACGAAGATCACCTTCGCGCGCGACAACGCCGCCAGGCGTATGGCCGGACGCATGTAGTCGGCGAAGACGAAGAACGTGCCGACAGCCGGGAGGATTCCACCGTGCAAGGCCATGCCTACCGCGATCGCACCCATCGCGTGCTCGCGAACCCCGTAGAAAAGCTGGCGGCCGTCGGGATGCTCGGCGGAGAGTGCGCTCGCGCCACTGAGCTTGGCGCCGGTGTTGCCGGTGAGATCGGCGGCTCCCACGAGCAGGCCCGGCAGATCATCACGTGCGGCGTCGATCGACTTCTGCACCGCGACGCGCGTTGCAATGCTCGCTGACGGATCAAACGTCGGGGCCTGCGACTTCCATTGTTCGCTGCGCGGCGGCTGCCATGCCGAACGCCAGTCGGGCCCGGCCTTCGCCTCGACGGCGGCGTGCGACTTCGACGCGGCGGCACCGCGAGACCTGGCGTGGACGCGCACGGCTTCGACGACGTTTGCATCAACCCAGAACGGCTCGTCGGGAATACCGATCACCTTTTTGGTTGCGCTGACATGCGCCGCCGTGAACGGATTGCCGTGTGCCTCCGGAGCGTCGGTGAAGTCGGGTGAAGGAGTGCCGATGTGCGTTCGCAGGACGAGCAGCGTCGGAGACCCGCGATGCTGCTTGGCAGCAAGCAGCGCGCGCTCGAGTGCATCGAGGTCGTCGGCGATCTCGCCGAGCTCGACGACGTTCCAACCGTACGAACGGAACCGCATCGACACGTCATCACTGCAGGCGAGCGATGTCGAACCATCGATCGTGACTTTGTTGTCATCGAACACGCAAACGAGACGGTCGAGCTTCTGGTGCCCGGCGAGCGAAGCGGCTTCGTGACTGACGCCTTCCATGAAGCAGCCGTCACCGGCGACGACGAAGACGTGATGATCGTGGAGTTCGGCACCGAATCGCGCCCGCAGATGCCGCTCGGCAATCGCCATACCGACGGCATTGGCAAAGCCCTGACCGAGCGGACCGGTCGTGACCTCGACACCTGCGGTGTGGCCACGCTCGGGGTGTCCGGGTGTTGCCGAGCCCCATTGTCTGAATGCGCGCAAATCGTCGAGCTCGAGACCGTAGCCATTCAGATAGAGCGCCGCGTACTGCAAGATCGACGCGTGACCGTTTGAAAGAATGAATCGATCACGATTCGTCCACTCGGGTTGCGCCGGATCATGTTTCATCACTCGGCTGTACAACACGTGGGCGAGTGGGGCGAGGGCCATCGCGGTGCCTTGGTGACCACTCTTGGCGGCGAGCGGCGCATCCATCGCAAGCCCGCGAATCATCGCTACGGCGAGACGGTCCTCGTCCCTGGACAACACATTCGCCACGGGAGCGACGATAGTTGGCGGCTCAGACAGGCGGCAGTACGGTCAGCGGAACCGCCATCCAGTCGCCGAGACCGATGCGACAGTGCGCCAGTACCTGTCCGTACTGCTCGATTGGTAGTTCGGCGCGCACGAGTCGGTAGGTGAATTTGCCCGGCTCGACGCGAAACGGCGAGACATTCTGGGCGAGCGGCGGCGTTGCATCGGGCGCCACGCCAGGCTTCTGGAACGTGACTTGCAAGACGCCGTCGCCGGGCTCGCTGGCGGGACAATACATCAGCACCACGAGATGCGGTGACAACGTGAACGGCACGGCTTGCGGTGCGACCTGGGAGAAATAGACGCCCGTCAAGTCGATACGCGTGGAGGGCCCTTCAACTTGTCGCATTGCAAAGTTGTCGACGAAGAGTGCCGCGACGATGTGCATGGGCGTCGAACACTACCGTTGAGAGCCGTGGTCGCCCGTCGCACTTTGAGCGAACACGACTCGAAGGAATTGTTGGCGAAGTACGGAGCCCGAGTTTCGCGCGAACGCACCGTCGCGACGCCGAACGAGGCCGTGCGAGTGGCAAACGACATCGGTTTTCCGGTCGTGGCCAAGCTGGTGGGCGAACGACTTGCTCACAAGAGCGAGCGCGGTTTGGTGAAGCTCGGACTGCGTGACGCGGCTGCCGTGGAATCGGCGTCACTCGACCTGCTCGCGCGCCGCCGAGACGAGGACGGAGACGTATCAATCCTCATCGCCGAGCAGGTGCAAGGGTCGCGCGAGCTCATCGTCGGGATGGTGCGTGATCCGCTCTTCGGGGTAGTCGTGCTCGTTGGCGCCGGCGGAGTAACGGCCGAGGCGATCAACGACACCCAAATGCGCCTCGCCCCGATCGTGCGACAAGATCTCGACGCGATGCTCGATCAACTCGCCACGCGCGAAGTGTTCGGCGAGTTTCGCAATCAACGGGAGGTCAATCGCGACACGTTGTGGGGCATCGTCGATGCGGTGGCCCGGGCAGCACTCGCCGACTCGAGCGTCTCTTCGATTGATGTGAACCCGGTGATCGTGACTGCGCAAGGGGATGCGGTGGTGGTCGATGCACTGGTCGAACACGGCGACTCGACGCCGGAGCCCGTTGCAAGCAGAACCGCGACGAATGCGTCAACTGACTCGTACACACCTCGCCACGACGATGCAGGGTTCCGTGCCCTCTTTGACCCGCGCGGGGTGGTCGTGCTCGGTGCTTCGACGCATCCGGGCAAGTTCGGCTTCGTCTCGTTGCACAACCTGCTCGCAAGCGGCTATCGCGGCAAGGTGGCGGCCACCAACCTCTCACGAGAAGTCGTGCTCGGCGTGCAAACGGTGGCGTCGGTCAGCGAGCTGCCGATCGGCGAGTTCGACCTGGCTTTCTTCTGTACACCGGCGAGCGCCAACGAATCGTTGCTCGCCGAGTGTGCCGCACGCGGAATCCGGGCTGCATTCGTCACCTCGGCCGGCTATGGCGAGGCCGATGGCGACGGCAAATCGGCGGAAGCTTCATTGGTCGACGCGGCGCGTCGGCACGGTGTCCTGCTCGCGGGACCGAACGGTCAGGGCGTCGTCAGCACGCCGAGTGCACTCTGCGCCCAGATCGTCGCGCCATACCCGCCCGCCGGCAACATCTCGATTGCCAGTCAGAGCGGCAATTTCGTCAGCAGCTTCATGAACCTTGCACGCTCGACCGGTATCGGCGTTGCACGTGCGGTGTCCGCCGGCAATGCCGCGGCGGTCGACGTCGCCGATTTCGTGGAGTGGATGTCGCGTGACTCGGCAACATCGAGCGTGCTTTCGTACATCGAGGGCGTGACCGACGGCCACCGCCTGCGCAGTGCACTCGCAGTGGCGAGCCAACGCAAGCCGGTGGTGATCATGAAGGGTGGCGCATCCGCCGAGGGTGCGCGAGCCGCGGCCAGCCACACCGGTGCGCTGGCGTCCAACGACAAGGTGTTCGACGGAATGTGTCGACAACTGGGTGTGGTGCGGGCCGCGACCGTCGACGAGGCATTCGATGCCGCAGCATTGTTCGCCACCGCACCGCTCCCGAGAGGCAATCGTGTCGCCCTGCTCACCACGGCCGGTGGCTGGGGAGTCGTCACCGCCGACGCACTGAGCCGCGATGGCATCCTGCGACTGGCCGAGTTGTCCGACGATGTCATGCGCAAGCTCGACGGGTTGTTGCCCGCGCGCTGGTCTCGCAACAATCCGGTCGATTGTGCGGGCGGCGAAACCCGAGACACCATTCCCGCGGTGCTCGAAGTGCTCGCCACTTCGGATGCAGTCGACGCGGTGGTGTATCTCGGCATCGGAATCCAATCGAACCAAGCGCGTCTCATGCGTGAAGGTGGATTCCATCCCGACCATGGGCTTGCCCGCATCGTGGAATACCACGAACGCCAGGACGAACGATTCGCCACGGCCGCGCACGACCTCACCGTCTCGACGGGAAAACCGGTGATCGTCGCCACCGAACTTGCGGTCGCCGATCCGTTGAATGCGGGTCCGGCCACCGTACGAAAACTCGGCGGAATGTGCTTTGCCAGCGGCCCGCGCGCCGTGCGGGCATTGTCGCACGCGTACATATACGCACATCATCGCGGTGTGGCGCGCTGAAATGACCTCCATCAAGCAGGGAATCGATTCGCTGTGGCAACGCGCGAAGCGGTTCGACGCGCACCTCGTGACGAGCGACCCGCAACGCGCCGTCACGAGCATCATCGTCGCCACGGCCGTCGTGTTCGTGCCGCTCTTTTCGGCGTGGCAGGTCACCAACACGGCCGCTGGTGAGGCCACGCCACTCACCACACCGATGAGTACCGACCCGCCACCGCGGGAGCCCTTGTTCTCCGTACGCAGGGTTGCAGCAACGGTCGCCACCGAGGCTCGCGTCGCAAAAGTTCGCCGCAATCTCGCGTCGTACTCGGCTCAACTGCCGGCCAACTCGTGTCTCTTGGCGGTGGCTGATTCGCGCAACGTTGCCAGCGTCGCCACGAATCTCGCGCTGGCACCGGCGAGCAACATGAAGTTGCTCGTCGCCGCTGCCGCCCTCGACGTGCTCGGTGCGGACTACCGCTTCGAGACGCGAGTCTCCGGAAACCGGACTGGCGCCACGATCGTCGGCGATCTCTATCTGATTGGCGGGGGAGACCCGCTCCTCAGCACGCGCGCGTACCCTCCGACACAGCGCTACACGACGATCTCACCCACCTACCTTGATTCACTCGCGGACGAGCTCGCAGCGAGCGGAGTCACCCTGGTAAGCGGTGCCGTCGTCGGCGACGAGTCGCGCTATGACACCGAGCGCTACGTACCCACCTGGGGTGATGGCATCCGCGCCATCGAAGCTGGTCCACTGTCGGCGTTGTTGGTCGACGACGGGATCCTGCTCGGCGAACCGCTGAAGCCCGCCAACCCGGCCGCTGGCGCCGCCACCGCGTTCACCCAATTGCTCGAGGCCCGCGGGGTGCGCGTGCTCGGAGTACCACGAAGCGGCGTCGCACCCACCGAGGCAGCCGTCATCTCACGCCTGCAATCGGCCTCGCTGTCGGCGATCCTCGTCGATCTTCTGACGAACAGCGACAACAACGCCGCCGAACTCCTGCTGAAGGAGATGGGACTCGTCGGCAAACAGTCACCGACTCGTGTGGCAGGTCTGCAGGTCGTCGCCGAAGCGCTCGAGGCACGAGGCATCGCGATGGACGGTGTCGTGCTCGCCGATGGGTCGGGCCTCGACGCCGGTAACCGCGTGACCTGCTCGACTCTTGCCACGCTGCTCGAGTCGTTCGGGTTCGAAAGCCCACTCGGTCAGGGGCTCGCACTCGCCGGCACCACCGGCACGCTGCGTGATGTGCTCACCAGTGGGCCGGCGAATGGCAGGGTTCGCGCCAAGACCGGCACGCTGCGCAATGTGAAGTCGCTCAGCGGATTCTTCCCGACACGCGATGGCAGCATCACCTTTGCACTCATCCTCAACGACAGCGGTGTTTCGAACCAGTCGGAGTACCGCCCGCTGTGGAACGGTTTGATGACCGCATTCGCGGCATACCGCGATGAGCCACGCACCGAACGACTGCTCCCGCGGTAGTCGTTGCGCGGCTGACGCCCTGCGGCACTGATGTACGGGGAGCGCAAAGCGGCCCGCCGATAGACAGAAGGTATGCAATTCGACCCCGTAGAGACGTACGAACTCGTGCGTGACTACGCCAAACAGGAGACCGTTGGCCCACTGAAGGGCGCCGGTCGTTGGTTGGCGTTCGGGTTGCTCGCTGCGTTCTTCATGTCGGTGGGCATCGTCATCTTGTTGCTCGCCGTATTGCGCCTCGCACAAGACCTCATCCTGCACGTGTGGTGGCCCGAACAAGCCGATGGCTTGTCGTTTTTGCCTTACGTCGTCACCCTTCTCGTTGGGATTGCGACCTCCGGTGTCGTCTGGTCACGAGTGAGCGTGTTCGAGTTGAATCGGGGTCGCAAGTGAACGATCGACGCAAGATCACCAAGGACGATCTCGAGCGCCGCTTCAAGGCGTTGCAGGACGACGTCACCGAGATCACCGAGACGAAGAAGACATCCGTTGCGGTGCTCGCTGCGGCGGGCGTCGCGGCCGGATTGCTCGTCGCGTATCTGCTCGGGCGTCGTGGTGGGCGTCGCCGTCGCGGCGTCATCGAGATTCGTCGCTGATCGATGGGCATCATCGTGCGCCTTGCGCGATTCGTCGGTCGAGTACTCGGTATGTCGGTCATAGGTCGGGTTGGCAAGCGGTACCCGATCGTCGCCCTCACGCTCTTCGTTGTGCGCTGGTGGCGCAAACGCCAAACACGAGTCGATCGTCAGGTCATCACCCTGCGAGCAGGGGAGACCATCACCGTCTCCGACAAGCAGAACTGACATGTCGCAGAACTTCGCTGTAGGCGATCGCGTGCTCTTCATCGACACGAAAGAACGCCGCTATCTCGTCACACTCGACGAAAAGGGTGAGTTCCACAGTCACTCAGGTTTCGTACCGCACGCCAACGTGATCGGGCAGAACGAAGGCATCACCGTCGAGTCGACGAAGGGAGGCCGCTACGTCGTCATGCGTCCGACCCTCGAAGATTTCGTGCTCGAAATGCCACGCGGCGCCCAAGTGATTTATCCGAAAGACCTGGCTCCCATCGCCATGCTCGCCGACATCGGTCCCGGCCAGTTGGTGTTCGAATCAGGCATCGGTTCTGGAGCGATGTCGATGACCATGCTCCGTGCCGGTGCGCGCATCGTCGGCTACGAGTTGCGTGAAGACTTCGCCGCCCGCGCCAAAAAGAACGTTGCGTCGTTCCTCGGCGACGAGTCATCGACTCGTTTCGATGTGCACATTCGTGACTCCTACGCGGGCATCGATCTCCCCGCGGCTGGTCGCTTCGATCGGGCGGTGCTCGACCTACCCGAACCCTGGCAGGTGATCCCACATCTGCCGGGCGTCATGCACGCCGGAGGAGTCGTCGTGGCGTACACGCCGAGCATCACCCAAGCGGTGAAGGTGCGGGAAGTGCTCGAACGAACGCGTGGCGAGTGGGTGGCGATGCGCACGCTTGAAGTACTGCACCGCACCTGGCATATCGAGGGAGAATCAGTGCGACCAGACCACCGAATGGTGGCGCACACGGCGTTCTTGACCACCGCCAGATTGTTGACTGCGCGCTAACCAAGCGCGCGAGAACCGGACTTTACGGTTCGATGAAGATGCACTCGCCGGGGCATTCCTCGGCGGACTCGATGACGGCGTCGAGATGCTTGTCATCGAAGTTGGCGACACCCTCTGCGCCCTGCGGGTTGCCCTTTGCCGTGGCGAACACTTTGTCGCCTTCCTTCACGTAGGCGAGACCGTCGTCCAGCAAGGTGAACACTTCGGGGGCGATTTCCTCGCAGAGTCCGTCGCCGGTGCAGAGGTCTTGGTCAATCCATACCTTCATGGGGTTTCACGATACACGGATGCCCACTAGGTTCAGGGCATGGCCGACGAGACGTCCTCGCGACTTCGTGCACTTGAGGAACGACTGCTCGAATCGAAGGGTCAACTCGCCACGGCGAAGGCAAAAAACGAGAAGTTGGAGTACGCGCTGCGCGAGGCTCGCGATCATGTGGCGTCGCTGCGTGAAGAAGTGGAGAAGCTCACCCAACCGCCTTCGGCGTACGGCATCGTGCTCAGCACCAACGAGGACGGCACCGTCGATGTGCTGACCAATTCCCGCAAGATGCGCGTGTCGCTGCACCCAGACATCGACGTCCAGACTCTCGAACGGGGCAGTGAGGTCGTGCTCAACGAGAGCCTCAACGTCGTGATGGCCCGCGGCGCCGAAGCCACTGGAGAGGTGGTCTCACTGAAAGAGGTGCTCGAAGACGGGGTGCGAGCGATCGTGACGGGCCGCGGCGACGATGATCGTGTCTGCGAACTGGCCGACGCCCTGCGTGGCATGCACCTGCGTTCGGGCGATCTCTTGCGACTCGACACGCGAAGCGGTCTGTTGCTTGAACGACTCGCCCAGCCGGAAGTGGAGCACCTCCTACTCGAAGAAGTTCCCGACATTTCATACGACGACATCGGCGGTCTCGATCAGCAGATCGAGGCGATTGCCGACGCCGTCGAACTGCCCTTCCTGCACGGCGATCTGTTTGCCGAGCATCAACTGCCGGCACCGAAGGGCATCCTGCTTTATGGCCCTCCGGGTTGCGGCAAGACGCTCATCGCCAAGGCCGTTGCCAATTCACTAGCCAAGAAAGTTGCGGCGCGCACCGGCGCCGACAAGGGTCGTAGTTACTTCATCAACATCAAAGGTCCCGAGTTGCTCAACAAGTACGTCGGAGAAACCGAACGACAGATCCGCATGGTGTTCCAGCGTGCGCGCGAAAAGAGCGAAGAGGGCTGGCCGGTCATCGTCTTTTTTGACGAGATGGATTCGATGTTCCGCACCCGCGGCACCGGAATCTCGTCCGACATGGAGTCGACCATCGTGCCGCAGTTGCTGGCCGAGATTGACGGCGTCGAGGGTCTGCGCAACGTCATCGTCATCGGTGCCACCAACCGCGAGGACCTGATCGACCCCGCCATTCTCCGACCGGGCCGCCTCGACGTGAAGATTCGCATCGAGCGACCCGACGCCGAGGCGGCTCGACAGATCTTAGCCCGCTACCTCACGAGTGACGTGCCGATCGCCGCCTCGCAAGTCGACCGGTACGGCGATCAAAAGCAGGCGATCACTGCGATGATCGATGCCACCGTCGAACAGATGTACTCGACGAGCGATGACAACCGATTCCTCGAAGTCACCTACCAAAACGGCGAGCGAGAAATCCTCTTCTTCCGTGACTTCTCCTCCGGCGCGATGATCGAGAACATCGTTCGTCGCGCCAAGAAACTCGCCATCAAGCGGCTGCTGGCCGGCGGCGAGAAGGGCGTGACCGTCGACGACCTCACCTCGTCGATTCGCCAGGAGTTCCGCGAGCACGAAGACCTCCCGAACACCACCAACCCCGACGACTGGGCAAAGGTGTCGGGACGCAAGGGTGAACGCATCGTGTTCATCCGCACGCTCACGCACGACGAGGGGTCGGGCGGCGGCAAGGCCATCGAACGCACGGCGACGGGTCAGTACCTCTAGCGATGGCAATCCCGAAGGTCTGCGGAATCGAGACCGAGTACGGAATCGTCGTACGCAACGCCGAACTCAATGCGGTAACCGCGAGTTCGATGCTGATCAACGCGTTCCTTGGCCGTAGCAGCACGCGCACCGCGTGGGACTTCTTCGACGAACAGCCCGGCAACGATGCGAGGGGCCTGTTGCTCGGCGAGATTCTCGCCCCCGAAGTCGAGACGCACCTCGTCAACACGGTGTTGACGAATGGTGCCCGTTACTACGTCGATCACGCACATCCCGAGTGCTCGACACCGGAATGCCGCACGCCGAGTGAAGCCGTGCTCTACGACCGCGCGGCCGAA
>JBJTOX010000014.1:0-16669 GCA_046074785.1 Actinomycetota bacterium
CTGGCGTTGGCGTGTTTGCTGCGTTCGCGACTGACGGCACGACGAGCGCCGCCAGTGGCACGATCAACCAGCGCAAACGTCGAGCGACGTTCGTGCGATGGGTTTGCTGTTGTGTCATGAATGTTTCCTTTGTTGTTGGAAGGTTGGAATTGCTGTGGTTTCGCCATCTGGCCGAAATCCGACTAGATGAGTCGGCTTTAGAGTAGGCGTGGTCGGAGCGAAATGCAACTACTTTGGTCAACAATTCGGCTGGTCCGTAATTACGGTGCGTTTTGGCCCAGTTCAGTGCAAACGGCGCAGTGAGCGCCAACCGGTTGGCGACAGCCCGGTCTAGAAGAGTTCGGGTGAGCGCTCTGGCGGAGTGAGCCCGAGATGGGTGTAGGCAGCCGAGGTTGCCACGCGCCCGCGTGGCGTGCGGGCAAGCAGTCCCTCACGAATAAGGAACGGCTCATAGACGTCCTCGATTGTCTCGGTCTGTTCGCTGACGGCGATGGCAAGCGTCGAGAGTCCGACCGGTCCCCCGTTGAATCGTTCGCAGATCACCTGCAGCACCGAACGGTCGACTTTGTCGAGACCCAAACGGTCGACACCAAACGTTCGTAATGCTTCGTCGGCGACGGCAGCCGTGACCTTGCCACTGTTTCGCACCTGGGCAAAATCGCGCACGCGACGCAAGAGACGGTTGGCGATACGCGGCGTGCCTCGCGAGCGCGAAGCGATCTCGCTCGCGGCGTCTCGATCAATGCTCACGCTCAGGATGTCGGCGGCGCGCTGCACGATTTGGCGAAGTTCGTCGGGCTCGTAGTACTCGAGTCGCGCGACGAGCCCGAAGCGGTCGCGCAGCGGTCCGGTGATCATGCCCGTGCGGGTGGTTGCCCCGATGAGGGTGAATCGAGGCAGCGTCAACCGAATCGACGATGCAGCGGGACCTTTGCCAACGACGATGTCGATCTGATAATCCTCCATCGCCGGATACAGAATCTCTTCGACCACGCGGGACAAACGGTGCACTTCATCGATAAAGAGCACATCGCGATCCTCGAGTTTGGTGAGGATCGCCGCCAGATCGCCGGCTCGCTCCAGTGCGGGGCCGGAAGTGACGTGAATCTTCGCACCCATTTCATTGGCGACGATGCCCGCCATGGTGGTCTTACCCAACCCCGGAGGACCCGCGAGCAACAAGTGATCGGCCGCCTCGTTTCGCTGTCGCGCTGCCTCAAGCACGATCGCCAGATGTTTCTTGAGTTCTTCTTGACCGACGAAGTCGCCGATGCGTCGCGGACGAAGGTCGCCGTCGGCACGCATGTCGGCGTCGTCTCGCGCTATGGGATCAACGAACTCTTCACGCACGACGCGCCCCCAGCAGGCTCAGTGCTTCGCGAAGCATCGACGCCGGATCGGTGCTCACGGTGATCTCTCGCAGGACGTTGCGTATCTCGGCCTCGTCGTAGCCGAGCCCGGCCAGTGCGTCGCGCACGTCGCTCATGCCTCCGCCCCGCTCTCCGGCGTGACGGGGCTCGTCGATCGTCGGCAGATTCAGTCGATCCTTCAATTCGAGCAAGAGACGTTCGGCGGTTTTCTTGCCGACACCGGGCACCACGGTGAGCCCCGACACATCACCCCCGAGCACGATGTCAACGAGGGCACGCGGCGAATGCGTCGCGAGTATCGACATCGCCAACGTCGGGCCGATGCCGTTCGTTTCGATCAACACCTGGAATGTTCGACGTTCATCGCGCTCGAGGAATCCGAACAATGTCTGTGCATCCTCCCGCACGTGATGATGCACGTGCAGGAATGCTTCGGTGGTCGGTTCAAGTTCGGCGAGCGTGCGCGGAGTGACGTGCACGACGTAGCCCACGCCTGCAACTTCAAGGAGTGCGGTCGAGTCGCTGATGCGCTCGAGCACTCGGCCCCGCAACGAACCGATCATCGCGCCATTGCCCCAGCGACGCTGCGCGCGAACGGCGAGATGGCGATGTGGCAGATGGCCAGCGCGGCAGCATCGGCAGCGTCGGCCGGTGTTGGCAGGGTCTTCATCCCGAAACGCAATTGCACCATGCGCTGCATTGCGAGTTTGTCGGCCGCCCCATCACCCGCCACCGCGTTCTTCACTTGGCTCGGGGTGTATTGCGCCACCTCACAGCCGCGCGCTGCCGCCATGGCGAGCACGATTCCACTCGCCTGCCCCACGCTCATCGCTGTGCGGGTGTTGTGCTGAAAGAACACACGCTCAATGGCCACGGCGGTCGGTGCGTACTGGTCGAAAATCTCGGCCAAATCGGCCTGCAGGCGAGCCAATCGGTGCGGTAATTCGTCGGCAGCTGCCGTGGTGACGACGCCCATGGCCACCAGCTCGGGGGTTCCGTCGGCTTGGACGATGGCGTAGCCACAACGGGTGAGGCCGGGGTCGATCCCGAGCACGACGGGCACGCTGACCGACCGTGTTCGGGATACGAACATATGTTTGATGCTAGTGGAGGGTCTAGCGAGCGGCGTTGATTGCCCCGATGAGCTCACCGACGGGACGGTAGGTCACCCCGACCAGTGCCCGATGCGCATACCGAATGACTCCGTTGCCATCAATGACGAAGACACTGCGCCGGGGCATGTCCATCACGCCGAGCACGCCGTACGCGCGGTGGACCGACTTGTCCTCGTCGGCGAGCAGCGGAAACCTGAAGCCATGGCGCGCGGCGAACTTTTCGTGGCTTTCCACCGACTGTGTGGAGATTCCGAGCACCTGTGCCGACAGTCCGGTGAATTGCGAGAGCTCGTCGTTGTACTTGCAGAGCTGCTTGGTGCAGACCGCCGTGTTGTCGCCCGGGTAGAACACCAGGACGACGGGTGCACCGCGAAACTGCGCCAGTGAATACGACTGTCCGCCGGTACCGGGTAGAGAAAACTCGGGGGCGGTATCACCGACGCCGATGCTCATCGGTCAACCTTATGCGTTGCTTCGCTCATGAGGCCGCCGCTTCAAGCAGCTCTTCGGAGATGTCGAAGTTGGAGTAGACGTCTTGTACGTCGTCGTGTTCCTCAAGCTCATCGATGATCTTCAAGATGGCCTTGGCGTCAGCCGGGTCGGTAACCGGCACGGACTGTGCTGACACCATCGTGCTCTCGGCCGACTGCACCGGCAGTTGTGCAGATTCAAGCGCAGCCTTGATCTCCCACACCTTGGTGGCATCACACGTCACACGCCACGCCGAGCCGTCGTCATTCATGTCATCGGCGCCGTGCTCGAGCACGGCGTTCATGACGTCGTCTTCCTTGGCTGAACGATCGACGAGGATCACACCCTTACGACTGAACTGCCACGCCACGGCACCCGGTGCCGCCATCGAGCCGCCAATCTTGCTGAAGATCGCTCGCACGTCTGACGCCGTACGGTTTCGATTGTCGGTGAGGATGTCGATGAGCATCGCGACACCGCCCGGCGCATACGCCTCATAGGTGATCGCTTCGTAATCCGAACCCTGTGCTTCGCCGGTGGCGCGTTTGATGGCACGATCGATCGCGTCGTTCGTCATCGATGCAGCCTTCGCCTTTTGGATGATGGTGCGCAGAGCCGCGTTCGCCGCCGGGTCGCCACCGCCCTGTCGTGCCGCGACGTCGATCTGGCGCGCCAGCTTGGCGAAGGTCTTGCCTTTCTTCTGGTCGATCACCGCTTTCTTGCGCTTGATCGTCGCCCATTTGGAGTGGCCTGACATCGACTTCTCCTATTCCGTGACTACGTCGAGAAACATTCGGTGGATGCGATCGTCGTTCGCGAGTTCGGGGTGAAACGAGGCAGCCATGACGGCGTTAGAGCGTACGAGCACCGCCGCTCCATCATGCTCCGCCAGGACCTCCACTTCGTTGCCGCAACGCGTGATGCGCGGGGCCCGAATGAACACCGCATGGAACGACTCAGCCAGACCGCGCACCACGATGTCGGTCTCGAAACTGTCGACCTGTCGGCCGTAGGCATTGCGCTGCACGGCGATGTCAATCGCGCCGAATGAACGCTGGTCGGGTCGCCCGTCGGCCACATCACGTGCCAACAGAATCATTCCTGCACACGTGCCGAACACCGGCATGCCATCAGCGATGCGTTTGGCAATCGGGTCAAAGAGTGCCGAGCTCTCGAGCAGTTTCGACATCGTCGTCGACTCGCCGCCGGGCATGACGAGGGCACTGCATTCGTCGAGGTCGACCGGCAGTCGAACTTCCCGCGTGTCGACCCCGATGCAATCGAGCACGTCGATGTGGGCCGCAAAAGCCCCCTGTAGCGCGAGCACTCCGATGCGAGTGCGCGCCGACATGATTCCCCGAACGGGGCTCCTACCAGCCGCGTTCGGCGTAGCGCTGGTTGATTTCGTCCATCGCGATGCCGGTCATCGGTGCACCGAGACGTCGACTGACCTTGGCGATGATGTGCGCGTCGCGGAAGTGGGTGGTCGCCTCGACGATGGCCTTCGCACGCGGGGCGGGATCGTCACTCTTGAAGATGCCCGATCCGACGAACACCGATTCGGCGCCGAGCTGCATGGCGAGCGCTGCATCCGCCGGCGTGGCGATGCCACCTGCACAGAACAATGGCACCTGTAACCAGCCGGTTTCGGCAACCTCTTGAACGAGTGGCAACGGTGCGGCAAGTTTCTTCGCCCAGTCGAAGAGTTCCGCGGAATCAGCCTGTGTGATCTTTCGAATATCACCGATGATTGAGCGCAGGTGTCGTACGGCTTCGACGATGTTGCCCGTGCCGGCTTCGCCCTTCGAGCGAATGAGCGCGGCACCTTCGCCGATTCGACGCAACGCTTCACCGAGATTCGTGGCTCCGCACACGAACGGAACGGTGAACTTGAACTTGTCGATGTGATGTGCCTCGTCGGCGGGCGTCAACACTTCACTCTCGTCGATGAAGTCGACGCCGAGCGCCTCGAGCACCTGTGCTTCGACGAAATGGCCGATACGAGCCTTTGCCATGACCGGAATCGACACCGCTGCTTTGATGCCCTCGATCATTTCCGGGTCGCTCATGCGCGCGACTCCCCCGTCACGGCGGATGTCGGCAGGGACTCGCTCGAGTGCCATCACGGCGACCGCTCCGGCATCTTCGGCAATCTTGGCTTGTTCGGGCGTGACGACGTCCATGATGACGCCACCCTTCAACATCTCTGCCAACCCGCGCTGCACGCGCATCGAGCCGACGGTCTTGTCAGCGTTGGTGTCCGTAACCGAAGATTCGCGCTTGTTCATGGTGTTTCAAGCGTACCGATGGGGCTGGTCGGGTCGAGTACGCAGCGTCGTTATGCGCTGCAGGTCACGGGTATTTGAACGATGCCGGGTCGGTACCTGGCAGATAGGAGATTCCGTTTCCGATGCGCGTCAGCTCAACCCACGTGTTGCCCGGAGTCAGCCTGATGACACTGCCCGCGGTGTCCTTCAACGTGAACGGTTTCGCCGCATCTGCTCGTTCCCACGTGCCTTGGAACAACTTGCCGGCGGTGAACACCCAAGCCTCGCCCGAACCGATCGTGCGGGCGACGGGACTGATGCCGCTCTTGCTGTAATTCACGAAGAGCACCACGACGTTTGCGGAGTTGACGCGCACGTCATCGATGTCGACGTGCGGCTTGTCATCCTGCGAGCGCAGGAAACGACTGAACTCCGTGCTCCATTCCCACAGCACCTTGACTCCGTCCATCGTGAGCTTCACTCCACCGGTCTCGCGAGCCGTCGCGGGAATCTCTTCGGTGGCCGCGCGATACTCGAACTGCGCGGGCGGTGGCTGCGCACCTTCAGGAGCCAGCGTCCACAACTTCGATGTGTCGGCGAGCAGGTTGTGTGGGGCCGAACGCGAACCTTCGCGGCGGTATCCGCCGGCTTTGTCGGCCGCCGAGTGACTGAGGTCGATCATCGTCGAGGCCCGGATGAGTTTCGTTACTTCGGCGTTGCCTCCGCTCCAGGCAAACAGCGGAGCATTCAGCGACTCGAGCAGGTCGACGTCCTGCTTGCGACCACTGCGAATCGGTCCGACCGGGTCGCTGTCGTTGGTGTGGAACACGGCGGCGAAACGCGTGAGCATCTCGACGTTTTCTTCGTACACGATGTCGGCCTGGTTGAGACCCCACTGCGGGCGGGCCTTCGGATGATTGTCGATCTTCACGACGAGAGCGGGACGAGTAATCGGTGCGTCGACCGGCAAGCCCGTGAGCGGCGCCAGTATCGGCGGCAGGGTCGTGGTGGTCGTTGTGGTTTCGGCGACGGTGGTTGCTGGCGCCACCGTGTCTTCTGCGACTGCTTCGTCGGTGGCACTGTCGCCCCCGCCGCAGGCAGCAAGGATGACGAGGGCGGCGAGCGAGCCAACCACGGCGGCTCGTGCGGACTTCTTCGACACTGGGTCTCCTTTGACTCAGATTTCCCGCAACAGCGCGATGCGCTCCGCGAGTGGGGGGTGCGTGTTGAAGAGTTTATGGAAAAATCCGAGCCGACCCGTGTCATTGACCCCCGACATTGGCTGCTCGATCCACATATGGGCGGTGGCCATGGATGCGGAATGTGTCACGGTGCTGTCGGCCTGGAGCTTTTCCAATGCCGAAATGAGACCGGGCGGATAGCGGGTCAACTGCACCGCGGAAACATCGGCCAATGTCTCGCGACGACGGCTCACCGCCGCCTGCATCGCCCGCGCCAGGAGCGGGGCCACGATCAGCAAGATGATGCCGATGAACGCAAACGGATTGCTGCGATCACCGCGGTCGCCATCGCGATGCACTCTCCCACCGTTCCACCACATCATTCGCAACGTGACGTCGGTGAGGATCGCGACGGCACCAACGAGCGTGACTGCGAGTGTCATGACGAGGATGTCGTAGTTCTTGATGTGCGACAACTCGTGCGCAACGACGCCTTCGAGCTCGACCCTGTTCATCTTCTCCAAGAGTCCGGTGGTGACCGCGATTGCCGCGTTCTTTGGGTTGCGACCGGTGGCGAATGCGTTCGGCGCAGGATCCTCGATGACGTACACGCGCGGTTTGGGCACACCACCGGCGATGCACAGACCTTCGACGAGGTTGTGCAGACGCTTGTAGGCAACCGGGTCGGCAGGCACCGCCCGACTCACTCGAAGGGCGATGGCGTCGGACTTCCAGTAGGAGACGAACGCGGTGACTGCAGAGAACACGAGCGCGACGATCGTGCCGAGTGTGCCGTGTCCGACGAGCGTTCCGACCGCCAAGCCGACGAGCACGAGTACCGCGATGAAACCCAGGATCAAAGCGACGGAGCGGCGCTTGTTCGCCGCGATGAGGTCGTTCAGAACTTCACCGACGGTGCAGCCGCTGCGGCAGCCTCGGCCTCGAAGTACTCACGATCGGAGAAGTTGAACGACTTCGCAAAGATGACGCCGGGGAACGATTGAGTCGTGTTGTTGTAGCGCTCGACCGCATCGTTGTAGAACTGTCGCGCATAAGCGATACGGCTCTCGGTGTTCTGCAACTCTTCCTGGAGCGAAAGAAAGTTGGTGTTCGCCTTGAGATCGGGGTACGCCTCGGACAAGGCGAACAACTGTCGCAGGGCACCACTGAGACCCGTGTCGGCCTGCCCCTGCGCCGCCGGAGTCGGTGCCGCGGCCATCGACTTTGCGCGGGCGTCTATCACCGCCTCGAGCGCACCCTTTTCAAACGTTGCATAGCCCTTCACCGTTTCGACGAGATTCGGGATGAGATCGAGGCGACGCTTCAACTGCACGTCGATCTGCGCCCAGGCGCTCTCTACTTCGTTACGGCGACTGACGAGCCGGTTGTAGGAGAACACCACCCACACGACGAGCAGTGCGACAACGATGAGCACGATCCAGAGTGCGTCCACGGCAAAAATCTTACCGCTTGTCGTCTCGATCACCCGCGACGCGTTCACGCAGTTGCTGTGACTTGTCACGCAGCACCGCAACCGTGTCGGACACCGTGTCGGACACCGAATTGACAACGCTTTGGGAGAACTTGGCGAGTCGAGGACGACGCAACAAGCGATCCTCGAAGTACCGAACGAAGGCGCTGGGTTGCACGACGATTCGTTCGTCCTGTTCGGCTGCGAGCACATCCCGATAGATCTCGAGGTATCGCGTGGCAAGTTTGCGCATCGACATCGAGTCGGCCCGCATGACCCCACCAGCCACGATTCGCTCGGCAAGTACGGAGTCAGTCGTGACTTCACGTAGCGCATGTGCGAGTGCCGCCGCGTCGCCCGCCGGCACGAGCACACCGTTCTCGCCGTCGGTCACGACATTGCGGTAGCCGTCGATGTCGCTTGCCACCACGGGTGTGCGCGCGGCCATCGACTCGAGCAACACGAGCCCGAACGACTCGCCCCGCAGGGACGGAGCACAGAAGACACTGCACGATGCGAGTCGGTCGAGCTTCTCTCGCTCGCTGATCTGGCCCAGCCATGCGATGCACGCCGACACGTTCGCGTCCCTGCTGTAGCGCTTTCGCAATTCGTCCATACGCGGTCCGTCGGACGCGACCCACAACGTGAAGTTGTCGGGCAACAGCATGAACGCGTCGAGCAGCACCTCAAGACCCTTGCGTGGCTCGTGACGCCCACAGAAAAAGATCGTCGGTGTGTTCGCGCGGGTGACGTGCGGGCGCTGATACGACTCGGTGTCGACGCCGTTGTACAGCACCTCGAAGTTGCCACCGACGTGACGCAACGCCATGTCGCGCGCCGACTCGGACACCGCCACCCGATGGTCGAGATGAGTCCCGAGCCACTCCAATCCTTTGCGCACGCGGCGGTACCACGCCACCTCTCCCGAAGCATGGAAGGTTCCGACCATCGGCGCGAGACGCAACATCAGCGCCGTAACCGTCGGCCCCGGCGCCATCGGTTCATGGAGGTGGAGGATGTCGAATGCCTCATCGTTCAGTGCCCGCAACGTGCGTAGTGCCGCCGACGGGTCGGGGGCCAGTGGCGCCGTGGATCCGTTCGCCGCAGTTGGCACGCTGTCGCCGAGCGGTGTGACGAAGGCTTCGGGTGGCGGCCCGTCGCAGGGGCCGAGCACCCGCACTTCATGACCCATGCGACGCAACTCACGTGCCAGCCCGAGCACTTGATGTTGCACACCGCCGGGAATCGTGAGGCTGTAGGGGCTCACCATCGCGATGCGCAACATCTCGCCTCGTCGTTGCGCCAAGGAGCCGGTGTCCACCCCTCTCACGGTACGGTGGGCGGCGACCACCCGTACGAGGATTTCATGACACCTTCGCCACAGCACATGCCCGCAATTTCACTCGTTGCGTCTCCAACGCGTCGCGGCTCGGTGCTGCAACTTGCCGCCGAGGCCGAGCGACGCGGATTCACCCACGTCGCGTGCCCGAGTCTCGGGGCGGCAATGCCCCTGTGCACTTCGCTCGCGCACGCAACGACGAACCTCAAGTACTTCACCTCGATTCAGCCGATCTATCTGGCGCATCCGGTGGAAGCAGGCAATACGGCCTCGCACATCCACGAGATCTCCGGCGGAAGATTTGCCTTTGGAATCGGCGTCTCGCACGGCCCGGTGACGCAACGGCTCGGGGTCACGACCGGTAAACCACTCTCCGATATTCGCGAATATGTGGCTGCGATGCGCTCCAACGAGAAGTTTGGTGGCACACTTCCGCCGATCTATCTCGCGACTCTGCGCGACAAGATGCTCGACCTCGCCGTAGAGATCGCCGATGGCGCACTGTGGGCCAACGCATCGCTGCGTGGAATCCCCGGCCAAGTGGCGAGGATTCCGGCACAGAAGCGCGAATCGTTCTTCATGGCCAACATGATTCCGACGGTCATCGCCGACGACATCGAGGCCGCGCGGGCCGTCAATCGCCGCACCCTCGTCATGTATGCGTCACTCCCCAACTACCGCAACTACTGGCGAGCGGTCGGACACGCCGCACAAATCGACGAGTTCGAGTCGGTGTTGGCGTCAACACCCAGGGAGAAACTCGGCGAAGCACTCGTTGCCGTCATGCGCGACGAATGGCTCGACGACTGCACCATCTCGGGGCCGGCTGATCTGGTGCGCGACCGCATCGCCGCGTGGTGGCAAACGGGCGTGATGCCGGTCGCCGTGATGTCAGCCGTCGATGGCGGCCAAGCCAAAGGCGTTGCGAATCTGTTTGCCGCTTACCAGTGAGCGGTCAAGACCGATAACCGGGGTCGCTCGGCCAATTCGGAGAGAACAGGTGCCACTGCTCGGGCGCACGACGAATCAGGGCCTCGAGTTCGCCCACCAAGAGTTGTGACAGACGCGCGATGTCCTCGCGCAACGAACCGCGCTCGACGAGCGCGATTGGCGGGCGAACCACGGTGTGGTGCCCATCAACTCGGCGAGTGAAGTACACCGCCACCGGGATGAGCGGTGCCCCCGTTCGTAGCGAAAAGAAGGCGGGCCCCGCAGGAACCGTTGTTCTTTCACCGAAGAACGTGACCTCTACACCGTTGCGCTGGATGTCGCGATCGCTCATCAAACACACGATGTGACCGTTACGCAGTGCATCCTGCACGGCGATGCCCGCTTTGTCGTCGAGCGGAATCACGTTGACACCGAGTGCGCGACGAACATCGAGGAACGTATCGAACGCCTCCTGCGACTCGAGTTTCTCCACCACAGCACTCACCTTCAGCCCGCGCTGGGCAAGCCATCGGCCCGCCCACTCCCAGCCACCGACGTGTGGCAGCGCAAGGATGACGCCCTTCCCGCCGGCGAGTGCGCCCTCGATGTGTCCGTAGCCCTCGACGCTGAAGCCTGCGTCGATCTCGGCATTGCTGAGCGAAGAAATACGGAATGTCTCGAGGTAGTACCGCAGGTAACTCTGAAAGGCGTCATTGACGCGACGTTGAAGTTGCAGAGTGCTCAACTCCGGCGACACTCGCCGCTGGTGTCGTTCGACCATCTTGCGCTCGCGCCGCATCGCGACCGCGCCTACGCCCCCGAATGACAGGGCCGCAGCGTGCGCAACCACTGCGGGCGTCGCGGCACCGAGCAGATTGGCGAGACGAAACGCGAGTCCGGGGCTGCGACCGTCAGGCATCGCGTCGGCGTGTGCCGAAACGAGCACGACGATCCGCAAATGCGGCGCGTCTCGAGGCGCGCCGCGAACGACGGGCGTCGAGCCGCTCGGCGGTCAATGGTGCGACGGCGGCCTGGCGCCAGATCTTGACGAACCGTTGCAGTGCGGTGACGGAGACGAGCACCAACATCGCCCACATCACCCAGTAGAGACCCGAATCGAACAACAGTCCGACGCACAGCACGACGATGCGCTCAGCGCGCTCCATCAGTCCGCCCTTGGCGTGCAGTCCGAGTGCCTCGGCTTTGGCGCGCTGATACGAAATGAGCGACGACACCGCCATGATGGCGAACGGTAGGACGGCCGCCGTACCGCCGCGCGTGTCGGCGAGGTACCAGGCGACACCGCCGAGCATGAACGAATCGGTGATGCGGTCTACCGTCGAGTCGAAGAACGCCCCGCGCTGACTGGAGACATTCGACGCCTTGGCAAGCGCCCCGTCGAGTAGGTCAGGAAGGGCGGCGGCGATGACGAGGAGCAACCCGACACGCAGGTACCCGGCACCGATGGAGACCGCCGCAGCAATGGAGAACAGCAAGCCGACGACGGTGAGGTGGTCGGGGGTGATCTTGGTTCGGGTGAGCGTGACACCGACCGGACGCACGTACTTCTCTACGTGGACGCGAAACTTGCCGTCAAACACGCGTCAACCCTACTTGTCGCGATCCGGATTGTCTTCGACGAGGCATTCCACGATGCGACCATCGACAGCGTCGACGAGCACGAGGCCGCGCTGATGCGGCGGCTCCTGCGCGCTGTAACAGAACACGCGCCACGTCGGGCGACTGCGCAAGCCACGCCACACTTGCTGAGCGGAAGCATGGCCCACTGCAAAGCCGACGGCTTGTGTGGCGCGAACGAGCGCATCGCGCTCGTCGACCTTCATGCGCCATGACGAGGTGAGTCCGTACACCGCGAACGCAGCAAGCAGCGCCGCCGCATAGAGGAACCCTTCGTTCACGAGAGGCGTACCTGATTCACGAGTGAGAAGCCACGCGACAACGCACGCCAGCGCAACGGCAAGGTAGAGATATGCAGGAATGCGCCGTCGGCTGTTGTCGGGGAACTGGTACGGCCCGACGAATCCAGTGATGTCGAGATCGGCAGGCAACTCGTCGCGAATCTCGTCAGGACCGTTTGCTTGCTGCTTGTCGCCGCTCATTGCGTGGCATCCTGCGGCCACGCGGCGCGCAGCCGAGCGGCAGTCGACGACAACGTTTCGGACAACACCTTCGTATTGGCGATCGCCACCGTGAAATTGGTGTCGCCCACCCATCGTGGCAACAGATGCACGTGCAGATGCTGTGACACACTGCCCCCGGCTGGCGCACCGAGGTTGAGACCGATGTTCATACCGGCCGGCGCATAGGCCTTCTTGATGGCGAGTGTGGTGTCCCGCACGGTCAACCAAAGTTCATCGCGCTCTGCATCGGTGAGGTCTTCGAGGTTGGCCACCTGTCGATACGGCAGCACCAGGCAGTGACCGTTGGCGTACGGATATGCATTGAGGATGACGAAGCACGTCTTGCCGCGGTGCACGATGTGCGTCTCTTCATCCGACAAACCGCTCGCCAGAATGCGCGAGAAGACCGACTCACCACTCGACGGCAGGTTGTTGCCTTCCGGACCGAAACCGGTCACGTACTCGGCACGCCACCCCGCCCACAATCGTTCGAGCATCGAGTCGCCTACCGGCCGGCACCTTCGTGTACGTCGTTGCGCAGCCGGGTGACGAACTGATCGAACGACGTGTCACGCTGCACTTCTCCCCCGCGCGGATTCACGCCGACGGTTCCGGATTTCACGTCGTCGTCGCCGACCACGAGGACATACGGAATGCGCTCGAGTTTCGCCGCCCGGATTCGCTTGCCAAGTTGCTCGTCTGCAGCGACGGTGTCGACGCGGAATCCTTCTTTCGCCAGACGTTCGACCAAACCTGCGGTGTGCGACTCGTGCGAACTCGTCACCGGCAGGATGCGCACCTGTACGGGCGCCAGCCACGTGGGGAACGATCCGCCGTAGTGCTCGAGTAACACGCCGAAGAACCGTTCGACCGAACCAAAGAGG
The DNA here is from genome assembly GCA_046074785.1 of Actinomycetota bacterium. Classification (GTDB taxonomy): domain Bacteria; phylum Actinomycetota; class Acidimicrobiia; order Acidimicrobiales; family Ilumatobacteraceae; genus F1-60-MAGs027. Next base: position 13,170 of record JBJTOX010000014.1, read on the forward strand.
GCACGGTGCAACATGATTGGGCGGTGGCGCTGGTTGTCGGCGCCGACGTACTCCAAGCCGAATCGTTCAGGCAACTGGAAATCGGCCTGAATCGTCGAGAGTTGCCACTTGCGACCGATCGCATCTCGCACATCGACGTCGATCTTCGGTCCGTAGAACGCCGCGTCGCCTTCACCAATCGTGTACTGCACACCGAGTCGTTCGAGCGCGCTGCGCAGCGCTGCCGTGGCCTTTTCCCAGATCTCATCGGAGCCCACCGACTTCTCCTTGTTGCGTGTCGACAGCTTGTAGGAGAAGTCATCGAAGCCGAAACGGCGGAGTACCGACAGGACGAAGTCGAGCAGCGACGCAATCTCCTCGGCGAGCTGCTCCTGTGTGCAGAAGATGTGGCTGTCATCCTGGGTGAAACCACGGATGCGCAGGAGTCCGTGCAGCGTGCCCGCTCGCTCGTAGCGGTACACCGTGCCGAGTTCGAAGAGTCGGAGTGGCAACTCGCGGTAACTGCGTTGACGGTCGCGATAGATGAGACAGTGCATCGGACAATTCATCGGCTTCGGGTAGTAGGTGCCGTTGTCCATTTCCATCGGCGGATACATGCCGTCTTTGTAGAAGTGCAGGTGACCGGAAGTTTCAAAGAGTTGTGCGTTGGCAAGGTGCGGTGAATAGACGAATTGGTAGCCACCGTTCTGGTGACGCTCGCGGCTGTAGTCCTCCATCAACTTGCGAACGATTGCACCCTTCGGATGCCATACCGCGAGACCACCACCAAGCTCGCTGGGGAACGACAACAGATCCATCTCGGTGGCGAGTTTGCGGTGGTCGCGCTTTTCTGCCTCTTCCAAACGAATGAGATGCTCTTGCAACGCGGCCTTTGACTCCCAAGCCGTGCCGTAGATGCGCTGCAGCATCGGGCCCTTCTCGTTGCCGCGCCAGTACGCGCCGGCGACCTTCATCAATGCAAAGTGCCCGAGTTTGCCGGTGGTCGGCACATGCGGGCCACGACAGAGATCAACGAACGTGTCGGTGTTGCGGTAGACGCTCACCGTGTCACCGCCACCAACTTCACCTGCATCGCCCTCGTCGGCGGCACCAGAGGTGACGCGCTGGATGATTTCGCACTTGTACGGCTGGTCGGCGAACACACGCAGCGCCTCGGCGGGCGACAGCTCCGACCGCACGAACGGTTGGTCGGCATCGACGATCTGCTTCATTCGCTCGGTGATCGAGGCGAGGTCCTCGTCGGTGAACGTGCGGCCGCCCGGCAACTCGAAGTCGTAATAGAAACCGTCTTCAATCGCCGGACCAATGGTGAACTTGGCGCCCGGGAAGAGTTGCAACACCGCCTGCGCCAGGACGTGTGCAGTGGAATGCCGCAGAACGTGACGACCAGCGTCGCTCTCGGCGGTGACGATCGAGATGCGATCGCCGTCGGCAAGGGGGGCCAACAAGTCGGTCTCTTTGTCGTTGACCACTGCGGCCACCGCCGCCTTGGCAAGTCGCGATCCGATTGCTGCTGCGACGTCGAGCGCACTCGCGCCTGCCGGAACCTGTTTGGTCGAACCGTCGGGCAGCCGGACGTCGATCAGGGCTGCGCTTGACATGCCCTTCGTATTCTACGCGTGCATCTTCTCCGCGGCGGCGATGTGCGTATCGGAGAAGCGCGGAATCTCGGCGGTCTCCGCGACGATCGTCTCGGTGCGCTTCTTCGTGGCGTAGGTGTTGCGATATTCCTGACCCGTGAGTTCGCGAATCTCGAACATCAACTCGTCGGTGATCTCGCGCAGGGCCATCGGGTCATTCACGCGGTCGGTGTAACGCGACACGTCGATGGCGCGTCCGATCGAGATCTTCACGCGCCCACCCAACTTCGGCACCGGTGCATCGGGCGGTTGGATCTCGCGCGTTCCGACGATACCCACCGGGAAGATCGGGCACCCCACCTTCAACGCCAGACGCGCCGCACCGGTGTGTCCCTTGTACAACATTCCGTCGCGACTGCGCGTTCCTTCGGGGAAGATGCCGAACAACTCGCCGCGGCGCAACACCCGCTCCGCGGCATCGAGCGCCGCATGCGACTTCTCTCCCCCGCTGCGGTCGACGGGAATCATGCCGACCTTCGGGAAGAACCAGCGCGTCTTCCACGAATCCATGTATTCGCTCTTGCCGATGAACGAGATGTTGCGCGGCGAGAGGATCATGATCAAGGCGGAGTCGAGGAAGCTGATGTGGTTCGGGCAGAGAATTGCCGCTCCGCTCTCCGGCAAACGATCGAAGCCCGTGAGTTCGAACTTCCAGGCGCGACGCGCAATCGGCTGAACGACGCTTCGAAGTCGCGCCTGGAATTCGGTGGCGCCATCGAACACCCAAGCGGGGAACTGTTTGCTGCTGGCGGTCGAGTTCGCTGTGTTCACAACGTGACTCCGAGCAGCGCAGCAGCGTCGCGAACGTTCACGCCGCGTGCTGCCGCGGCATCTACGGCCGCCACGGCACCCGGCGTATCGAGGTCATCGTCAAGCCGCTCACGGACTTCGTCCAACACTGCCTGACCCCCCTTCCCTTCGCGCGAATTTGCCTGCTCAGAGTCAACAGAACTTGCAGCCCACTTGCCAAGCCGTTCGGTGGCCCGATCGATGAGACCTTCGTCCCACTCCCACTCCCTGCGGTAGTGGTTCACGATGAGACCCAGACGGATGGCTCGCGGGTCGTAGCGCTTGCGCAACTGATCGACGAAGACGAGGTTGCCCCTGCTCTTTGACATTTTGTATCCGTCCATCCAGACCATGGCCACGTGCATCCAGTGGCGCACGAAGGGCTGCCCCGTAGCGGCTTCCGACTGGGCCCGTTCGCATTCGTGGTGCGGATAAATGAGGTCGGTGCCACCACCGTGCATGTCGATGGTCGTTCCCAATTCCCGCAGGGCGAGCGCGCTGCACTCGATGTGCCAGCCGGGGCGACCCGCACCCCAGATGGTGTCCCACGATGGCTCGTCGGCAGCAGAAGGTTGCCAGAGTACGAAGTCGAGAGGGTCGCGCTTGTTCGGATCATCGACATTTCCGCCTCGCTCACGCGCGAGGGCAACCATGTGCTCGCGGTCGTAGTGCGAGACGGACCCGAACTGCTCGAATCGGCCGACGTCGAAATACACCGACCCGCCCGCCTCATAGGCGAAACCCCGATCGAGCACCATCCCGATGAAGCCGCGAATGTCGGAGATCGCCGACGACGCCCGTGGCGTTGCGTACATCGGCACGAAGTTCATCGCGCGCAGGTCATCTTCGAGTCGTTTCTCTTCTCGTGCGGCGAGGTCGAGATAGTGGATGCCGAGTTCACGCGCCTTTGCAAAGAGCGGATCATCGACATCGGTGACGTTGCGCACGCACTTCACCGTGCGACCGGTGTCGAGCAGTCGTCGGATGAGCACGTCGTAATTCACGAACGTGAAGGCGTGACCGAGGTGCGTTGCATCGTACGGTGTGACTCCGCAGACGTACATCTTCACT
>JBJTOX010000015.1:0-3444 GCA_046074785.1 Actinomycetota bacterium
CGGTGTGAAACGCCCCGCCATCGCAACGCCGATTCCCGTTCCCGGTTCGACGCCCACGATCTTGCTCGACGCAGGTGCGAATGCCGAGGTCGAAGTGGCATGGCTCGCGCAGTTCGCGGTGATGGGTTCGGTGTTCTCGACGGCGCGGTACGGAATTGCGTCGCCGAAAGTCGGACTGCTATCGATTGGCGAAGAACCTGGCAAGGGTGACACGTTGCGCAAGCAGGCATACGAGTTGCTCTCGGCCCAGAAAGGCATCAACTTCGTCGGCAACGTCGAGGGTCGTGACATCATGACCACCGAAGTCGACGTGGTGGTCACCGACGGTTTCACGGGCAACGTGGCGTTGAAGAGTCTGGAAGGTGCGTTGAAGACGGTCGTGAAGTCACTATTCACTGCGATCGGTGCGCCGCAATACAAGGAGCACGCTGATGCGCTCATGCCGGCGTTCCTCGATCTCTATTCGCAGTTCGATCCCGATACGACGGGCGGTGCGATGCTGCTCGGATTGAACGGCGTGTGCATCATCTCGCACGGGTCGTCGAGTGCGCGGGCGATGGTGAACGGAATCAAGGTGGCTCGCGACATGGTGCAGGGCGACATCGTCGAAAAGATTCGTACTGCAGTGGCGGTGAGCGCCCAATCGTGAACGCGTCGGTGCTGCGTGAGTGCGCGGCGATGATCGGGCATGAGTTCGGCGATCTCTCGTTGCTTGGTCTCGCGCTGACGCACTCGTCATACACCGCCGAACACGACCACGAACCGTCGAACGAACGCCTCGAGTTCCTCGGTGATGCCGTGGTGGGGTTGGTGCTCGCCGACGAGATGTACCGCCGTCATGCCGACTTCGACGAAGGTGTGCTCACCGACCTGCGAAAGAGCGTGGTGAATGCCCAGACGCTGGCCATCGCTGCACGACGGCTCGGTCTCGGAAAGTTCGTCCGACTTGGTCGCGGCGAATCAACGAGTGGTGGTGCGGACAAGACCTCGATTCTCGCCAACGCATTCGAGGCAGTGATCGGCGCGGTGTACCTCGACGCCGGCATCGACGTGGCGTACGACTTGTCGCTTCGTCTGCTCGCCCCCGAGATTGCCGGAGCGGTGCCCGGGTTGCGGATGCTCGACCCCAAGACGCAGTTGCAAGAGATCACCGCCGAGTTCGGTCTCGGGGTGCCGAGCTACGTACTCGAAGACGAAGGGCCCGACCACGACAAGACGTTCTTTGCCGAAGTGTTGGTCGCAGGTCGCCGCCGCGGATCGGGGAGCGGTCGCACCAAGAAGGCCGCCGAGCAGCAGGCCGCGGCCGAAGCCATCGAGTCGTTGCGCGCTCACGGCAGCTGACCAATGAAGCCTTCGCTCTCCACGTTCTGACACATCGTGCCCGAACTGCCAGAAGTCGAAACGGTTCGTCGCGGAATCGAGCGTCGAGCAGTCGGGCGAGTGATCGAACGTGTCGAAGTGTTCCGTGAGCGAACGGTGCGCCGCCAGGGCCGTGAAGCAATCATCGACGGTTTGACGGGCGCGCGACTCGTCGCTGCGCGACGCCGCGGCAAGTACTTGTTGTGCGAGCTCGATACCGGCGGCGTGTTGATGATGCATCTGCGAATGAGCGGGCGGGTGCTCGTCGTTGCCGCCGGCACCGTGCGTCCGCCGCACACGCATGTGGTGATGCATCTCTCGCCCGACGTGGCGGGGGAGCGCCATGAGATGTGGTTCGTCGACCCCCGCACGTTTGGTGAAGTGGTCGTGTTCGATCGTGACGACGAACCTCGCGTGGCCCCCGAGTTGGCCCGGCTCGGCCCGGATCCAATCGTCGATGGGCTCGACGAACCGCGCTTTGCGGAGATTCTGCGCGGGCGACGCGGCAACTTGAAGGCGCTACTCCTCGACCAGCACCGCATTGCGGGTATCGGCAACATCTACGCCGACGAGATACTGCACCGGGCTCGACTGCGACACGATCGACTCCCCACACGACTCGATCTCGCCGCCCGCAAACGGCTGGTTGCCGCAATTCATCACGTGCTGAACGATGCGGTGGAAAAGGGCGGCAGCACGCTCGACGACACCCAGTACGTGGGTGTCGACGGTGAAGAAGGTTGGTTCCAGACCGATCACCGCGTGTACGACCGTGCCGGAGAGCGATGCATCACGTGTCGAAAGGCGCGCATCGTGAGACGAATCGTCGCGGGGCGCAGCACATGCTTTTGTCCGCGCTGCCAGCACTGAACGCACTACTGTTTTCGGGGATGTTCCTCAAGTCGTTGACGTTGAAAGGGTTCAAGTCGTTCGCCGACTCGACCACCCTGGTGCTCGAACCCGGCGTCACGGTGGTGGTCGGCCCGAATGGCTCGGGCAAGAGCAACGTGGTCGACGCCATTGCGTGGGTGCTCGGCGCCCAGGCGCCTTCGTCGGTACGCAGCCAGAAGATGGACGACGTCATCTTCGCCGGCACGGCCAAGCGCCCTGCCCTCGGCCGTGCCGAAGTGTCGCTCACCATCGACAACTCCAACGGCTTGCTACCCATCGAATTCTCCGAAGTCACCGTCACCCGCACGCTGTTTCGCACCGGCGAGAGCGAGTACGCCATCAACGGTGTGACGTGCCGCTTGCTCGACGTGCAAGAACTGTTGTCTGACGCTGGAGTCGGTCGCCAACAACACGTCATCGTGAGTCAAGGCCAGATCGATGCCGTGTTGAATGCCCGCCCCGAGGATCGTCGCGCAATCATCGAAGAAGCATCGGGTGTGTTGAAGCACCGCAAGCGCAAAGAAAAAGCCGAGCGCCGTCTCGAGAGCACCGAAGCCAATTTGCTGCGCGCCCAAGATCTGCTTCGCGAAGTGCGGCGTCAGTTGAAACCGCTCGAGCGACAAGCCGATGCCGCGCGCCGTCACGGTGCACTCGTTGCGGAACTACGCACCTTGCGACTGCATGTTGCCGGACGTGAGATTGCGGCGTTGCAAGCACGACTGCAGGCGTTGGCCGAGCAGAAGGCAGCGGGCGACAAGGGCGAGAACGAACTTCGCGCCCGGCTCTCTGCGCTGGATGCAGCCGTCATGTCTGACGAGGCCGACCTGTCGGCGCGCGGTGACAGCACGATCAACGACGAACTTGTCCGAGTGGAGAACCTACGTGGCCGTGCACGCGGCTTGGTGCAGGTGCTCGCCGAGCGTCGGCGGTCGGTCGAGCGCGAACGCGGACAGTTGATGGACTCCGGTGTCATCGCCCAGCTGGAAGGTGAAGCAGCGTCGCTGCGCCACCAGATTGAAGAAGTCGCCCAGCAACTGCGCGAATTGGCCGCCAAGACACCGGCCGGTCTCGCCGCGGCCGATCTTGCCAAAGCTCAAGCAGTCACCGTCGAAGCACAACGCGTGCTTGATGAGGCGGTCACTGCGCACGCGACAGCCTCCAGCGCTGCAGCAGCGGGTGCGGCTCGTGTTGAAG
>JBJTOX010000016.1:0-3053 GCA_046074785.1 Actinomycetota bacterium
ACTGCGGGGTTGGCAAGGGACGTCGACGAGGTGAACCAGTAGGCACCACCAATCCATACGCCGACGGCGAGAGGTACAGATTCTGCACGGTGCTTGCTGATGAGGAAGATGACGCTCAGCAATCCGAAGGTTGCAACCGCCTCACCGAGCCAGATTCCACCACCTTCGCGAATCTTGGTTGATGGGCCGAGCACGTCGAGTTCGAACATCAGATTGGCAATCGCTGCGCCACAGATGCCACCCGCAGTTTGCGCCACGAAGTACGGAACCACATCGCGCCATGACCTGCCGTTCAACACGCAGTCGGCAATGGTGACGATGGGGTTGAAGTGGGCACCGGAGATCGGGCCAAACATCATGATCAAGGCGATAAGTGCCCCAACCGTGGCTCCGGCGTTCGCCAGGAGTTGCACGGCGACATCGTCTGTGAGGTTGGTGGCCATGATGCCCGAACCGACCACTGCGACAATGAGGAGCGCGGTTCCAAGAGCTTCAGCTGCCAGTCGCACCTTGAGATTGTTGATCACTTGGTCTCAACTCCGAGATCGAGAATCAAACTCTCCACCCGTTTGCGTATCTCGTCGCGAATTGGGCGCACGGCCTCGACTCCGAGGCCTGCCGGGTCATCCAGCGCCCAATCTTCGTAACGTTTTCCAGGGAAGATCGGGCACGTGTCGCCGCAGCCCATGGTGATGACGACATCAGCACTCTTGACGTCTGAAGCCGTGAATGCGCGTGGTGCCGATGCGGTGATGTCGATCCCAACTTCGCGCATGACTTCGACTGCTGCGGGATTGAGGGTGTCGCCAGGTGCCGAGCCTCCCGAGTAGACATCGATACTTCCCTTTGCAAGATGTCGTAGCCAACCCGCTGCCATCTGTGATCTGCCTGCGTTGTGAACGCAGACGAACAACACTGACGGTCGGGGGTTACTCATTTTCGTCGTCTTGATCGCGTAGGAAGCGCTCGAATGCCTCGCCAAGGTCGTCAGCCGTGGGTATGGCGGTGTCGTTGCGGCGGTCGTATTCCTGCTCCAGCATCTGCACGTATTCCTGCGTTTGTTCGTCTTCCTCAACCGCAGCGTCGTGTAATTCGGTCCACCGCTGAATTTCTTCGTACAGGCCAGCGTGCTGTGTCGGCACGTTCAGCACACGTTCAAGATGGCGCAAGAGGGCTGCCGATGACTTGGGGTGCTCAGACGACGACAAGTAGTGCGGCACACCGACACGTAGCGACACGGCGGGTATGCGTTCTTGTTCCAGCCGCTCGAGCAGCACTCCAACAACACCCGTCGGACCTTCGTATTGGGGGCGCGCGAGGCCGAGCTTGCTCGCGAGAGCACTGTTGGTGGTGCTGCCGGTGACCACGGGTGTGCGGGTATGTGGAACTGCATCGAGCATTGCCCCGACGGTGACCACCGCACTGCAACGAAGCTCGCGGGCACATCGCACGATGCACGAAGCAAATGTTGGCCAGTACATGTGCGGTTCGACACCGGAGAGCACGACGAGATCGCGACCATCGTTTTCGCCATGCACCGCCATGATGTCGTTTTCTGGCCAACGAATGTGGCGTTCGTCATCCTCGTCGATCCACACCTCGGGTCGCTCTTGCGTGAAGTCAAAGAATGGATCGGAGTCGATCGTCGCAACCGTTACACAGTGTCGTGAGTCGGTGAGCCAATCGAGTGCCGAGGTCGCGGCCTTCGTTGCATCAAACCACCCCTGGAGCGCCACGAGCATGACTGGTTTGTGCAACCGAGGAATCTCGTCGATGTTTGACTCGAGCACCTCGTCGACCGTGGGGTAGGAGTCGGAGTACACACGCTCGCTCATGAACGCAGCTTTTCCACGACGTAGTCGATGCACTGGGTGAGCGCCGCCACATCGGCGGGCTCGACAGCAGGAAACATGCCGACACGAAGTTGGTTACGACCGAGTTTGCGGTAGCCGTCGGTATCGACGATGCCGTTCGCTCGTAGCACGGCGTTGACATCGTTTGCTGACACACCGTCGAGATCGATGGTTGCTACGACTTCGGAGCGCTGTGACTTGTCGGCGACGAACGGTGATGCGTACGGCGACCTCTCTGCCCAGTCGTAGATGATGCGCGACGATTCGGCAGTGCGCCTGGCACACCAGGCGAGGCCACCCTGCGCAAGCATCCAACGAATCTGCTGGTCGAGCAAGAAGATGGTGGCAATTGCTGGGGTGTTGTAGGTCTGGTCGGCGCGCGAGTTGTCGAGCGCAATCTTCACGTCGAGCGACGCAGGGGTCCAGCGTTTCGTCGAAGCAATCTGCTCTATTCGGGCGACTGCGCGCGGTGAACAGCAGGCGATCCACAGTCCGCCGTCACTGGCGAACGACTTCTGGGGTGCGAAGTAGTAGACGTCGACTTCGCTCGGTGACCAGGCCAGTCCGCCGGCAGCTGATGTGGCATCGACCAGCACCAACGCGTCGCCAGAGCCACTCGGCCGCATCAGTCGCATCGCAACACCGGTTGATGTTTCGTTGTGCGTGAGGCAATAGGTGTCAACATCGGCGATTTCTGGTTGCGGGTGGGCTCCAGGCTCACTTGCCACGACAACCGGATCATCGAGGTGAGGTGCAGCTTTCGTTGCGTCGGCGAACTTCTGTGAGAACTCACCGAATACCAGGTGTTCACTGCGCCGCTCGATCAGCCCAAACGTGGCAACATCCCAGAACACGGTCGAACCACCGTTGCCGAGCACGACTTCCCACCCGTCGGGGAGCGAAAACAACTCGCGCAGGCCGGAACGCACTGAACCAACGCGGTTTTTCACGGGGGCCTGACGATGCGACGTGCCCATGAGGCGACGTCCTTCTGCTGCCAGTGCGTCGAGTTGTGCATCGCGCACCTTTGAGGGGCCGCATCCGAAGCGTCCGTCGCTCGGCAACATGTCGCGCGGAATCGCGATGTTGGTAGTGGGCGCCTTCGTCACCGTCTTAGCATGGCAGGGATGTCGTCGAGTTCAACACCGTCAAACAAGAAATCAAGGGTGTCGGCTCGACTCGCCGCAATCGCTGAATCGG
>JBJTOX010000017.1:0-4438 GCA_046074785.1 Actinomycetota bacterium
ACCTTTGCGCCAATCCGGCGACAGCCGTAACGGCGAGCATTGGTTTTCGTGGCTACGACGGAGACCCCAGCGCCCCGTCAGATGACGGTGATCTACAACCGTGAAGACAAGATCTTCCGCAGCGTCGTGACCGGCGGAGCATTGACCTCGCTCATCGTGCTGGGACTCATCGGCGTGTTCCTTTTCATGCGTGGTGCGCAGATCTTCAGTGACAAGGGAATCCAATTCATTACCGGCACGAACTGGACGGCGGGTAGTGGTGACGGCGTCATCCCCGATGACTTCTCCATCGGCGCGATGTTGGTCGGAACCATCGTGGTATCACTCATCGCCCTGGTGATTGCCGTGCCGTTGGCGATCGGTGGTGCGTTGTATCTCGAGTTCTATGCACCTCAGCGCATTCGACGAACCTTGGTGACGTTGCTCGACTTGGCAGCTTCCATCCCATCGTTGATTTTTGGTCTGTGGGGCATCGAGATCTTCACGGGCTTCGGCGAGCGCTGGGCAGTGCTCATCAACAACTGGCTCGGGTTCATACCGATTTTCAGTGTTGAGTTCGACAACTTTGGTCGCAGCCCGTTCATTGCCGGATGCGTGCTGGGTTCGCTGATCATCCCGATTACGACGTCGGTTGCTCGCGAGGTGTATTCGCGGACTCCGCGCGACTTGGTCGACACGTGTTATGCGCTCGGCGGCAGCAAGTGGGGAGCCATACGCGCCGTTGTCATTCCTTACGGCAAGAGCGGCGTTATCGGTGGTGCGATGCTGGGTCTTGGGCGCGCACTTGGCGAAACCGTCGCTGTGTATCTGCTCCTCAACCTGGTGTTTCGCTACAACTTCCGCATTCTGGAGTCGGAAGGCGGAAACGTGGCGTCACTGATCGCCACGAAGTTCGGCGAAGCAACCGAGTATGAGTTGAAGGCGCTTGTGGCTGCCGGCTTCGTGCTCTTCTTGCTCACCCTCGTGGTGAACATGACTGCAACCACCATCGTGCAACGGAGCACCCCGCGCGCATGAGCACCTCCACGTCTCCCGACACCGCAATCACGGTTGAGCCACAGACCCCGTGGTCCACTCCGCGTTCGGTACGAGTCCGCACCACAAGTGTGGTGTTACTGGCAGCAGCACTTGCCGTAGCGGTCGTGTTGTTCACCGGAGTTGCCGGTATTGACGGTTGGGCGGTCACGTTCATGGGCCTGTCGATCCTGGTCGTGCTCGCGCGAACATCACGTGCCGGAAGCAAGGAACGAAAAGACGCGCTGATGAGAGTGATCATCACGTCTGCAGCAGTGGCAGCGTTCGCACCGTGGTTGTCGATCTTTGGTTCGGTGATCCTGAAGGGATACCCGGGCATTCGTCCGAACTTCTTCTCACAGGACATGCGAACCACCACGCCGGATGACTTCCTCGAATTCGGTGGGGCACTGCACGCAATCGTCGGTTCACTGCTCATGGTGCTGATTGCGAGCGCCATCACACTGCCACTGGGGATCCTGAGCGGTGTCTATCTCACCGAGGTTCGGGGCCGCCTCACATTTTTGGTGCGGTTCGTCGTGCAGTCAATGAGTGGAGTCCCGTCGATCGTGGCCGGACTCTTCATCTACACGACGTGGGTCACCGCAACCGAGTCGTTCAGTGCATTCGCAGGTGCGCTCGCACTCGCCGTGCTGATGTTGCCGACCGTGGCAAGAACGGCAGAAGAAGTGTTGAAGCTTGTTCCTGAAGACCTTCGTGCTGCGGGCTACGCACTTGGCGCAAGACAATGGCGAACCGCATTCATGGTCGTCATTCCGACGGTTCGCAGTGGTCTCACGACAGCTGCAATTCTCGGAGTCGCACGGGTCATCGGTGAGACGGCACCGCTCTTGCTGACCTCGCTGTCCAATTCTGCGCTTCGATTCCATCCGTTCGACGGACCGATTGCCTCTCTGCCCACATACGTATTCGGCTATCTACAGATTGGTACCGAGTATGCGATAGCTCGAGCCTGGACCGGCTCGCTGGTGCTGCTCGCAATCGTCTTTGTTCTCTTCACCTTGGCGCGCCGATTCGGCGGAAAAGATAAGCGATAACGAATGAACGAAACTCTGCACATAACATCGGCGAAAGGAACCACGATGAGTAATACCTCAACCACAGTCTCTGCTACGACAGACGAGACAACTGCGTTTGCGGGACTAGAGACACGTGGTGCCCATGCGTGGTTCGGTAAGCATCATGCGCTTCGAGATATCTCGTTGACCTTCCCCGCACGCACTGTCACCGGAATCATCGGGCCGTCTGGCTGCGGCAAATCGACGTTCATTCGCCTGCTCAACCGCATGCACGAGTTCATTCCTGGTGCGGCAATGGCTGGCAGCGTGCTGTTGCACGGCAACGACATTTACGAACCCACGGTCGATGCAGCCGAGGTACGACTCAAGGTCGGCATGGTCTTTCAAAAGCCGAACCCGTTTCCCGCGATGACTATTCGCGAGAACGTGCTGTCAGGCATCAAGTTGGCACACCTGAAGCGACCCAATCACGACGACATTGTGGAGAACTGCCTCACGCGCGCCGGCCTATGGAAGGAAGTGAAGGATCGTCTCAGCGCTTCTGGTGGCTCACTCTCAGGCGGTCAACAGCAGCGTCTGTGTATTGCCCGATCGTTGGCCGTTGAGCCGGAAGTTCTCTTGATGGATGAGCCATGTTCGGCGCTCGACCCGGGCAGCACCCTGCGTATCGAGGAGACCATCAAAGAACTGGCTGAGAAGATCACCGTCATCATCGTGACGCACAACATGCAGCAGGCCAGCCGAGTAAGCGACTATTGCGCGTTCTTCCTTACCGATGGTGGTCCCGGCTACTTGGTCGAGGCCGATTCAACACGCAAGATTTTCACGAATCCGTCCGATCCGCGCACGGCTGACTACGTGCAAGGCAAGTTCGGCTGATTCTGCGACCGTTTGGTCGTTTACTTCGAATTCACCTGTACGTCGTCGTATGTATGCCCGTACGTCAGCAATTGTCCAGTCGGCAGGTTTAGTTTTCGCGTTGTAATCAACCCGTCACATCACAAGGAGAGGGCAACCTCATGAAGAAGAAATTGTTGAGCAGTGTCTCGCTGGCAGTCGCTGGCGCGCTTGCGTTCGGCACAGTTGCATTGGCCGAGAGCATCAGTGGATCTGGTGCAACGTTCCCGCAGCAGTTCCAGGCCTCTGCCACTGCCGCATTCAATGCAGCAACAGGTAAGAACGCCACCTACGCGAACCCAGGCGGTGGATCGTCGAAAGGCGTTTCCGACTTTGCAGCAGGTTTGACGGACTTTGGTGGAACCGACTCTGCTGTTTCGTCGTCGACCCGCATCAACTTCGAATGGGTCTACGTTCCGTACGTCGGTGGTGCGATTGCCGTTGCCTATCGACTCGACGAACTCGGCGGCGCAACCCTCTCCCTTAGCCCTGCAACTGTCAACGGCATCTTCGGCGGCACCATCACCAAGTGGAATGACCCATCAATCATCAACGACCTGAAGAGCAACCCGCTGTGGGCGAACTCAAAGAAGAAGTCTGACTTGAAAGGTGCGAGTGCGCTGATTGCCAACAATGCTCCGGGTTCGGCAGTCGTCACGGTCTCAGCGATTCCGAGTGTTCTGCGTTCGGTGAAAGGAAAGTCGGTGGAGATCGTCGATGCAAAGGCAAAGAAGGTCTTGAAGAAGGCGACTCTCAACAAGGGTGAAGTCTCGATCACCTTCGGCGCGAAGGAAGGCATCGACTACTCCGTTCGTTTGAACGGCAAAGAACTTGCGAACTTCCGAGAAGTCGATGTAAAGATGCCTGACAAGGACATCACGGTCGTATACCGCTCGGACGGTTCGGGAACGACGAACAACTTCTGCAACTTCATCCGAAATGCTGCCAACATCGACTGGGTTGCGAACAACGCCTTCACATCGTGCATCCCCGGAGGCTCGAGCCGCGTTTCCTCGTTCGGTTCCCGTTTTCAGGGTCAGAGCGGATCTGCCAACGTGTCCAACTACATCGCCGATAACAGCGGTTCCATCGGATATACGGAAGTCTCGTTCGTCTCGGATGCCACTCGTGCAGCAAAAGGTATGAAGGCAGCGAACATTCGAAATGCAGCCGGTAGGTACGTCGCGCCGACTGCAGCAGCGACATCGTCGTTCCTTTCTGGGTCAACGGTGGATGCGAATGGTTTCGCGACCTTTGACTACAAGCAAGCAACGAACACGACCGCCTATCCGGTCGTGGCAATCACCTACGCTTTGGCAAAGACCGCCAAGAACGCCAAAAACGACACTGTCAAGCAGTACTTGGAGTGGATCCTGAACACGTATGCTCCGGCCAATGCTGAAGCCCTTGCGTATGCGCCGCTTACTGGCGCACTGAGGACGGCCGCTCTCGCACAAGTAGCGAAGGTCAGCAGCAAGTAATTCCGA
>JBJTOX010000018.1:0-3814 GCA_046074785.1 Actinomycetota bacterium
ATTGACCTTGATTGACGTGCTCGATCGACGAGCAAGTGACGCAGACGACGCCTATCTGCCTGGTTACACCCATCTGCAGCAGGCGCAACCCGTGCTGCTCTCACATCATCTGAGGGCGCATGCGTGGGCACTTACCCGCGATGTCGATCGTTTGCTCGATGCCGTTCGGCGTCTTGATGTGTCGCCCCTCGGAGCCGGGGCGCTGGCAGGCACTTCGTTGCCCACCGATGCCCGCGACGCGCAGCACCGATTGGGCTTCGCCGAAGTCTTCGCAAACTCGCTCGATGCAGTGAGCGACAGAGACTTCGTTGCAGAGGGGCTCTTTGCCCTCGCGATGATCGGTGTTCACTTGTCGCGAATCGGAGAGGAGTGGGTGCTGTGGACGTCACAAGAGTTTGGATTTGCCACTCTGAGTGATCGCCATGCGACCGGGTCGTCGATGTTGCCCCAAAAGAAGAACGCCGACATCGCCGAACTTGCACGAGGAAAGGCGGGACGATTGATCGGGAACTTGACGGGTTTGCTCGCCACCCTGAAGGGCCTCCCGCTGGCGTACAACCGAGACCTACAAGAAGACAAGGAACCCTTCTTCGACTCGCTTGACCAGGTCAATCGCGGTGTGCGGGCAATTGCCGAGATGATCGCATCAGCATCGTTTCACACCGAGCGAATGCAGCAGGCTGCCGATGCACCTTCTGCGGTGGCGACCGACGTGGCTGAATGGTTGGTCGCCCGAGGGATGCCGTTCCGACAAGCACACGCCAAAGTCGGCGAGCTCGTGGCGCGGTCATTGTCCTCTGGTCAAGCGCTGGTTGAGCTCGTGCGTGCTGATGTTGATCTGGGGCCCGACGCGGCGGCACTCTTTGCGCCCGGAGTCTCCGTGGCTCGACGGTCGAGCCATGGGGCCGCAGGGCCGCTCGCCGCACAAACTCAGCAGGTCGAACTGCGCCTCGTCATTGCGGCACTGCAGTCGCGATTGCCCTAATCTCACGACGTGCATCGAGACAAGTTGATGCGTATGCGATTGGTGTTGGGTGTCGTATCGGCGGTGCTCGTCAGCATGTTGACCTGGTCACCAGTTCGAGCGGTGGACGAACCGCAACTCCTAGAGCGGCGGGTGCTCGGTGTGTCGGTGCAGGGTCGCGAGATCGAGGCATTTCGCTACGGAACGCCGGGCGGAACTCCGGTCATGGTCGTGGGCGTTATCCACGGTGATGAAGACGCAGGGCTACTCATCTCCGATGTGCTTCGCACCATGGCTCCACCCTCGGGTGTGGATCTGTGGGTCATCCCGACGGTGAATCCCGATGGCACGGTTGCCCAGACCCGAGGTAACGCAAACAGGGTGGATCTCAACCGAAATTTTCCGCGTGACTGGGCTCCACAGGGAGAGCCTGGCTATTGGCAATATGCGGGACCGTCAGCGTCGAGCGAACCAGAGACGAAGGCCGTTGTTCGCTTCGTGCGCTCGGTGAAGCCCGCGCTCGGAATCTGGTATCACCAAGATCTGAACATGATCTCACCGGGCACCGGGTTTGAAGGTCGTGTGCGGGCCAGGTACGCCTCCCTCACGCAACTTCCCCTCGTGCGCATCACCGGCGGGCGTTACACCGGCGTCGCGGCCACGTGGCAGCGGAATGCGATTCAGAGTGCCTTGGGTTTCGTGGTGGAGCTCGGCCCCACGCTGAGCAACGCGCAAGCGCGAATGCATGCCGACGCTGTCATGGCCGTCGCTCGGATGGTGCATCTCGCACGCCGCACCCCATAACGACGCCAACATCTAGCATTCGGATCGTGTTCCGCCACGAGATTCGAGTTCGATACGGCGACTGTGACATGCAGCAAGTCGTGTTCAATGCGCACTATCTCGCTTATAGCGACGACGCCGTTATGTGCTGGTTCGTGGCTCGTCTTGGCCAACGTATGCACGAGTTCGACTGCATGTTGAAGAGCGTCAACATCGTCTGGCACCGCCCACTGCGTGTAGGTGAAGTGGCGTCACTGGACTGCAGGGTCACCCGCTGGGGTACCACCTCGTTCGATGTGGCAATACACGGGCATGTTGCGGGCGAGCCATCATTCGATACCTCGATCATCTACGTCTCGACCACACCAGGGGCGCCCACGGCGACCCCCGTTCCGGAATGGGTGAAATCGGCGCTTCGTGACGACGAAGACCTCAGCGCCAGTTGACCACTGCGACCACCTACTCTTGACGCATGGCGAGTTTTGGTGACGTCGTCGCCGAATTTGCATCAAGGGGTTTAATCCACGACTCAACGGATCGGCAGGCGCTTTCACAGCGCAGCACCAACGCCCAGATGGCGGCGTACGTGGGCTTTGATCCCACGTCTGATTCGCTGCACGCGGGCAATCTGCTCGGTCAAATCGCACTGCGGCGTTTTCAGATGCTCGGACATCGGCCGATCGTGCTGGCGGGCGGTGCAACGGGCATGGTCGGGGATCCGTCTGGCCGTAGTGAGGAGCGCAATCTCCTCGATGGCGACACGCTGAACGCAAACGTCGCCAAGATCAAGACACAACTCGAACGGCTGCTCGATTTCGGTAGTGGGGCAAATCAGGCCACCCTGGTCGACAACGCCGACTGGACCCGCGATGTGCCGGTGCTCGAGTTCTTGCGCGATGTCGGCAAGCACATCACGGTCAATCAGATGATGGCAAAAGACAGCGTGAAGTCGAGACTCTCCGACGAGAACGGGCTTTCGTATACCGAATTCAGTTACATGTTGCTGCAGGCGAACGATTTTCGTCACCTCTGCGAACACCACGATTGTGAACTGCAGATGGGCGGCAGCGATCAGTGGGGCAACATCACCGCCGGTATCGACCTCATTCGTAAACGCCTCGGCCGCACGGCGTACGGTCTCACCTGGCCACTCCTCACCAAGAGCGACGGTTCGAAGTTCGGCAAAACGGCCGACGGCGCCGTCTGGCTCGATGCGAAGAAGACGTCTCCGTATCAGTTTCGGCAATTCTGGATGCAAATCGCCGATGACGACATTGAGCGCTACCTGCCGCAGTTCTCCCTCAAGTCGCTCGACGAGGTCGCGTCGCTGATCGAGCAGCAACGCGCCAACCCCGCCGCCCGACCAGCTCAGCGGGCCCTTGCCAACGAGCTCACCACGCTGGTGCATGGACCCGAGGCGGCGCAGGCCGCTGAAGATGCAGCTGGCATCCTCTTCGGTGGCGATCCGACGGTGGCGAACGCTGCAACGATGGCGTTCATCGCCGCCGAGGTGCCGACAACGAAGATGGGAAGGGCGGTTCTCGCCGACGCCGCGGGCCTGCTGGCGGCGTTACCCGGGATATCAGCAAGCAAGAGCGAAGCGCGACGCTTGCTCAGCCAAAAGAGCGTTCGTGTCAATGGCACCGTGGTGGCCGAGGATGACGATCTCGGGCAGATGGCCCTTTTGCACGGGAGGTACTTGCTCGTGCGAAAGGGTAAAACCACCTATCACCTCGTCGATTTCGCCAACTAAACCGTCCTCGCCGGAGGCCGACCCCTTCGGCGACCACCCCTCGCAACTCCAGGGTGTTTCGGGTCGGGCAGGTTGGGGGTCCGCAGTCTCTGCGCTAGTCTGGCGAGTCCGCGTTTCAGGACCTCGACTTCGTCGGGTCCGAAGCCGGAAAGAGCGGAGACCTCTGCCTAGCGCACGTGTCCGCGTCGAGCTCCTTGAAAACGGAAGAGAAGACTGAACGCCAGTGCGGGCAGCAACGAAGACCTTCGGGTCTGAGGATGCTGTCTGTCAATTCGTTGATGTCACCTCAGCAGTGACATTGACATAAGTAATAA
>JBJTOX010000019.1:0-4886 GCA_046074785.1 Actinomycetota bacterium
CGTGCCGCGGATCTTGTTCACCACGAGCGTCGCAAGGGCCTCGCCCTCGACGTCCTCGGCGATGATCAGCAACGGGCGCCCGACCTTCATCACGGCCTCGAGCACGGGCAGCAGCGACTGCACCGTCGAGATCTTGGCCGAGTGGAAGAGAATGTACGGCTCTTCGAGCACGGCTTCCTGGCGATCTTGGTCGGTCACGAAGTACGGCGACAGGTAGCCCTTGTCGAACTGCATACCCTCGGTGAACTCGAGTTCGATGCCGAACGTGTTCGACTCTTCGACCGTCACGACGCCGTCCTTACCGACCTTGTCGATGGCATCGGCGATGACCTTGCCGATTGCCGCGTCGGCCGCCGAGATGGTCGCGACGTTGGCGATATCGCCCTTGTCGTCGACTTCCTTCGACTGCGACTTGAGCGACTCGACGGCCGCAGCAACGGCCTTTTCGATACCGCGCTTCAGGCCCATCGGGTTGGCTCCGGCTGCGACGTTGCGCATGCCGTGGTTGACCATTGCCTGTGCGAGAACGGTTGCAGTGGTGGTGCCGTCACCAGCGACGTCGTTCGTCTTGGTGGCGACTTCCTTCACCAACTGGGCACCCATGTTCTCGAACGGGTCTTCGAGCTCGACCTCCTTGGCGATCGACACACCGTCATTGGTGATGGTTGGCGCGCCGAATTTCTTGTCGAGCACGACGTTGCGACCCTTGGGTCCGAGCGTCACTTTCACTGCGTCGGCGAGTTTGTTCACGCCGGCTTCAAGCGCGCGGCGTGCTTCTTCGTCGAATTTGAGCAACTTTGCCATGTGAGTGGTTCTTCCTTTGTGTGATTACTTCGAGACGATCGCGAGCACGTCGCGGCTGGTGAGGATGAGCAGGTCGTCGCCCTTGTGGGTGACTTCGGTGCCGCCGTACTTGCTGTAGAGCACGGTGTCGCCGACCTTGATCTCGAGCGGGAAGTACTTGCCTTCCGAATCGCTCCAGCGGCCGGGGCCGACGGCGAGCACGGTGCCCTGCTGCGGCTTTTCCTTGGCGGTATCGGGGATGACGAGACCCGAGGCGGTGGTCTGCTCGGCCTCCGAGGGCTTCACCACGACTCGGTCATCGAGGGGCTTCAGGTTCATGTTTCTTCCTTTTCGTGCGGGTCTCCCGGGCGGGAGACGGGCTGTTTTTTACCCCAGGGAGGCCGTTAGCACTCTCCCAAGGCGAGTGCTAATGCTAGGGGTCGCCGCGGCGGGGCAACAACCCGAGCGGGGCCTCCTAGCGGTTGGTCGGGTCGGGCAGGAGCCCGAAGGGACGAAGCAGCTGCTCGACGATACGCACGGGTAACCCGACCACGGTGGTGAGATGACCCGACACTTCGCGCACGAACATCGCGGCTTCTCCCTGCACCGCGTACGCCCCCGCCTTGTCGAGTGACTCCCCCGTGGCGAGGTACCGCTCGAGCTGGTCGGGGTCGATCGGGTGCATCGCGACGGCGGCCGTGTCGATTGCCACACGGTGCTGCTCGGGCGCAGCGGCACCTCTTGCCACGCAGACCGCGGTGTGCACGAAGTGCGTTCGCCCCGAGAGGCGTCGCAGCATCTCGCGAGCCTCATCGAGGTCACGTGGTGTCCCGAAGATTTCACCATCTACATCGACCGTCGTGTCGGCACCGAGCACCACATCGCTTGCAGAGTGTCGTGCGGCCACGCGCAGACATTTCGCGATTGCCAGTCGCCGTACATGGTCGCGTGGTGACTCACCAGAGAGCGGCGACTCGTCCACGTCTGCAGAATCGACGACGAAGGTGAGTCCCATCCGTTGCAGGATGTCGGACCGTCGCGGTGAACGGGACGCCAGAACGAGTGTCGTCATGTCGAACCGATGGTGGCGAAGTTGAAGTTGCCGGCGATCATCCGCCGCTCATCGTGGTGAGCATCGCATCATCGGGTACCTGCAGATCATCGAGATGGTCGAGATAGCCGTGCGGCAAAGCAACATTGATCGGGCCGTTGGTGTGCCCGCGCGGAAGCCGCTCACCACCGTCGACGAGCGACAACGAACGATCGAGTGATGCTGCAATGGTGCGAACGTCGTCGAGTGTGGAGACTTCGGCGAACCGACGACGCACGTCGGGGCCGACGGGATACCCGGTGAGATACCAACCGCAGTGCTTACGAAACTCACGGATGCCCTTGGTGTCGTCGTTGCGTCCATTGGCTCGGTGGTGTTGCATCAGTGACTCGGCATGCGCGACCATCACGTCGAGCACCTCGCCGAGCCGTGGCGCGTGGCGCACCCCTCGATCGTTGAAGGCGTCGACGAGATCGCGAAACAGCCATGGCTTGCCGAGACAGCCGCGACCGATGACGACGCCGTCGCACTCGGTTTCACGAATCATCCGCAGCGCGTCGTCGGCACACCAGATGTCGCCGTTACCGAGCACGGGGATCCCATCGACGGCCTGCTTCAACGTTGCAATGGCCTCCCAGCGCGCGCTCGGCGCGTAGTGCTGCCGGGCGGTTCGGGCGTGCAACGCGATCATCACTGCCCCGGCATCGCGACAGATCCTTCCGGTATCGAGATAGGTGAGTAAATCGTCATCGATACCCATTCGGAATTTGCATGTGACGGGGATGCCGTATCGGTTTCCGGCGCGTACGGCAGCCCGGACGATCTCGGCGAGCAGATTCTTCTTCAACGGCACTGCCGCACCGCCCCCTTTGCGCGTGACCTTCGCCGCGGGACACCCGAAGTTCAAGTCGATGTGGTCGACGAGGTCTTCACTGCCCAGGATGTCGACGGCTCGTTCCACGATCGTGGGGTCACTGCCGTACAACTGCAAACTGCGGAACGACTCGTCGGCTGCGAACGACACCATCGAGCGTGTTCGCGTATTGCCGTAGACGAGCGCGGCGGCCATGATCATCTCGTTCACGTAGACGAGCCCCGGCCCGAACTGCCGGCACAACGATCGAAACGGCGCGTTGGTGACACCGGCCATCGGTGCAAGCACGACGGGTGGCCAGACCTCGATTCCGCGACCGGGCGAGCCGTCCGAACTCGTGCCGCGCAACGAAAGGGGTTTGATCGATGAGGCTCGTTGTTCGATCATCGCTGACCGGTTCCCAACTTGAGGTTTGGGTTGGCGCCGGTGTCAAGCGAGGAGACTTCTCCGCGAGCCAGTCGATACCAGCCGGCGCTCGCGATCATCGCTGCGTTGTCGGTGCACATCTCGCGCGACGGCAACACGATTGCGATGCCGTCGGCTTGTGCCGCGCTGGCCATCTCGCGCCGCAACAACGAGTTGGCCGCCACTCCGCCACCAAGTGCGAGCGTCTTTGCACCCGCCTGCCTTGCCGCACGGCGTGCCTTGTGTACGAGTACATCGACCACGGCGCGCTGGAATGATGCGGCAACATCATCGGTCGTGGCACCGGGGTTTGCCCGTACATGGTTGATTACCGCGGTCTTCACACCGCTGAATGAGACGTCCAAACCGTCATTCATCATCGCCCGGGGAAATTTGATCGCCGACTCGTCGCCTCGCAGGGCCGCTTTGTCGATCGCCGGACCGCCGGGATACGGCAAACCGAGAAATCGTGCAACCTTGTCGAACGCCTCACCTGCGGCATCATCGATCGTTTGTCCGATCACGCGGTATGAGTGTGCGTCGGTCATCTCGACGAAGAGCGTGTGCCCACCCGAGACAAGGACGAACAACATCGGAAACTCGGTTTTCGGTTCGTCAAGCAGAGCCGCGTAGAGATGCGCCTCGAGGTGATTGACACCAACGAATGGCACCCCGAGGGCGAGTGCCGTGGTCTTGGCGGCAGTGACTCCGACCAAGAGAGCGCCGATGAGACCCGGTCCCACCGTCGCTGCGACGGCGTCGATTCGTGAATAGTCGATGTTCGCACGGTCGAGCGCCTGTGCGGTCACCTGCGGGAGAGCTTCGAGGTGCGCACGACTCGCGATCTCCGGTACCACCCCGCCGAATCGCGCATGCTCATCGAGTTGACTGGCAACCACCGACGAAAGAACGTCAGAACCGCCCATCACCACGGCAGCCGCCGTCTCGTCGCAGCTGGTTTCGATACCCAATACCACCGTCGAGGCATCCACGGGTGGCGTGACGACCACCGACGGTGAAATGGTCGTCATGATTCCACCCCGCGCTCTGCCTCAATGCGCTGCAGTCTCTGCTCGAACTCGTCACCTTGGATGTCCGTGCACCACATGACGATCGCGTCATCACGGTTCTCGTAGTACTTCGCCCTAACCCCGACCGGCATGAAGCCAAATCTGCGATACAGCGACTGTGCCGAAACGTTCGACTCGCGAACTTCGAGCGTCAACGAAGCCATTCCGGCCCGACGCGCCTCCCATGCGAGATCGAGCATGATCTCGGTGGCGATACCGCGCTTGCGCATCGTCAGATCGACCGCGACGTTGGTGATGTGCGCCGCGTCATCCATGTAAATCATGCCGCCGTAACCAACCACTCGCCCGCCCAGCTTGGCAACGAGATAGTGACGTGATCCGCGTGACTGCATTGCAAGTTCATCGGTGAACACTCCCTCAGTCCACGGCTGGGGGTACGCGGTGCGTTCGATGGCCATCACTTCATCGATGTGGGAACGTCGCATCGGTTCGATCACCAACACATCGTCAACTTGGTCGGCGTCGTGAGATCTGCGCTCATCGGCGGTGAGCGCGCGTAGGAATCGCCCGAGGATGCTCATTGGCGGCTCCGGGTCACCCAGTTGATTTCGGCATCGGCCTCGCGCAGATACATCGCCGCAACCCGCGGTGCCGACGATGAGTCGTCGACGATGCCGGCCTCGTCGAGATACGACGAATCGCGAACGAGTCGGGCATGGGCCAGCAGCGCTACGTGCTTGGC
>JBJTOX010000020.1:0-2985 GCA_046074785.1 Actinomycetota bacterium
AACCGACGATGTCAGCACGCCACATTGCGCGCAGGAACTTCTCCTTCGCCTCCGGCGAACCATGGGCGAGGATCGTCGGGGCAACCATGCCAAGGCCGATGGTGAAGATGCTCTGGTTCGGCACCTTGTAGTTGGCTTCCACGGCGGCGTACGCGCGCTCGTGCTCTGCGGTGAGACCAGCGCCACCGTACTCCTTTGGTCCGGTGATCCAGCCGAAGCCCGCATCGAATTTCTTGGTACGCCACTCCTTGGCAGTGACCACCATTTCTTGCTCGGCCTCGCGAGTCTTTTCTTCGAACATCGAGACATTGTCAGAGCCTTCGCCCCAGACGAACGCTTTGGTTACTTCTTTGCGGGGCAGGTTGGCCGAGAGAAAGGCTTCGGCCTGTTTGGTGAAGTCGTTGAGTTCCACCCTCGTCACGGTAGTTGGGCTGGCTCGTCGCGCAGTAAGCCGAGCATGTGACTCACGTACGCAACCCTGCGGGGGTCGAGCAACTAGCGTCGTGCCGCGTGGGTCAACCAGTAGTCGTCACCATCAAGCAGTCGGCCGAGCCGGGTCGAGTGCGGTTCGAACTCAATCGCTCGCTCACTGGCCAAGGCCACGAGTCGTACGACGCGTCACCCGAACGTGAAGACACGTTTGGTGCGGTGCTCGCCAAGCGATTGTTCGCCACCGGCAAGGTGCGGGCGGTGCACGTGTTTTCGAGCGTGGTCACCGTCGACCTCGTGCCAGGTGCCGATGCTTCGTCGCTCACGCAGATCATCACCGACTTGTATCAGTACTGGAAGCCGGGGATGGTGCCGGCAGTTCCGTCGGCCTGACCGCCCGGGCCACGATCCGTCTACTCTTTCGCACCGTTTCACACCCTCGAGACCCGTCGTTCTCGGGGCACGGTCGTGCCGAATGCGCGCAGTCGTCGTAGTTTGAACACGTGTCAAAAACGGTCGGAACCAGCGTCTCGCTGCACGAGGCAGCCCGTCGCTTGAAGGTGCACTACATGACCGTCTACCGCTATGTGCGGTCGGGGCGCCTGCCTGCCCGTCAAGAGGACGGCGAGTGGAAGGTGCTCGTTTCCGACATCCAGGCGTTTGCCGTTGCTCGTAAGCAGCGACCAGCGAGCGCGAGCACCGGCAAGGCCAAACACGGCAGCCGGGCGGCGGCCGATTGGGCGGCGCGGTTCGAGCAGTGTCTTGTGGCCGGAGACGAGGTTGGTGCCGAGCATTTGCTCGACGACGCTCTCGCGAGTGGGCATGACCTCTTCTCGCTCTACCTCGAGGTGGTCTCACCTGCGCTCGTGGCAATCGGAGCTCGTTGGCGCAAGGGTGAGCTGCAGATTCACGAGGAGCACCGAGCGAGCAACATCGTGGCTCGACTCTTCGCACGAGTCAGCGCCCGCTTTGCACATCGCGGTCCCTCGCGTGGCACCATCATCATCGGCGGGCCGAGCGGTGAGCGGCACGGACTCGCTCTCACGATGGTGGCGGATCTTCTGCGAAGTCGTGGCTGGCACGTGTCAGACATCGGGCCCGACGTTCCCGCGGCGTCGTTCGCTGCGGCAGTGTCAGAGGCGGATCAGTTGCGCGCCGTCTGCGTGGGCGTCACATTGACCGATTCGATTCCGGAGGCTCGTCGCACCATCGACGCAGTCAAGAAGGTCATTGATGACGATGTGAAAGTCTTCGTTGGTGGTGCAGCATTCGAGACCGAGGATGCCGCACGTGAACTAGGTGCTGACGCCTGGGCTCGTGATCCACGAATGTTGCTGGCGCTCCTGGCGAGCGAGCCGGTTGAGTAGCACCGCTCTCACTAGCATCGCTCTGCGTGTCCGCCCCGAAACACACCCCTGTCGACCCCGTCGATCGACCGCGGGCCTACCAGTCACCTGACTTCGTTCCCGCTCCGTGGACGAACACCCGCAAGGCGTCGATCACCGGCCGTCAGCCGCGCGCCGAGCGACTCGGGCATCCCGGCCCCGACCAGGGCTACGTGCTTGCACTTGCCGAGCGAATGCGTCCGCGCGTCAAGGTGACGGCAGGGGAGAACGTCGACGACGCGATTCAAGGCTGTATCGGAATCGCCTTGCGTCGCGCCTCGCACTTCGGTCGCGCTCCGGTCATTCACGATCTCGACATCGCATTCACCATCTGGGGATACTTCCTTGACACACCACCCGCCGATCTCGTAACGGTGCGATCGGAACTGTTTGCCGGGGTCGCCAACGTGGTGCACCACTACGTCGAGGCACGACGAATCGTCGACATGGTTCCGCAGTCCACGATTCTCATGACACCCGAGATGGCGCGCAAATCGATGCCCAACTCGTGGCGTGCGCTCACCGGCGCTTAGTCGACTGCAAACTTCTTCAAGTCATCGAGACGCACGAACTCCAGCGTCAACGCATGCGTTGACCGCAGGCGAACCTTCGGCGCTTTGCCTGCCTCGAATGCTTCCTGCCATCGCCCTGCACACAAGCACCACTGATCTCCGGCTTTCAAACCTGTGAATCCGTACTGCGGCATCGGGGTGGACAGATCGTTGCCCACGGACTTGGAGAACGCGAGGAATTCTTCGGTCATAATTGCGCACACCGTGTGCACTCCGGTGTCGTCCCCGCCTGTTTCGCAGCAGCCGTTGCGATACCAACCAGTCAACGGGTCGTAGCTACAGGGCTCCAGAGGTTCGCCGTAGACGTTGGGTTGTGTCGAACGCTCGTCGTTCACGAGACGTTGACACCGACCAGGCTGCCGATGACGTACGTGACGACGACAGCGAGAACGGTGATGGCAACTTGTCGGGCGGAACCCGTCCACCATGGCCGTTCGGATTGCTGGGCGATGACTGCGCCGAGGATTCCCGCGGCAACGACGCCGATTGCCACCGAGATCCATCGCGCTGAGTCGCCGGAGCCCGCGAGCCACGGAATCACCGGCAACATCGCACCGAGCAGGAACGTGACGATCGAAACCACGGCAACACGAATCGGG
>JBJTOX010000021.1:0-13659 GCA_046074785.1 Actinomycetota bacterium
CCGATCACACCAGGACGGTCGTCGTTCTGGGCAATCAACATGTATCTGGCTGGTGGGACGTCGCTCAGGTGATCGTCGATTTGCACGATGCGGGCTTCGCGACGGCGACCGGTGAGCGTGCCCGAGATGTTGCGGGTACCCGATCGAAGCGTCACGAGATTCACGTAGTCCTGGTGTTCGACATCGTCGCGACGCTTCTCAAGCACGGTGATGCCCCGCGCAACGGCCAGCGTCGGAGCATTGACGAACGTGATCGACTCGCCCGTCACACGTCCGAGAAACCCTTTGAGCGCTGCAAGCGTGATGATGCGGGTGTCGTACGCCCCAATTTCACCGCTGGCTTCCACCTGAATTTCGCGCGACTGAGATCCGACGATGTCGGCGAACAACGCACCCAGGCGCTCGGCGAGCGGAATGAAAGGTTTCAGCGTCTCGTTGGCCTCGGAGGCATCGACGTTGACGGCAAACGGCACGAAGTCACCAGCCAGAGCAAGCTGCACCATGTCGGCGATGACCTCGCCGGCTTTGTCCTGAGCCTCACGGGTGCTCGCCCCGAGATGAGGTGTGACCACCACGTTCGGCAACGAAAAGAGCGGTGAGTCGGTCACTGGCTCGCGCTCGAACACATCGAGTGCGGCTCCGGCGATGATGCCGTCGCGCAAGGCCTCGGCAAGGTCGCTCTCCACGATGATGCCCCCGCGCGCCACATTGATTACGCGCAGCTCGGGTTTTGCCTTCAGCAACAGATCACGGTTGATGAGGCCGAGCGTCTCTTTGTTCTTCGGCAAATGCACGGTGAGGAAGTCGCTCGTGGCCACCAACTGATCGAGGGGCAACATGTCGACGTTCAGTGCGCGCCCGCGCTCGGCCGAAATGTACGGGTCGAAGGCGACGATCTTCATGCCCAGCCCGAGCGCCCGGTGGGCCACGAGCTTGCCGATGCGCCCGAGGCCGACGACGCCGAGTGTCTTGCCTGCGAGTTCAACGCCTTCCCACTTGCTGCGTTCCCAGCGCCCGTTGACCAGTGCCGCATGGGCTTGGGGTACGTTGCGAGCCATCGCGAGCAGGAGTGCGATGGTGTGCTCGGCGGCCGAGACGATGTTGCTCTCCGGCGCATTGGTCACCATGACACCGGCTTTTGTCGCCGCCTCAACATCGACGTTGTCGAGTCCGACCCCGGCACGACCGACAACGACGAGCCCGCTCACGGCACCGAGCACCGCAGCGTCGACCTGCGTCGCACTGCGCACGATCAGCGCCTGCGCACCACGCAGCGCTTCGATGAGAGCCGCGCCGTTCAGCCCGAGTCGCACGTCGACTTCATGGCCTGCGGTACGAAGCCGTTCAAGCCCAGCCTCGGCGATTTCTTCGGTCACTAGCACGCGCGCCACCCCTACATCGTGGCGGCTCGACCGCGCCATCACCACCGTTATCGTGTCTGTCCTGCGCTCGGCGCTTTATTTTTCGTCAGAATCACCCCTCTCAATTTCCAAGCAACGAAGGACGAAACAATGGCTCATCAATTCCTTTCTCCGGAGTGGATGGACGCCGCCCGCGCGATTCGTGAGAAGTACCGTGACCACGCACCGAAGGTTGCCTTGGTCGTGCGCTTCAATCAAGTGGTCACCGGTGTGCCGTTCGGCGAAGGTGTGGTGCACAGCCACATGGACACCTCAAGTGGTGAGGTCGTGATGGACCTCGGGCATCTCGACAAGGTCGATGCCACGCTCACCACCGACTATGCGACGGCGCGCATGATCTTCGTCGAACAAGACCCGCAGAAGGCGATGGAAGCATTCCTTACCGGCAGGGTGAAAGTCGAAGGCGACATGCTCAAGTTGATGGGCATGCAGGCGGCGATGCCGCAGACCGAGATGTCGTTGGTCGTCGCAGAAGAGATTCGCGCAATCACGGCATAGCGCCGTGCTTGGGCCTACGCGGTGGTCGATGAGCGATCGGTAGATCGCACCTCGGACGCGAGTAGTCCGGCGACCACACACAACGACGCACCAACCACCAACGCATTCGCGTAGCTGGGCAGGATTCCCTGCTCGCTCGTGGCTTCCTGCACGGTGATCATCACCGTCGCACCGAGCAGTGCTCCCATTTGCGACACCAACTGCTGGAGAGCGCTAGCGGCCCCGAGTTGATCGTCCTCAACTGCATTGGCGAGCAGCGCCGACATCGCGGGCGAACTGACACCGAGACCCAATCCCGAGAGGGCCAGACCGAATGCAATGAGCCACAACGGAGTGCCGATTCGCACCGTCGACAAGATCACCATCGATGTGAAGACCGTCATTGCTCCGAACATGCCGGCGAATCGCTCTCCGGTGCGCATCGTGACGTTGGCGCCGAGCGGAGCAACGATGGCGAACGTGAGTGGTCGAGCGATGATCAACCAGCCGACGGTAGCGAGCGATAGTCCCGCGCCTTCCTGCAGCATCTGCGGAACGATCATGAACGCACCCATGTAGCCGAAATTCGCCAGCGACTGGCTGAGCACCGGGAACGCCACGTTGCGCGTACGAAACCAATGCGGCGGCACAATTGGTGCAGTAACCCGATGCTCGACGCGGAAGAACACCCACAACAGTCCGACACCGCCGAACAACGCAGCGATGATGAGTGGCGAAGTCCATCCCCACGAACCGGCCCGATTGATGGCGAGCAAGATGAGTGCTGCACCCAGACCGAGTGTGAGTGCACCCACGGCGTCGAACTTTGCTCCGGGCTTGCGCTCGGTATCGCGCAACAACCACCACGCCACCAGTGCCCCGAGCACGCACAGCGGTGCCTGTACCAGGAAGATGATCCGCCAGCCCACCGATGCAACGAGCGGAACTCCGGCCACCACACCGAGCACAGGAGCACCCGCCGTGACGAAGCTCCAGAACCCAAGGGGACGAACGCGTTCGTGCGGCTCGAACAGTCGGTTGGTGAATGCCATCGCTGACGGACCTGTCGCAGATCCGCACGCAGCCGACAGCGTGCGCAGAGCAATGAGTAGAGGCGCGTTCGGGGCCAGCGCGGCCAAACCGGCGAAGATTCCCGCACCGAGTAGGCCCCCGACGAACACGCGCTTGTGACCGATCAAGTCACCGAGCGTGCCGAACGCTGGACCAACCACGGCAAAGACGAGCATCGGTGCAGTAATCGACCAACTCACCACGCTGACGGTGGAGTCGAGATCTTTTGCCACCGTGTCGAGCACGACGACGAGCAACGTGATGGTGAAGCTCACGGTGAATGCACCAGAGAGCAACACCGCCATCGTGGCCTTGCGACGTGAGATACCGACGCGCTCGACCAGCGCAGACCGCATTCGCTCGCGAAGCGGGGTTGCTCCGGCTTCGTCGACTCCGGCCGTCATGGGAACACCAGGTTCACTGCGCTGCCCTTCAGCACCTGGTCGCCCGTGGTGAGCGTTCTTCCGTCCTGATTCACCGAGCGCACCCTGCCCGTCGCACGACCCGACACGGTGGCCACACCGAGACCCGCTTCACCAAGCACGCGTTGCGCATCATTGAGGGTGAGGCCTACTACTTGAGGAAGCTGCACCGACTCCGGACCTTTCGACAACGAGAACGCAACGATGCCGTCACGAGAGAGCTGACCGCCAGGTGCGGGGTCTTGTGATGCCACGAGTCCGGCGGCGATCTCGCCGCTGAACACGTCGTCGTTGCGCTGGCCCGACAACTGCACCGCTCTCAATTCGGATTGAGCATCTGCTTCGGAACGACCGATGAGATTCGGAACGGCGCGCAGCACTGGGCCACCCGACACCACGATGGCAACCTGAGTCCCCTTCAGCACCTGACTGCCGGCCGCGAGGTTCGGTTGCTCGGTGACGATCCATGACACGACGCGGCCCGCAGGGGTCGAGTCATCGTCTTGAATCGACTCGACGGCCACCAAACCTTGTTCACTCAACGCGGCGAGAGCGTCGTCGCGAGAGAGACCGGTCACGTCCGGAAGGACTGCGAGCGTTGCTCCTTCGGAGACGACGAGCGTGAAATCCTCACCCTCGCGCAACGATGTGCCCGCGGGTGGAACAGAGCGGATGACGGCACCGAGCTCCACCTCATCTGATCGCTCGGCGCGAATCACCACGTTCCAACCGAAGAGCGCGATGGTGTTGCGCGCCTCCCCTTCGGCCACACCGACCAAGTTCGGAACTTCGAACGACTCGGTGCTCAACGTCTGCCAAACGAGCACACCCGACACCATCAGAGCCACCGCTGCAACCACCGACCACAAACGTCGATAGCGACGTCGCTCCGAAACGGGCGCAGCAATCGCCACGTCGACGGCGGCAGGCGCAACCGACACGGTTGCCGGCGCCGTCTCGACAGGTTTGGTGGGCGGAGTCGTAACCACCGCTTCAAGCGTGCGAGTGATCGCATCCCGGAACGACTCGTTCGTCAAGGACTCGACCGCCTCGGGTGGCGGCAATTTCGCGGCGATCTGCGCCAGCGTCTGGCCGAACTCGAGGGCCGACGACCGATCCGCGGCATCGGGGCGGGCCGCTTTCTCGATCGGTACTGCGACAGGTCCGATGTCGGCGGAAACGGGCAGCAGTTTGCCGGCTCGATTGGCCAGCGTCACGGCGGTCGAATCGGCAGCGAACGGCACTTCTCCGGTCAATGTCTCGAGCACCGTGAGTGCCAGTGCATACATGTCGCTGGCCGGTGTTGCCGTTGCATCGGCCGCAAACTCCGGTGCCGCATATCGCGCTTGCTCGATGCTCATCGTTGCGGTGCCGGCAATCCCCCGCTTTGCCCCCATACCGGCGAGTCGTGCTCGCGAATCTGGTGCGATGAATACATTCGCCGGACGCACGTCGCCATGCGCAACACCGAGTTGATGCAAGTGATGCAGAGCGCGACAGAGATCGAGCGCCATCACCACCGCCTGTGAAGCAGTGAGCCGTCGACCGCGATCCAACAATTCGCGCAACGAGACGCCGCCGATTCGCTCGGTGACGATGAACGCGTAGCGAGATGCTCCGAGCGTGGCTTCCCCCCAGTCGAGCGGTGGCACCAACACGGGGTGTGAAACCCCGGCAATCGACAGCACGTGGCGTTTGAACCCCTCCATTGCCTCGTCTGCCGACATCACCGTCGTCGGGTCGGAAGGTGCCATCGCGATGAGCGAGTCGACCGTGATCAGCCGCACGATGACCGAGGCGCCCTCGCGCAGGTCGGTGGACTCAAAGACGCTGGTGGAGTCGGCTCCGCCACGACGCAGGGCATCGAGCCGATACCTCGAGCCGATGACGACGCCCGTTAGCTCATCCCGGTCGCTCATTGACCGCACCAAACTAGCCGTGTCATTCGTCGCTGCGACCACGCACTGCCACGCGCACCAGCGAGAATGGATGCATGCCTCGCCGCGTCGATCGCTCGCGACTGTTCGTCAGCATGGGCATCGCCCTTGGCATCGTGCTCATCGTCTTTGGCTTCGCGAGCGGCATCACCGGAGACGAAGCGCGTTCGTTTCCTGCTGCCATTGAGCGGATGTCCCCTGCCGACGGTGACCGCGTCCTGCGGCAAGCACAGATCATCGTCGACTTCGCGACGGGATACGAAGCATCGTTGAACATCGACGGCATCGAACTACCAGTGACGCGACTCGATGAACTCTCCACCAGCGGCGCGCAACCGGCTCCCGGGGCACAGGTCGAACTTCCCGCCACTGCGGTGTTCGATCCCGGCAACAACGTGATCAGTTTTCAGCCGCAACCCGGCGCGCTGATCGAGTCGTTCACCCAAGGTGAGCATGTAGCGACCGTTCGTTACTGGAAGATTCTCGATGGCGAAGGCAAAGCGCGCAGTTACCAGTGGCGCTTCGTCACCGACTGACCAACTCACCAGCGGGCGCGCGCGGCACCCGACTCGCCCGGCGCTAGGCGAGATCGCCCGTTTCGAGCAACCGCTCGAACGCGGTTTCATCGATTTGAGGTATACCGAGCTCGGTTGCCTTCTTCACTTTTGCCGCACCAGGTTCGTTTCCGACGACGAGTGCATACGTCTTTGCGCTCACACTGCTGGAGCTCTTGCCGCCGCGATCCTTGATCGCGCGTTGCGCTTCTTCTCTGCCGAATCGTTCGAGCGTTCCGGTCACCACGATGGTCTTGCCGGTCAGCGTCGGTTTGGCGTCGACGACCGTGACGTTGTCGAACTGCACCCCGCCCTTGCGCAATTTGTTGATCATGGACTTGTGGCGCTTGTCGGAGAACCACGTGGATACCGACTCGGCAATCACGCCACCCACGCCGTCGATGGTCGACAGTTCCTCGATGCTTGCCTCGGCAACGGCATCGAGCGAACCGAATCGACGGGCCAGCGACTCGGCGGCGGCGGGACCGAGATGTTTGATGCCGAGCGCAACGAGCAACTTCTCGAGCGGCCTACTGCGTGATGCGTCGATCGATTTCATGAGGTTGGCCGATTGCACCTCGCCGAAACCCTGGGCCAGCAGCACCTCGGGGGTGAGTGCGTAGATATCACCTACGTCTTCGATGACGCCGGCATCGCTGAGTCTGTACACCGTCTTTTCGCCGAAACCCTCGATATCCATTCCGCCCCGCGACGTGAAGTGAATGATCTTCTGGTCGCGCTGGTTCGGACACTCTGGTTCGACGCAGCAAGTATCGGCTTCGCCCTCGACCTGTACGAGTCTCGACTTCAAATCGCACGGACATGTGGTGGGAAACTTCCAGGGCTTGGAGTTCTTCGGGCGCAGCGACAAGACCGGACCGACGACTTCGGGGATGACATCGCCGGCTTTGCGAACGATCACCGTGTCACCAGGGCGAACATCCTTCAGTTGCACTTGCTCACGGTTGTGCAGAGTGGACATCGAGACGGTGCTGCCTGCAACCACCACTGGCTCGAGCACGGCAAACGGCGTCGCCCGCCCCGTGCGGCCGATCGACACCATGATGTCGCGCAACAGTGTGGTGCGCTCTTCAGGTGGGAACTTGACTGCAATCGCCCAGCGAGGCGCCTTGGATGTGTAGCCGAGTCGCTCACGCTGCGCGAGATCGTCGACCTTCACAACCACGCCATCGATGATGTATGGCAAGTCGTTGCGATGCTCCTGCCAGTGGTTGCAGAAAGCAGCGACGTCTTCGAGCGAGTCGACGATACGAACCTGTGGGTTCACCGGAAATCCGCACGACTTCAGGAATTCGAGCGTGTCATGGTGCGAGGTGAACGGCGGAACGCCTTGTGTCTCGCCGAGTTGATACGACCAGAACGAGAGCTCTCGCGATGCCGTCACCGCGGCGTCCTTCTGGCGCAAACTGCCGGCACCGGCATTGCGCGGATTCGCCGGCACGGGTTGAGGTTTCTTTCCTGCGGCGATGCGTGTTTCGTTCTCGCGCAGTTTCTCGGAACGAAGTCGTTCAAATGCCGACTTCGACATGTACACCTCGCCGCGCACCTCGAGCACCGCGGGCGTCGACTTCGCCGGAAGTCGACCGGGAATCTCGCCGATGGTGCGAACGTTGGCAGTGACGTCTTCACCGACCTTTCCGTCACCGCGGGTGGCAGCTTGCACGAACGCGCCGTCTTCGTACCTGAGACTCAACGCGAGGCCATCGATCTTCAGCTCGCACACGAAGCGTGTCGGTTCACCGTCCAGACCCTTCGCGACACGTTCACCCCATGCCCGCAATTCGTCGTGATCCATGGCGTTGTCGAGGCTTGTCATCGGCACTCGGTGCACCACGGGTGCGAATGTGGTGGTCGTTGCCGCACCGGGCACATCGAGCAGCGATCGTTCGGGAACCAGCTCCGGGTGCTCGCGCTCGATCTGCCGAAGTTCGCGAACGAGTTCGTCGTATTCGGCGTCGGATATCTCCGGATCGTCGTCACCGAAATAGCGGTCGTTGTGATACGCGATGAGGTCGCGAAGCTCGCCGGCGCGTGCGGCGATGCGTTTCGTCGGTGCCACGCCTGAACTTTACCTTTCGGACGTCATGGCGTTCGTAGTATGCGTGCGTGACGAACATCGTTCGCGCCGCATGGCTCGCACTCGCCGTCATTCCCGCCGCACTCGACTCGGGTGGCTCCTCGCCGCTCTCACCGTGGGTCGTCTGGACCATGTGGATGGCCGTGGCACTCGCCGTGCTCGTACCGCATCCACTCTCCCTCACCACGTGTCGATTCATCGCACCGATGTTCGTCGCACACCTGACCTGGATCGTGGCGAACGCTGGCTCAACGGTGCAATGGGGCTCGGTCGTCGGGCTGACACTTGCCACCGTGGTGTGCATCGCATCGTTCACTTCACGATTCGGCGCAGCTCACGCCCAAGCCGCCGCATACGGCCACGAACGACGTCACCTCTTGCGACCACCGGTATCGGTGGTCTTGCCCGTTGCACTGCTGTGGTTGATCGCAGTCACAACGGCCGGCATCGCGGTGCACGCCGACACCACGCTCACGGCCGGCGTGGCCACTGCAGTCTTTGCCGCATTGCTGGCATTCTCGCTGCAGCGCGCACTGGTGCTGGCGCGGCGCTGGCTGGTGTTCGTTCCCGCCGGTATCGCGATACATGATCCACTGGTGTTGCGAGACACGTTCATGGTGCGCAGCCACGAAGTGCAGGCCCTGCGTCATGCTCCGAACGACACCGAGGCATTCGATCTCACGTGTGCCACGTGGGGCGTACCACTGGAGATCGTGCTCTCACATCCACACGACGTATCGCTCTCAAATTTTGGTGCGCGGGTCAGTCGCACACTCGATCGACTGCATGTGACCGCGCTGCTCATCGCACCAACACGTGCTACCGAGGCGTTGGCGGCCCGTACCTAACCCGGCACGTGCCTGCGCGTGTCGCAACTAACGCGCGATGCCACCGGCGAGCACGCAACGATCTTGCGCGTCGTACAGCACCACACTCTGCCCGGGGGCGGTTCGCCGCTGAGGCTCGTGGTAGCGCACGACGAACCGGTCGTTCTGTGATTCTTCGAGCACTGCGGCGCGAGCGGCACCGTGAGCGCTCGTCTGCACCATCACCGACGAGCCGACTGCAAGAGGTTCGTGACTCCACGTCACGCGGTCGACGTGGATCTCGTGACGTGCCAGTCGCGCTTCGTCTCCGACCACCACCGTGCGCCGCTCAACATCGACGTCGAGCACGAACTGCTTCGGGGCGCCACCGGGCAACTTCAGCCCACGGCGCTGTCCGATCGTCACGAGCTCGACGGCATCGACAGAACCCAACTCCTGCCCCGTCTCATCGAGCACGCGCGCCGACCGAAACGGAATGCGGTGACCGAGGAACGTCTCGCGGCCACCGGTCTTGCTGATGAAGCAGACGTCCTGGCTGTCGGGTTTGGACGCAGTGCGAAGTCCCAGTTCTTTCGCGCGCTCGCGAACTTGCTGTTTGGTGAGATGTCCGACCGGAAACAACGTGTACGCCAGCTCGCGCTGATCGAGCATGTGCACGACGTAGCTCTGGTCCTTTGCCGCGTCGGCGCCGCGGGTCACTCTCCACACGCCACTCGGCTGGCGCTCGATGCGAGCGTGGTGACCGGTGGCCACGGCGTCGAAGCCGAGCAGGCGTGCACGCTGTGAAAGACGATCGAACTTGAGGTGGCGGTTGCACTCGATGCACGGGTTCGGTGTCACTCCGGTGCGGTGCGCGTCAACGTACGGGTCGACGACGGCTGCGTTGAAGTCGTCGGAGAAGTTGAACACGAGATGGTCGATACGCAGCTGCTGGGCGACCCGCCGAGCGTCGTCGACGTCACTCACCGAGCAGCAACCCGTGTCGCTCTCGCCACCCCAGAGTCGCATCGTCACGCCGACGACATCGTGACCCTCGCGACGCAGTTCGGCGGCAGCGACCGACGAATCGACGCCGCCAGACATCGCAACGAGCACCTTCATGGATTCAACGCTATTGACCGCTACTTGCGCAGGCGTTCGATGCTTCGTACCACCGCATCGGCACCGACACGAACGTCCTCGTTCGTGGTGGTGTGGCCAAGACTCATGCGCAGCGCGCCCTTCATCAGTCGCGGCTCAACACCCATCGCCCGCAACACATGAGATGGTTCCATTGCACCGCTGGCACACGCCGAAGCGGCCGACGCACAGACCCCGGCTTCATCGAGCAGGAAGAGCAACGCTTCGCTCTCGACACCGGCGATGCAGAAGTGTGCAATACCTGGCACCGCGCTTGCGGAAGGCACCGTCTCGATGACGTCGGGCAGTCGTCCGATGATCGATGAAACGAGGGACGCCTTGAGTTCGGCAACACGCACCACTTCTGCTTCTCGGTGGGTGGCCGTGGCTCGCAGTGCGGCCGCCGTTGCAACGATGCCGGCCACGTTCGATGTACCGCTACGTCGGTCGCGTTCTTGACCTCCACCCATGATCAGCGGCTCGAGCGTGGTGCCCGCCTTCTGCACCATGATGCCCATGCCCTTCGGGCCGCCAAACTTGTGGGCCGACAACGACACGACGTCGGTCACCCGCACGATGTCGCGCAGGTCGAGCCAACACGCTGCTTGCACTGCGTCGCTGTGGAAGATTGCGTCCGGTGCCACGTCGCGCACGATGCGAGCCACATCGCGCATCGGGGTGATGCTGCCCACTTCGTTGTTGACTGCCATCACTGAAACGATGCCGACGCGCCGACCATGCGAGCCAGCAGTTACGAGACTGTCGCGCAACTTCGACGTATCGATGACGCCGCGTTGATCGACGTCGACGACGATGCCGCCGAGATGTTCGACACAATGCAGAACGGCATGGTGCTCTGCGGCGCTGCACACTGCGGTGCCGCCGTGGCGTCGCACCGCCCCAAAGATCGCGGCGTTGTCGGCCTCGGTGCCGCCACTCGTGAACACCACTTCTCCAGGGGTGCATCCGAGCACATCGGCCACATCATCGCGCGCCTCATCCATCGCCTTTCGGGCATCACGCGAGAAACGGTGGCTTCCCGAGGGGTTGGCGAACTGATCGTCGAAGAATGGCCGCATCGCCTCGACTGCTTCTTTACGCATCGGCGCGGTGGCGGCATGGTCGAAATACGCCAGCGAACCGCGGTGTGTAGACATCCGTGCCGAGGCTAGTTGCCGAGTTTCGTGCTGAACTTGTACCGATGGCCTCCGAGTCGACGTACGGTGCCGCGTTCGCCGATGTCTACGACGAGTGGTACGGCACCAGCGACGACCTCGACGCCGTCGTCGCGTTGCTTGCGCGCGAGTCGCCCCGCCGAGTGCTCGAACTAGGTGTGGGAACGGGTCGCCTCGCCATCCCCCTCGCGTGGGCACTCGGCAACCGCGAGTTTCCGGCTGAAGTTCTCGGTATCGACGAGTCGAGTGAGATGCTGTCGTTGTTGCACAACCGCGAGGGAGCAGAACTCATCAGCACCGTGTTGGGTGACATGGTCGATGACCAACCCGACGGACCATTCGATCTCATCTACTGCTCGTACAACACGCTCTTCAACGTCATCGGGTCTTCGCGTCAGGCGCTATGCCTCGCCAATGCAGCAGCCCGGCTCTCCCCCGGCGGTCGGTTGATCATCGACGCGTGCATCATCGCCGACGATGCACCGGCGCGCGGATCGTCCATGACGCAACGGGGCCGGTGGAAGCTCACCAGCGAGAGCAGTTTCGACTCGGCAACCGGGGCTCTCACAACAACGATCACCAGTCGTCATGACGACGGTCGAGTCGTCGTAAGACCGACCACCATCACCTATTCGCGTCCCGATGCAGTCGACACGATGTGTCGGGCAGCCGGGCTCGAGTTGCATGCGCGATATGCGTCGTGGCACATGACCACCTTCGACCAGTCGGCGGCCCGACACGTGAGCGTGTACCGCAACCTACGCTGAAGGCGTGGCGCGCATCAAGGTTTCGATCGATATCGCCGCGCCGGTTGACCGTGTGTGGCAGGTGGTTGAGCCCGTCGAGCGACACGTCGACTGGATGGCCGATGCCGAGTCGATTGACTTCGTCTCCGATCAACGTCGCGGTGTCGGCACATCATTCCTGTGTCGCACGAAGGTCGGGCCGATTCGGCTCACCGACAAAATGCACATCACCAGGTGGGAAACCGGCAGAGCCATGGGTGTCGAACACGTCGGTCTCGTCACCGGGAGCGGTGTGTTCACACTCGAGGCACTCGATGCCTCAACCACCCGCTTCGTGTGGGAAGAGGAGTTGATCTTCCCTTGGTGGCTCGGCGGCCCGATTGGTGCATTCGTTGGTGGAAAAGTGGTGCTTGGCGCCATCTGGCGTGGAAACTTGCGACGCCTCGCTGCACTCTGCACTGCACCGAGCTAGGCGCAATCGCTAGCCAAGCAGTCGAACGACTGCGGTTGCCGCCATCGCTGCGACCACCACCACGATGAACGGCGCCTTTCGCCACACGGCAATGAGCGCAACGACGAGCCCGACCGCACGCGCGTCGACGACCAAGTCCTGCGCGGTGGTGAAGGTGTCCTTCACCACGAGTGCTGCAAGCAAGCTGGCGGGGATGAGCGCCAGGCATCGTTCAATAGCCGGCGGCATTCGCCGACCCCCGACCACCGCGAACCCGAGCACCTTCAGCGCGTACGCCGTGATGGAGAGCAGCGCAATCAGCGTCCAGAGTTGGGCATTGGAGATCGTCACGGCCGCACCCCGAACAGCACTCCAACCACGGCAACCAGGATGGCGACGCCGACCGGCACGAACGGAGTGAGCGCCAAACACACGACCGCACCGGTCACCGCCGCCCATCGTCCGCGCGACGTGCGAAGGTGTGCCGGCAACATCGCCAAGAACGCGGCCGGGAACGCCGCATCGAATCCGAGGGCCTTGGTGTCGAGTACCGACCCTGCCAATGCCCCAACGAGGGTTCCGAGGTTCCAGGTGATGAACAGCGAAAGTGCGGTCGTCCAGAACGCGGTGCGCGCCAACTTCGCGTCCGATTGAGCGAACGTCATCGCTGTCGTTTCATCGATCACGAACTGAGCGGCAAGCAGACGTCTTGGCAACGACAACGTACGTCCGTCGGCATGCGTCGCCACCTTGCCGGCGAGAGCCAACCCGTACACGAAATTGCGGACTGCGAGCAATGCCGCACCACCGAATGCGGCAGGCAGTGAACCACCTGCCCCCACCACGCTCATCGCCGAAAACTGCGACGCACCGGTGAAGGTGAAGAACGAGAGCGCACATGCCTGCCACACGCTGGCGCCAGCCGAGACCGCCGCCAGGCCGAACGACAAGGCAGTGATGCCGACCGCAGCACCGAGCGTCAGACTTGCATTGACGACTCGCTTCCGCTCGGGAGCATCCGTGTCCCCCGTCGAACTCGTCACGCCGAAATCCCGCGCAGCATGTCGTCGGCAGCCGACCACGCGTCGAGTTCACCCTTCATCACGCGGTGCTCGAGGTCGTCCCACTTTTCGCCGCTGCACAACTCGCGGGCACGCAATTCGAGACGCCGCTCGACGATCTCGCGAAGTTCTTCGCGACGACGCAGTTCACGACGTCGACCCAGCTCACCACTCGATTCGCCTGCCGATCGATGTGCGAGCACCGCATCGACGAGCTCGGTTACACCGACGCCGGTCGTGGCGACGGTGGCGGTGATACTCGGCTGCCATTCACCGTGCTCGAACTCGGTGAGTTCGAGC
>JBJTOX010000022.1:0-3343 GCA_046074785.1 Actinomycetota bacterium
AGCATTCGGTGGTGGAGACGATGGGACTCGAACCCACGACCCCCTGCTTGCAAAGCAGGTGCTCTAGCCAGCTGAGCTACGTCCCCGAACGAGACGCTTCATGCTACGGGCAATGTTCCTACGCTCTAGCTGATGCTTCGAGAGTTCGTCGACCCACTGTGGCTGCCGATGTTGGTGCTCGGCGTCGTATGGATCGTGTTGTGGCGTCGGAAGTTGCTGGATCGATGGATAAAGGTGATCGGCACGGTCGCACTCGTTTCGCTCTGGCTGGTCATGACTCCGTTCGGTGCCGTGGTGTTGGAGCGTCCTCTTGTCGTCGAATCAGAACTGAAGGACGGCTGGGTGCCCGAGTACATCTACGTATTGAGCGGTGGGTATCACCTCGGTGACTCACCCGAGCAGGATTCGTCGGGTCTCGAGACCGTACGACGTGTGAACAAGGGTGTGATGATGTGGCGTCGTTACGACGATGCGACCATGGTGTTGGCAGGTGGACAGCCGGGCATGGGTGATCTGCGAGAGACCGACCAGCAGGGTCTCCTGATGAAGTCCCAAGCGATACAACTCGGTGTTCCATCGGACAAGATCATCATCGATTCGGTCTCACTCAACACCAACGGACATGCAACGGTGGCGCGCGATTCCGGGCTGCACGACAAAGATGATCCCTTGCTCATCGTCACGTCCGACTTCCATCTCCGGCGGGCTCGCCGTGAATTCTCCCGATATTTCGACAACGTGCGAATAGTTGGTGCCGACCCGGAAATAACCGACAAGTCACTGGGCGACTTGGCAATCACATCATTGGTTCCCAAAGTCGACGCACTTCGGGACTCGGCCATCTACCTGCGGGAGTACGTCGCATTTCTGCTTGCTGATTTTCGCGACTAAAAATTCCGTGATTTGCGTGTTTCGCGCGAGGGGACGTGGGTAGCCTCGCTTCGTGACGCCTGCAACCGACCTCATTTACGCGTACCGCATCATGCGGTTGCCGTTGGTCGATGCCGGCGGTGCCCCGATCGGCAAGATCGATGACATCGTCGTGGTACCGGGGCGTGGTCAAGAGGCGCCACGTGTGCTGGGCTTCGTGGCAACCAGTCAACGGCGGCGTATTTTCGTTACTGCAGCAAGGGTGGCGTCACTCGACAACACCGGCGTGCGACTGAAAAGCTACGACATCGACCTGAACCCGTTCCGTCTACGCGAAGGCGAGCGCCTGATCGCCGCAGACGTGTTCGACAAGAAGCACGGCGACGAGACAGTCGTCGACGTTGCGCTGCAGCATCACAGCGGCCACAACCCGTGGTGGAGCGTGTTCAAGGTGCGACTTGCCAAGCGTGGGACACTGATCTCCCGCCCAACGTTCCGCTTGGTCGACTGGACGGAGCTTTCGGCGTTGTTTGCACCATCGACACCGGTGGCTGCCGAGGCGGCTCGCTTGCGCAACATGCACCCGAGTGACGTTGCGACGTTCATCGCTGCACTACCGATCGAACAGCGTCGCACCATCGCTGCCGCAATGGACGACGAGCGTCTTGCCGACGTACTCGAAGAGCTGCCTGAAGATGAGCAATTGCGATTGATCGAGGGTCTCGACCTCGATCGCTTGAACAGTGTGTTCGACGAGATGGAGTTCGACGACCTTGCCGACCTGCTGGCGAAGATGGGTAGCGAACAGCGAACGAAAGTGCTCGAATCAATGGACGAAGACGACGCCGACACGATGCGCCAGCTACTCTCGTGGCCGGAAGGAACCGCCGGTGCGCTGATGACACCCGAGGTGATCGTGCTCTCCCCCGAGGCGACGGTTGCTGAGGCACTCGCCCACGTACGCGACCCGGAGCGCCATGCGTCGATTGCTGCGCAAGTGTTCGTCACCCACGGACCGCACGAACCGCCGACTGGCGGGTACATGGGTATCGTGCATTTTCAACGCCTGCTGCGTGAGCCTCCGCAAATGAAGCTGAAGGATTGCGTGCAACACGAGCCGACGATTCCGCCGACGATGCCGGAGCGCGAAGTCATCGTTCGTCTCGCCACCTACAACCTGCTGTCGGTTGCCGTCGTTGACGCAGGCAACCACCTCCTCGGGGCGATCACCGTCGACGATGTGCTCGACCGTGCGCTTCCAAGCGACTGGCGTCGCACACAAACACCGATCCGGAGCACAATATGAAGCGCAGAGAAGACCTTGCAAACCCGCGCTACCGCCGCAAGCTCAATGTGCCCTACGAACCGGGTGCCTTCGGTCGGTTTTCTGAAGCCGTTGCCCGCAATCTTGGTACGGCTCGATTCCTCGTCGTCCAGACGTTTCTCGTGCTCATTTGGATCACCATCAACGTGGTGTCGGTCGCACTGCGATGGGACCCGTACCCATTCATCCTGCTCAATCTGATGTTCTCCGTTCAGGCCGCCTATGCGGCGCCACTGATCCTGCTTGCGCAGAATCGTCAGGAAGACCGCGACCGACAGGCGCTGGAAAACGACCGCGCGGTAGCGGCACGCACGCAGGAAAACGCGGAGTATCTCGCACGGGAACTTGCCGCAGTTCGACTTGCGTTGTCGAACACGGTGACGACGTCTGATCTGCGGGAGTCAGTTGATGTGCTCAGCGAGCGGCTCGACCGGTTGATTGCTCAGTCATCACCGAACGCACCGCGCTGACCGTCACGGCGCTGAAGTCGGCGGGCCTACCAACATTAACGAAGTGATCCCCGTCGATTGGCAACACCTTGGCATTCGTTGCTTGTGCGAGCTGTCGTTGCTTGCGTGGTGACACCAGCTGGTCCTTCGTCGTAAGGACGACACAGGTTGGCACGGCAAGTGTCCCGACCCATGGGCGGGCGTCGAACTTCGAGATGGCACGTCCTGCCTGCGCCATCTGCCAG
Organism: Actinomycetota bacterium; assembly: GCA_046074785.1. Classification (GTDB taxonomy): domain Bacteria; phylum Actinomycetota; class Acidimicrobiia; order Acidimicrobiales; family Ilumatobacteraceae; genus F1-60-MAGs027. Next base: position 2,889 of record JBJTOX010000022.1, read on the forward strand.
GCATCATTGCGACGCCACTCCGCCATCATCCAGCCGAGATGAGCCCGCAGTGGATGTCGCCGTGAAACGCGTCGTGAAAAGACGAAACGGATCGTGCTCGGACGAATCAATCGCCGGGTGACGGGTCCCAGTGTTCTCGAGACACGAAAACGCGCCCGTTCTCGCCGAGAGGCACACCACTCGAGTGCGGTTGCCTGCAGCACCAATCCTGAGACGAGGTGCGGGTGACGGCGGGCCAGCAACAACGAAATCGGACCTCCCATCGAATAGCCGACGGCAATCACCGATGAGACACCCATTGCGACACAGACCGCAGCGGCATCATCGGCACAGTCTTCGAGCGTGAAGTTGACATCAGTACGGAGCCCCCGACCGTGACCCCGGTGATCAATGCCGATGACTGACGCTTGGTGGCTGAGTTCTTCGTAGGCGGTGAAGAACTGCAGGTCACTGGA
>JBJTOX010000023.1:0-11956 GCA_046074785.1 Actinomycetota bacterium
GAAAGTCGCGAACCCCAGACGATGAAACCGAGGCCGATCACCGCAGCAAGGATGAGCGGTGCGAGCGCGCCTTCGGTGAGCGCAAACGAAAGAACGACGGCCCACACTCCAGTGGAAACTGCAGTTGCGGCCGACATTAAGGCTTCACCACGCCGGTAAGCGAAGAAGAACAGCGCCGCAGACAGCGCTATTCCCACCACGGCAATCACGTCTCCGCCGTACGAGTTCTGGAAACCGCAACCCACACCCGTCACGATGAGTGCGACGATGAGCGGCGGGAGGCTTGGCTTGATACGTCCGAAGATCGCCGTGAGGGCTGCACCAACGCCGAGAACGCAGAGAATCGCTCCGACTGTTTCCTGTGAGAACGATGCCCACTCGCCTACGAAACCAGTGAAGAATCCGAGCTCGGCAATCACCGCAGCAATCGCAACCCCGGAGTGTGTTCTGCCGAACCAATTGAGCGACCACAGTGCCGCCAAGAGTGCGCCGAAGGCCCCTGCTCCGGCGTTCGGATCGCCGGGAAGAGCAATGGCAAGTGCAACGCCGAATGGAACCCCGGCGAATGAGCCGATGATTCCGGCGAGAAAAGGCAGTGCCCTGGCTCGTCGTACGAGCCAGGCCACACCTTCGAGGATCATGCCGATCACAGCGATGAGCGTCGCTGCAAGAAGCTGCGATGGGTCGTCACCAAGGACGCGAACAAAGGTGGCAAAGCCGGCAGCCACCAACAACACGGCTCCCAGCACGTAGAACGCGATTCGCATCGGGAAACGTTGGCGCGACTCCCCTCGATCAAACTCGAGCGCTGCGAGACGGTCGCGAAGAACGTCGTCAATGATGCCGCGCTCGCGCGCCGCGTCGAGGCCTTGCTCCCACTCACCCACCGACGGTTACCGTACCCTTCTTTGCTTTTTGATCGACGAGCACGACGAATACCTGCCCCACATCGAACGGCATCTGTTGATCGCCGAACGTGAACGTCGTGCCTCCGCGCTTCTCGGGGCGAGACCAGACAGCTTCAAAACTCTGGCCGTTTCGCAAGACGATTGCCCGACCTTCTCCGACTGTTTTCACGAGCGGAGTCTTACCGCCGAAGCGATCGCCATACGCCGACTCCCGGTGCTCAGCGAATTGAAGTACGACGGTTCGCGGTGAGAGTACACCACGGGTTTGGGCGTCGCGGTGCAACGTGCCGTCGAATGAGATCTGCCAGCCACTGCGCGACCAAACACCACTCACACGAGCCGATGGCCACGTCGCCTGAAAATTCTTGGCGATCACACCGCCAGCCGGAACCGCCGGGTCAAAGGTGAATCCCACGTCCTCAACGGCGCTCAGATTCCTCTCCTTTGACACCAGCATCGCCAAACGCACGAGCTGATTGTGCGGCGCTTCCTTCGAGAGGTTTCGATAGTAGAAGTCGGGTCGTTCGCTCGGTGACATCGATTGCGCGTTGCTCTTGCGCACCGCCTTCAACAAGACGTCGTTTGCCCCGCTGAACACCAAACCGGGACGTTCGAATTGTTCGAGGATCTCCAGGTCGGAGATGCGTGCGCTCCGTGTCGGACCTGCGACCGCCGGCAGTCGCGTGTTGAACAGGGCGGCGATTCGCGTGAGACCCCACTCGACCTCCTCGACATAGATCAGGTCGGCTTGGTTCAACCCGTAGTGAGGTCGATCCGGGCGTGCGTTGCCGTACTTCACCATTACCACGGGCTTACCTGCGCCACCTGGAAGTCCCGAAAGCGGACTTACGCCCTCCGAGGCGGCAGTAATCGAGCCCGCGCTGAGCAAGGCAGCAGCAATGAGACCAGCGGAGAGTTGGCGTAGACGCATGAGATGACCTTCTTCGTTCCGATGAACCTGCGGCGAACCTACACGAGTCTCGAGATCATGCGCCATTGTCGCTGCCTAGCCTGAACTCGTGGGAACCCAGCGTCGAGAACAGCAGCCGGAGACGACTGCGATCACCGCCGGTCGCGATGCGAGTGGCGCCTTGACTCCGCCGCTTTGGACCTCAACAACTTGGGACACCAACGACCTGGAAGGAACGCACGCGGGCGCCAAGTCGGTACACCAGACCGGTTTCTACTCCCGCTACGCGAATCCAACGGTTGAGGCGTTCGAACACGCCGTTGCCGAGCTGGAGGGAACCGAAGCGGCCCTCGCGTTTGCTTCTGGCATGGGAGCAATCGCTACGACCGTGCTGGCGCTCTGCTCGAGTGGGGATCACATCGTCGCGCAACGAAACATGTACGCAGGCACACTCGGTTTTCTCGATGGGCCGTGCAAGCGATTGGGCATCGACGTCACCTATGTTGACGGCCGGAATGCGGGAGAGTTCGCCACGGCAGTGCGCCCCGGCAAAACCGTTCTCGTCATGGCAGAAACTCCGACCAATCCGCATCTCGATGTGGTCGACCTGGAGGCACTCGGCGCAATCAAGGGTCCGTTCACTCTCGTTGACTCGACGCTCGCGACACCACTCGGACAGCAGCCCTGCAAGTCCGGAGTCTCGATCTCGTTGCACTCGGCGACCAAGGGCATTGCGGGTCACAATGATGCAACGCTCGGTGTCATCGCCGCCGAGCGCGACATCATCGACACGATTTGGGGATACTCCGTGCTCCACGGTGCCACTCCATCGCCGTTTGATGCATTGAACGGTCTGCGCGGAATCAGGACGCTCGGGGCACGACTTCGTCAGCAGTGCGAGTCGACCCAGCACTTGGCTGAGTGGCTGTCTGCTCATCCCGCGGTGAAGCGAGTGAATTACCCCGGTCTCACCTCGCATCCCCAGCACGAACTCGCCAAGCGTCAAATGCGCTGGTTCGGCTCGATCATGTCGGTGGAGATGAGCGGTGGCGTCGAAGCCGCCCGTTCGCTTCTCACCCGGCTCCAACTCGTGCGAACGGCCGTCACCCTCGGTGGCCCCGACACGCTGATTTCACATTCAGCAACCAGCACGCACCTCTCGGTGCCACCTGAGGTCAAGCAAGCCACCGGCATCAACGATGGACTCCTCAGAATTTCTGTGGGCCTCGAGGCCCATGCCGACATTCAGAAAGACTTCCAGCAAGCCCTCAACTGACCGACGAACGGCTCTACGACGCGCATCAAGCGCGTGGGATTAACGCTCTTCTTTGAAGATGACGTGCTTGCGTGCGATCGGGTCGTACTTCTTCAGTTCGAGACGCTCGCGGGAATTGATCTTGTTCTTGCGCGTGACGTAGGTGTAACCGGTGTCAGCGGTGGAACGAAGTTTGATGATCGGACGACGATCTTTGCTCTTGGCAGCCATGATGAACTCTCAGACCTTCTTGCCGTTGCGGCGCATCTCGGCAACCACCGATTCGATGCCGCGCTTGTCGATGGTGCGAATGCCCTTCGCCGACACGAACAGCGTGACCCAGCGCTTCTCTGACGGCAGCCAGAAGCGACGCTTGTGGGTGTTGACGCGCCAGGAGCGCTTTGACTTGATGTTCGAGTGCGACACGGAGTGACCACGCGACGGCTTCTTGTCGAGCACATCACAACGATTGGGCATTTGGACAGTCTAAGGGGCGCGGGCGGTGCGCCGCTACGCTGGTCAAGCCATGAAGAAGGACATCCACCCCAATTATCAGTTCGTCGTCTTCGAGGATTCCGGTGCCAACTACCGCTTCCTCACCCGCTCGACGATCAAGACGGATGCATCCAAGACGGTCGAGTGGACCGACGGCAATACATATCCGCTCGTGCAGCTCGACATTTCGAATGCGAGCCACCCCTTCTATACCGGCCAGATGAAGATCATCGACTCGGCAGGTCGCGTTGAGCGCTTCAACAAGCGTTACGGCACCCGCAAGAAGACGGTGAAGAAGGCCGAGCCGAAGACCGCTAGTCGCGCCAAGAAGTAGTTGCGCGTCCGCGCAACTCGGCGAGATTCGTTGCCCCAACCAGCGCCATCGTGCGCTTGATGCCCGCCGAGAAGTACTCGACGACCCACTCGACTCCGAGCTCCCCCGCCGCGCCAAGGCCGTAAAGGTAGGGCCTGCCGAACATAACGGCTTTCGCACCGAGCGCACAGGCCTTCACCACATCCGAACCTCGACGCACACCACCATCGACGAGCACATCGATGCTGTCACCGACGACATCCATCACTCCGGGAAGTAACTCGATTGGTGCAGGCGATCCGTCGAACTGACGTCCGCCATGATTCGACAGCGCAATGGCTTCAACGCCCTCGCCGACTGCGATTCGTGCATCGTCCACGGTCTGGATTCCCTTCAACATGATCGGCAATCCCGACTCACTACGCACCCAGTCGAGGTCGCGCCATGACAGCGATGCATCGAACTGGCTGTTCACATAGTCCGACAGCGTGATGGCAGTCGAACCATCGACATCGTTACGGCCACTGACTGCGGAAAACGTGATTGGTTCGTGCGTCAAGAAATCAAGAGTCCACCGGGGATGCTTGATTCCGTCGACGAAGGTCTCGAGGCCGATCTTTGGTGGAAGGGTGAACCCACGACGCACGTCGCGTTCGCGTCTACCGAAGACGGCGGTATCAACGGTCACCATGATGGCCTTGTAGCCGGCGGCCTTGGCTCGTTGCACGAGCTCGCGTGACAGCCCGCGGTCCTTCCATACATAGAGCTGATACCAGAGCGGACCATCAGAAACCGCCGCCACTTCTTCGATGCTGCGGGTGCCAAGTGTCGAGAGTGTGTACGGAATGTCGTGCCGGGCGGCAACTCGGGCAACCGCGAGCTCTCCAGCTGAAGTGGCGATACGGGTGAATCCGGTAGGCGAAAACGCAAAGGGATACGGCATCGTCTGCCCCATGACGGTCGTTGCCGTGTCGAGCCGCGAGACATCGACGAGTACCCGCGGTTGAAGATGCACGTGCTCGAAGGCGTCAGTGTTGTTGGCAAGCGACCACTCGGTTTCGGCAGCCCCATCGAAGTAGTCGAACACTCCGCCGGGCAAGGCCCGCTTTGCGAGCCGACGAACATCGTTGATGTTGCCGCACTTCGCCAGTCTTCGACGACGCGAGTTCCAATCAAACTTTCGTAGCGACACCACTGAGCGCAGTGTTTTCAACATTGCAGATCAGTCCTTCATCGAATCGAAGAGCATCTGCATCTGTTGTGGGTCGGTTCGCGGATTCACCAGACACATCCGCAACACGGTTTCACCTTTGTGCGTGGTTGGCACGACGAACGCAATGCCATCGTGCAGCATGCGGTCGCTCCACTTCGAGTAGTCGGACGGCGCCCACCCCTTTCGCCGAACGACGATGATCGAGAGCGACGGCTCAATCACGAGCTCGAGATGATCCGACGCCCGCACCATGTCGGCTGCGTCTTGCGTGACTTGCAGCGTGATCTCCATCGCCTCTTCGTACGCCTCGGTGCCGTGCGTGGCGAGACTGAACCAGAAGGGCAAGCCACGCACACGGCGAGTGAGGTGATGGGCGAGGTCGGCCGGGTTGTAGGCCTCGTCAAGCTGTTGCTCGGAATCCTGAAGGAGAACGTCGAGATACTCGGCTCGTTGTGTGTGTGCAGCCTTGCCGATTCGCACATCTCGGTAGATGAGCGCACAGCAGTCGTAAGGACCGAACAGCCACTTGTGCGGATCAACGATGAAACTGTCGACCTTTTCGATACCCCTGAAGAGATGTCGGACACTTTTTGCGCAGAGTGCCGCTGCGCCGTAGGCGCCGTCAACGTGAAACCAGATGGCTTTACTACGCGCAAAATCGCCGATCCCGTCAAGGTCGTCAATAGCGCCGATATTCGTGGTGCCAGATGTGGCGACCACCGCTGCCACACGCGACTTGTCAGCCTCGGTGAGCGATTCGTACGCCAACATCACGGCTGAGGCCGTAAGTCGGCCCGCATCGTCTACTTCAGCCGTGACCACGTCGGCGTCCATCGCGTGCGCGGCCTGACCCACTGAAGAATGCGCACCGCCCGAGGCGATGATGATCGGACGGACTCGCTCGCGCGATGCGAGATCACGCTGTCGCCATGCCCATCGTGCAGCGATCAGTGCCGACAGGTTCCCGGCCGTACCACCCGAAACGAACACACCCCCTGACGTCGACGGCAACCCAGCGAGATCAATGAGCCACTGCAATGCCTGATTCTCGGCAAAGACCGCTCCCGCGCCCTCCAGCCATGACCCGCCGTAGATGTTCGATGCGGCAACGACCAGATCAAAGAGCACGGATGATTCGGTTGGTGCGCCGGGCACGAACGAGAGGAAGAGCGGATGATCGACGCTGATGCATGAAGGGGCCAGCTTCTCGGTGAAGATCTCCAATGCCTTCATGGCCCCCAAGCCTTCTGCCGTGATGGTCTCTCCCACTTCTCGTCGCAGCACGCTGAGTGGTTTCGGGGCATCAAGCGGAGGCGGATCCATTCGTACGCGATCGACGGCGTACTTGATGATGGCATCGGCGAGTTTCTGGCTGTCTTCGTCGTGATAGTGCATCCAGTAGCCGTCGGATTCGTCGGGATACGGCGACGGTGACTTCGACATCACGCAAACTCTAGAACGAGACCACTGCCGCACGCGACGCGACGCATCAGGCCAGGCTCACGATCTCGAGCCACGACTCGTTGTAGTAGTCGACTTGACCGTCGGGCATCACCAGCACCTTCGTCGGTGCAAGCTGCTCGACAAAGTCGGTGTCGTGGCTCACCAGCACGATCGCGCCGTTCCATTCGGCGAGTGCCGCGGCGACCGAGTCACGGCTCGACGGATCGAGGTTGTTCGTCGGCTCGTCGAGCAGGAGCAGATTGTTGCGTCCCACCATCAGCATTGCGAGTGCCAACTTGGTCTTCTCACCGCCAGAGAGCGTCGATGACTCTTGAAACACCTTGTCACCCGAAAGACCGAACGACCCCAGCATGCCCCGCAACTGCGTTTCGGTTAGACCCAGTCGCGTTGGCGCCATCTCGCGCATGTGATCGATGAGCGAGCGCTCACCTATCAGGTTGTCATGTTCTTGGGCGTAGTAGCCGGCCTGCACGTGATAGCCGAACGAAAAGTCGCCATCATCGGCCCGCGACTCACCGGCAAGAATTCGCAGCAAGGATGTCTTTCCTGCGCCGTTCAGCCCGAGCACCAGCAGACGCTCGCCACGGCCGAGGTCGAAGCTCACGTCATGAAAGATGTCTGGTCCGCCGTAGGTCTTGCGCAGACCACTCGCCGTGAGGACCGTCTCCCCGCAGTTGGGCGCGTCGGGGAACTTGACGGCCAGTGTCTTTCGTGAGCGGGGCGCATGCACACGTTGTGCGTCGAGACGGTCGATTCGCTTTTCGATACTGCGGGCCATCGAGGCTTTCGAGGCTTTGGCCCCGAACCGATCGACAACCCGTTGCAACCGGTCGATTTCCTTGGCTTGCTGTGTCGCCATCTTCACGGCCCTGGCTTCATCTGCTTCGCGGGCTCGCAGGTATTGCGAGTAGGTACCTCGGTATTCGATGATGTGCCCGACATCGGCTTCATCGGGACGATCAAGATGCAGCACACGCGTGATTGCTTCATCGAGAAGCTCAAGGTCGTGGCTGATCACGAGTAGTGCACCCTTGTAGCCACGCAGGAAGTCCAGCATCCACATCTTTGCGTCAATGTCGAGGTGGTTGGTTGGCTCATCAAGCAGCAGTGTGTCACTTCCGCCGTAGAGAATGCGCGCCAACTCGACTCGTCGCCGTTCGCCACCAGACAGCACGCCGAGCTGCAGGTCGAGCCGATCGGCCTTGAGGCCTAGGCCGGCCGCGAGAGCCCGCGCTTCACTATTGGCTGCGTAGCCACCTTTGAGTTCGAATGCGTCCTGGGCCTTCGTGAAACGCGCAATGTTGTGTTCGTCGGGGCGCTCCTCCATCGCAATGCGGAGTTTCTCGAGTCGAACGACGTCGTCGTCAATCCCGCGAGACGACAGGATGTGCGACACCGCTGACCTTCCGTCGAATGCCCCAGCGATGCGCGGGTCTTGAGGCAGATAGCCGAATGCGCCTCCCCGACTGATGGAACCAGACTTCGGTTCAGCGGCACCACCGAGCACCTTGAAGAGACTCGTCTTGCCCGCACCGTTGCGACCGACCAAGCCAACTTTGTCCTTCGGCATGACCGTGAAACTCGCTTCGTGCACCACCATGCGCGCACCAACTTCAACGCTGAGGTCTCGTACTTGAAGCACCGCACAAGGCTCGCACCTGATTGCGCGCTCCACAACGCGACGGGTGTGTTCTTGAACGAGCGATAATCCACGCAGATCACGGTCGAGGCTCCTAACCTCGTGTCGTGGCCGATGCGACAACCGTGTTGACGGCGTCCCTCGTCACCATTGCCTGCCTGATGCTCGCCACGTGGTCGGTGTCGCTTCTCAAGCGCGATGCCTCGATCGTCGACATCGTCTGGGGCTTGGGCTTCGTTCTCGTTGCTTGGTCGGCAAAATTCGTGACTGGCGCTTCCGGCTCAGGCAACTGGTTGCTGCTCATCATGGTGACGGTGTGGGGTTTGCGACTTGCCGGGTATCTCGCCAAACGCAATCTGGGGAAGGGTGAGGACTTCCGGTATCGAGCGATGCGCCGCAAGCACGGCGAACGTTTCGCCATCGTGAGTCTCTACACCGTCTTCGGCCTGCAAGGTGCCCTGATGTTCGTCGTGTCATTGCCCGTGACCCTCGGTCAACGCGAGACCGACTCGGGTGCAGGGTTCGTCGCGTTGCTCGGGTTCTTGGTGTGGGTCGTCGGTTTGTACTTCGAAGCAGTGGGCGACGCGCAGTTGGCAAAGTTCAAACGCGATCCGCGCAACGCCGGTCTGGTCATGGACAAAGGGTTGTGGGCGCTCACCCGACACCCGAACTACTTCGGTGATTGCGTCGTCTGGTGGGGTCTGGCGATCGTCGGCTCTACGCAAGGTGCCGGCGTGTGGGCGTTCCTCGGCGCGCTCGTCATGACGGTGCTGCTCGTGCGTGTATCCGGCGTGGCGATGCTCGACAAGTTGTTGGCCAAGCGCAAGCCCGGTTACGCCGAATACATGGCCCGCACGAGTGGATTCATTCCGATGCCGGCACGGTCCGCCCGGGCTCGTAGCGAACGACCCGATCGGCCAAGGCGTCGACGTCCTCCTGATCGTGAGTCACCACGAGAGCAATGAGATTTCGCTCATGCACCAGCGAGCGCACCTGTTCGCGCATCACCGAACGAGTTGGGGCATCGAGAGAACTGAAGGGCTCATCGAGGAGCAGTAGCCGAGGGCTACCTGCCAGTGCCCTTGCGAGGGCTACGCGCTGACGCTCACCGCCACTCAGCGTTTTGGTCTTTGACTCAGCCAGCGCCCCAGCCCCGACCCGTTGCAACAGAGTCATCGCGGCCTCGCGCCGAGATGTGGACGATCCGTGCCGGATCGCAAGCACCACGTTGTCGAGTGGTGAGCGATGCTCGAGCAGTGCAGCATGCTGATACACCACCCCGAGTTTGCGTTCCTGCGAGCGCACATGTACGCCGACGCCGACATCAGCCAGCACTCGGCCGTCGCAAGTGATGGTGCCGCGAGAGGGCCGAATCGTGCCGGCGATCGCCGCCAGGGTGAGACTCTTCCCCGATCCACTAGGGCCAGAGAGCACCGTGATGCCCGGTCTCGCGACGAAGGATGCCTCGACGCGGAATCCCGACACCTGCACCTGTACGTCAACGACGAGCCCAGCGGTGTCGACCGTTGCCTCACGGTCGCCGGTTCGTTCGTTCATCGGCGCCTCGCGAACACCTGCGTGACGAGAAACAGCACCACCACCGCAATGGCACCGAGCACGAGCGAACCCGTTCGCGCCGTCGCCTCGTCGCCTGCTTGCACGGCGTCGTAAACGGCGACGGGGAGCGTCTGTGTTTGGCCGGGAATATTGCCGGCAACCATGACCGTGGCACCGAAGTCGCCGAGTGCCCGCGCAAAACCGAGCGCGACACCCGCTCCGATACCTCGGGCTGCAAGCGGCAGCGTGACCACACGCGCAACGCGCCACTCCGAAAGACCCATCACGCGGGCCGACTCTTCGACTCTGGCGTCAACGTTGCTGATTGCGGCCCGCGCCGCCCGAACGACGAACGGCAGAGCCGATACCGTGGCGGCGATGATCGCGCCGGTCTGCGTGAACACGATTGGTGAACCAAAGAGCGACTCCCACGATGTGCCGATCGACGAACGAGTGCCGAGCACTGTCAGCAAGTAGTAGCCGAGCACGGTCGGTGGCAACACGATCGGCAGGGTAACCACGGCCTCGATCACTGCCGACCACCGCGAGCGCCACTTTGCAAGTAGGTAAGCAATTGCGATGCCGACGACTGCTGCGACGACTGTGGCGATCAGCGACACTCGCAGCGAGAGCCACAACGGAAACCAGTCGGTCATGGCGCGTCCACCGTGAATCCGAAGCGACGCAGGATCGAGGTGCCGTCTGATGACTGAAGGAATTCGACGAGTCGAGCCGCGGCAGGATTGTCGGCGCCGCGTGTCGTAACGACCAGGCTCTGCCGAATCGGCTCGTGAAGACTCGTCGGCAGTTCGCGATGCTCCCGGCTGATCACCAACGACAACGCCACTATGCCGAAGTCTGCCTCGCCGGCGTCGACGATGCGGACTGCATCAGCCACATTGTCGGCGAGGATCAAGCGCTGCCCAATCGTCCCAAGAAGGTCGAGGCGCGTCAGGGCCTCGCGTGCAGCGACGCCGTACGGGGCATGTGCAGGGTTGGCGATCACCAGTCTCGAGAAATCGTCGATCGTCGCCAGGTCACTCGGTAGAGCGATGCCCGGTGCAGCGATCAACGCCAGCCTGCCGACCGCAAACGCGCGTTGCGACTCCCCCACCCCCGCGCCGGCTGCAATGACTTCGTCGACGAACGCAAGATTCGCCGAGACATACACATCGAATGGAGCCCCGTTGATCACCTGCTCCCTCAGCAAACCGGATGAACCAAAGACAAAGCCGATCTCGATGCTCTCACGTTCGTTCAGCACCTTTGCAACCTCACCAAACGCATCTCGCGTGTCCGAAGCCGCTGCCACAACGGCATCGTGGGCTGACTCACCGCCGCATGCGGCAAGAGACAGTGCTGCGGCAACAACGCCACACAACACCCACCAACCAGCCGGCCGGCGCGCGGAGACGTGGGACTGCGACCGCAGGACGCGAAGACGATCAACTTCTCTGGAGCGGACGACGGGATTCGAACCCGCGACCCTCACCTTGGCAAGGTGATGCTCTACCAACTGAGCCACGTCCGCGTTAAGGATTTGAGTTTAGCAACGGGTCGGCCGTACCCACCGTGTCGCTCTTGGTCGCTCGCGCCGAGGTGGTGCTGAGGATGACGCCACCCAAACCCAGCAACACCACCACTCCGCCGACCATCTGCACTGCCGCAACGCCTTGGTCGAGAAAGATGAATGCCAGCATCGTTGAGATGACTGGGCCACCCAAAGTGATGAGTGATGACACTGTCGTATCGAGATAACGCTGTGCCCACGTCATCATGAAGTGCCCCATCGTGCCAGGAATCAGCATCATCAGCACGAGGAACATCCAGTCGCGCGGCTTCACATCGAACAAATCATTACTGCTGATGAGGGCCCACGGCAGCGCCAGCAACACGTTGGTGAGACAGATTCCGGTGAGGAACGACCACGTGTTCATTCCCTCGTCACGTGCTCGCTTCGCCGCGATGAAGTAGATCGTCCAAACGGCCATGTTGGCGAACGCGAGGGCATCGCCAAACAACCCATGTTCCCCCGAATTCCCGGCGGTCTCTGCACCGATGACCACCGCCGCGACTCCGGCAAAACTGACGAGCGAATACACCACGCGCTGTGCGGTGATCTTTTCGCCGAGAATTCGTGGGGCAAGAAACAGCAACACGGCGGGTGTGAGGCTTCCGATGAGTGTGGCGTTGGCAATGGTC
>JBJTOX010000024.1:0-47111 GCA_046074785.1 Actinomycetota bacterium
TTGTGGTCGGGACCGGCGTCGATCCGGTGACCCCGCGCTTTTCAGGCGCGTGCTCTGCCAACTGAGCTACCCGACCATGATTCGGTGTTGCCACCGTCTCGCGGTCCCGACGGGATTTGAACCCGCGACCTCCGGCTTGACAGGCCGGCGTGAACTCCAAACTTCACCACGGGACCAGATTCGTTGTCGAAACTGATCTTCGCACCCCCAACGGGATTCGAACCCGTGCCGCCACCTTGAAAGGGTGGTGTCCTAGGCCTCTAGACGATGGGGGCAAGGATTTGTATCTCGTTGGAAGAGCATGTGAAATCTACCAGCGCCAATCGACCGTCACTCCCGGGCATGAAGAGCACTCAGCCAGTGAGCTCGTCGAGCGAGGAGTGCAGCAACCAGCCGAGATAGTCATAGACCTGCCGTTGCATCACCGTCGGGTCGTTGCCTGAGTCGGCCTCTTCTGTTGGCTCATCATCGTCGTGGTCGTCTTCGCTCACATCGAGCAGCGTGCCGAGCACCAGACGCATGGCGTTGATGGCGCGCACGAAGCGCTCGAGGTCACCAATGGCAAAGACACGGTCCTTGGCCAAGAGCGCCGCCGCATCATCAATCGCAGCGAGGTGTGAATCGGCGAGATCACCGTGGGTAAGTCGTCGGTATTCCTCATTGCGTTGTTCGTCATCGTGGTAAGCAGCGGGGAACAGCCGCTTCATGTGCGGGGCGAGCGACGAGTGCGAATGCTGTTTGACCGCTTCAACTTCACGTCGGAGCTCGCTGAACAGATGCACGATCACCTCGCGGGAGTGATCGTCGATAGTGAGTCGAAATCCGCCGTCAACTCGTTCGAAGATCACGCGTCGTCTCGTTGCATCGTCGCCCACAACCCGAATTCGTGCAGTCGCTGCACGTCTACTTCAGCCCGTTCACGTGTGCCGTTCGACACGACCGCACGACCCTTTTCATGCACGTCGAGCATCAGTGCCGTCGCCTTCTCGAGGCTGTAACCGAACAACTTCTGGAACACCCATGTCACATACGACATGAGGTTGATCGGGTCGTTCCACACGATGACCACCCACGGTCGGTCGATCCCGAGCGTGGTGTCGCTCGCGACTTCAGTGGCTGTCGACATGATTCCATTGTGCCGACGAGTTCGCGTGAGGTCTCCGCGCACCTAGCCTTCAGGCGCGTGGTGCTCGGAAAGCCGCTCGTCCCTTCACGTCTGACGAGTGCTTTTTCCCACGTCGGATCTCGTCCTTCACGCACGCTCGTTGGTGCGTACATTGCACTCACCAAACCTCGAATCATCGAGTTGCTGCTCATTACGACCGTGCCAACGATGGTGCTGGCAAATGAAGGCTGGCCGAATACGTGGCTCGTCGTGTGGACGGTGGTCGGAGGAACGCTCGCCGCTGGTGGTGCCAACGCCATCAATATGTACATCGACCGCGACATCGATCAGGTGATGGAGCGAACTCGCAACCGACCGCTCGTTACCGGACGCATCAACCCGCGCAACGCGTTGTTGTTCGCCATTGCACTCGAAGTCGTTGCATTTGCGGTGCTTGCTGCATCTTCCAACGTGCTTGCTGGCGCCCTCGCGATTGCAGCGACCTTGTTCTACGTCTTCGTATATTCGCTGTGGTTGAAGCGCACGTCGCGCCAGAACATCGTCATCGGCGGTGCAGCCGGCGCCGCACCGGTGCTCGTCGGTTGGGCGGCGGTGACAAACGGTGTGTCATGGTCGGCCGTGCTGCTCTTCCTCGTGATCTTTCTCTGGACCCCGCCACACTTCTGGGCACTTGCCATTCGTCATGTCGACGATTACCGCGCAGCCTCAGTTCCGATGCTCCCGGTCGTTGAAACTCCGGCGCGCACGGTCCGCACGATGGGCTGGTACTCCGTTGCGGTGGCACTGTCGTCCCTTGCGCTCATCCCGCTGAGTGACATGGGTGTCATTTATATGGTGTCGTCCGTTGTACTCGGGGCGGCATTCGTTGCACTTACGTTTGGCCTCGGTCGGGCGCCGAACCCGTCTTCGGCGATGCGCGTCTTTTCGTTCTCGATCACGTACGTGACCCTGCTCTTTCTTGCGGTCATGGTCGACGTGCTCGTGCGCTAGTTCTGAACGACGAACAGTTCGGATGGCCCGACGTCGGCGTCGAGACCTCGGTCGAAACCGTGAAGATGAGTAGCCTTGCCGAGTGGTGGTGTCGGCAGTGGAGTCACATGGAGAAACGGCGTCGAAGGCGTCGTCTGTCCCGTCCCCATTGGTGGCCCTCGGTCGCTGGTTGACCGCTGCCGACCACGTACGAATCGGATCATCCATGGCGATCAGCGCGGCCCTGTGGGCGGTGGTCGGAGGCGTCGTTGGAGTCGTACTCGGGTTTGAACGACTTGATGCCGGTTCGTCACTCGTCAACGCCGATGCCCTCACGCAACTGTTCTCACTACATCGTTTTGCCCTCGTATTCGGAGTGGTCGCGCCACTCCTCCTCGGCATTGCCGTGTGGACGGTGCCTGCACAACTTCACGCTTCAAACGTGTCGTTGCCCCGACTCGCAGCGTTCGGCTGGTGGGCGTGGCTCGCCGGCAGCATCACTGTGCTTGTGTCCTACCTCGGCAATGGCGGACCAGGCGGGGGAGACAAGCGTTTCGTCGAGACGTATCTCGTGGGAATCGGCATCACGCTCGTCGGACTCGTCGCTGTCGCGGTGTCGGTGGCCACCACGGTGCTGACACGCCGCAATGGACAGCGTCTCGCCGACGTGCCGGTTGGTGCGTTCTCAGCACTCGTCGCCGCCATCGGATTCGCCTTCACCTTGCCCGTCGCACTCGGCACCGTCGCATACCTGTGGGTCGATTTCGTTAACGCTCGTGTTGCATTCGGTGGCGCCGACATGGTCGAGACATGGCTCGGTTGGTCGATGCGCGAGCCGCAGACGCTCGTGTACTCGGTGATCGCGCTCGGCGTGCTCGCTGATGCTGCGGTGCGAACGTCACGCGGTCGTCAACCACTACGAGGCGTCGTGCTGGTCGGGGCGGGAATTGCCGCAGTCGTCGTCCTTAGTTCGGTCACCCAACAGGTGCATGTCTTTGCCCTTGGCGAGACGCCGTTCGGCACACTGCGCTCGTTGGTGCCCTATGCGCTCTTCAATCTCGTCCCGCTGCTCGCTCCGCTCATCGTGATTGTCATGTCGCTACTTGGTTTGCGTGCCGGCAAGCCCAATTTGTCGGCGGCATTCGTCGCATCATTCCTCGGCGCCGGGATGATCCTCACCGGCCTCGTGGGTTCGGCAGCGATGCACGTCGAGTCGCTCGACCTGGTCGGCACCGTGTTCGGTGAAGCAGCGACGGTGTACGTGGTGTACGGGGCAGTGCTGGCTGCAATCGGTGCCGTGACGTTGCACATCGGTTCTCTCACTGGTCGCTCGCTGCCTGAGCTTCCGGTCATCTTGCTCTCACTCCTCGGATTCGCCGCCACCGTGCTTGCTTCGTTGCCGCATTACATCGCTGGCTTCCTCGACCAGCCGGCGGGGGTCGCTTCGGGTTATGACGATGCGGGATTCGTCGGCGTGGCGAATCTCATCGTCGCGCTCGGGCATGCGTTGATGGCATTGGTCGTGGTTGCATTTCTCGCGCTTGTTGTTACGTCGCGCCGAGGCGAGGCAGTGTCTGATCGTTACGCAGAAGGGACTCTCTCATGACCGCGCCAGCGCTCACTGCCGGCCCGGCTCGTCGCTCCAGCACGGTCTTCGTTGCCACGGCATTCGTCGCAGCGGCAGCAGCCTCGTTGATGGGGGGAATGCTCGCGTTGTGGCTCGACTTCCGCGCCAAGGCCCCTACACGAATCGCCAGCGATGGTGTCTCCGTCATCAAGGACTGGTTGAAGAAAGACATCGCGATCCCCGAGGTTGCAGCCACCACGATGATGTTCACGTTCGTCATTGCCTGCGTCATGGCGCAGTGGGCGGTGTATGCGGGTCGCCGAAGCGATAAGTCGCACACCACGCTCGCCCTCAGCGCCACTCTCTTCACCGGCCTTGCGTTGCTGAACGCACAGGTCGCACTGTGGATGCAGATGGACATCGTGTTGCGCGACGACGCGTACCAGACGATGTTCTACACCGTCACGGGCATGATGTTTGCAATCATCGCTAGCGCGACCCTCTATTCGCTCGTCGCAATGTTCCGCGTGCTCGCTGGTCGCACCAATGACCGCGATCTACTCGCGGCGCACGCTCTGTATTGGTACGCGGTGTTCGCAATGTTCACCGCCCTCTGGTTCGTCGTGTACGTGCAGAAGTAGGCGCCATGTTCAAGGTCGGATCAAAACTCTTCCTCGGTCTCACAGGGTTCGCGGCACTCAATCTCGTTGCCTACGTCATCTTCGTTGAGCGCCTGGCGCTCGGCGGTGTCGCCATCAGCATCGTGTTTGCCGCACTCATCGGTCTCACCGCTGCCGTGCTCATGGTCAACGAAGGCGACGACGAAGTGCAGCCCCGCGACACCAGCCTGGTGCGCGCTTCGATGTGGCCACTCGTCACGGTGTTTGGCCTCGTGCTCTTCGTGCTCGGTCTCGTCGTCGCCCAGGTGTACTTCGTGTTCGCCATCGTCGTCGTGCTCGCCGCTCTCGCAGAGTGGATGGTGCAGGCGTGGAGCGAATCGGCCTCCGACGATGCCGCACACAACGAGGCGGCTCGCCGTCGACTGTTGCATCCAATCGAGTTCCCGGTCATCGCCGCACTCGGACTGGGCGTCATCATCTTTTCGTTCTCGCGCAGCATGCTTGCAATCTCCAAGAGTGCGGGTGCCGTGGTGTTCATCGTCGTCGCCGCGGTTGTGCTGCTCGTCGGAACGATCTTCGCGGTGCGTCCGGCGCTCAAGTCGGCACTCGTCGGTGGCATCTGCGTGGTCGGAGCAGTGGGAATCGTCGCTGGCGGAATCGCCGGCACTGGAGCGGGACTTCGTCCTGAACTCGTGGAAGCAGCCGAAGAGGGTCACTTCACGCACCGCGAGTGCGGCGCAGAGAAGTCGAAGTATTTCGACAAGAAGGCAATGAAGACACTCTCACTTCGCAGCAACGTGGCGGCAGTCATCGAGTTGCGCGACGGCAAGCTCGCGGCCGACGTCTACGGTTTCAATGGCGCGCAGCAGACGATCAGCGTGCCGCGTGCCAACCCGGTCACGTTCATCTTCCGCAATTTCGACGATGCCGAACGGCGCATGGTCGCCACGCTTGGTACTGCAATGGCCGCAGCCGCACCGGCCGAGGGTGAGAAAGAGTCGCACGGCTCGAAGAACGAAACGTGCACCCAGCTCATCCCGACCGGCGCAGAGCAAGCGTTGACGATCACCTACAACAAACCCTCAATCGCACAAGAGGAGCCGTTCACGTTGAGCGTCCCGGGTGTTGACGGTCAGTCCATCGAGGTGTTGGTGCCGTGAATCACGAAGGAACGAACGCGACGGTGCAACGAGCGGGCTTTAGCGTGAAACGAGTGATGACCCGTCGAGTGCTTGCACGTGCAACGGCCGCAGTTGCCTCACTCTTCGTGCTCGGATCGTGCGCGACGAATGCACCGCAAGACACCTGGCAGCCCAAGGGCCCCAATGCGCAGATGATCGACGACCTGCAGCGTCCGGTCTTTGCCGTTGCCGGAATCATCGGCATCATTGTCTTCGTCGCTGTCGTGTACGTGATTTGGCGCTACAAGGATCGTGGTCAGCCGATTCCCGAGCAGACGCACGGCAAGCCGGCACTCGAAATCACACTCACCATCATCCCTGCACTCATCCTCGCCGTCGTCGGTGTTTTCACCGTTCGCGTCATTTTTGATCTCGCTCGCACCGACGACACCGAACTCGTCATCAACGTCACCGGTCAGCAGTGGTGGTGGGAATACGACTATCCGGTGCAGAACGAGTGGGGCATCACGCAGCCGATCATCTCGTCCGGTCAGCTCGTCATGCCGGTTGGCACCAAGGTGCTTTTGCGTGAGACCAGCCGAGACGTCATCCACTCGTATTGGATTCCGGCACTCAACGGCAAGCGTGATGCAGTGCCCGGTCGCATTCACACCCTGCGACTCGAAGCAGACGAGCCCGGAATCTACGCCGGTCAATGCACCGAGTTCTGTGGCCTCTCGCACGCCAACATGCGCATGGAGGCAGTGGCGTTGTCGAAGGCCGACTTCGCAAAGTGGATCGCCAACCAGCAGGCCGCCTATCAAGCGCCAGCCGAAGGCACGCTCGCCAAAGAAGGTGAAGCAGTGTTCCTCAACCAGTGCGTGCGCTGCCACCAAGTCGACGGACTCAAGCGCCCCGATGGCACGCTTGCTATCGCTGCGCCGGATGAAAACGTATGGTCGGGAGCCGCACCGAACCTCACGAAGTTGATGACACGCAACACGTTCGCTGGCGCGATGTTCGACCTTCTCCGTGACGTGTGCCGTGACGACGTGTGGAAGGCCGAGAGCGCTGAGTTTGGCGAGAAGTACTTGGCCGGCGTGAGCGAGACGTGTCTCAACGTGTCAGATCTGCGCGCATGGTTGCGCAACGCACCGGCAGAAAAACCGATGTATGCCAACCCTGCATTGCTGACTGACACCAATGGCAAGTACCGCGGCATGCCGAATCTGGGCTTGAGTGAATCCGATATTGACAAACTCGTCGCATACCTGTTGACGCTGAGGTAGTAGGAGGAACAGATGGCCATCATCGAACGTCCGGCACCCGGCACCACGGTGCCCGCACTTGCGCCCGCTGCCCCGGTAATCACTCCGGCGCGCACGTTCGGTGCATTGCGCCGACCAGTCACCAGCACCGGTTGGAAGTCGTGGCTCTTCACCGTCGACCACAAGAAACTTGGAATCATGTACGGCGCGATGGCGCTGTTCTTCTTCATCGTGGGTGGCCTCGAAGCAGTGCTCATTCGCTTGCAACTTGCAGCACCAGACGGCAAGGTGCTGAACGCCGACCTCTACAACCAGATGTTCACCATGCACGCCACGACCATGGTGTTCCTCTTCGTCATGCCGATGGCCGCCGCGTTCGCCAACTACTTCGTGCCACTGCAAATCGGCGCGCGTGACGTTGCCTTCCCGCGCCTCAACGCCTTCGGTTTCTGGTGCGTGCTCGGCGGCGGCATCGTCGTCAACCTCGCGTGGTTCTTCGGGGGTGCGGCTGACGGTGGCTGGTTCATGTATGCACCGAACTCCGGCCCCGTGTTCTCGCCGAGCCACGGTGTGGATTACTGGGCGCTCGGTTTGCAGATCGCCGGTATCGCATCGCTCACTGGTGCAATCAACCTCATCGTCACCGTGCTTAACATGCGCGCGCCGGGCATGACGCTCATGAAGATGCCGATCTTCACCTGGATGATCACCGTCGTGCAGTTCCTGCTGCTGTTCGCCATCCCGGTCATCACCGTGGCGCTCTTCTTGCTCAGCTTCCAACGAATGTTCGGGGCGCAATTCTTCGATGTCGCCGCGGGCGCCGACCCGTTGCTCTGGCAGCACCTGTTCTGGATCTTCGGTCATCCCGAGGTGTACGTGTTGATCTTGCCGTCGTTCGGCATCATCTCTGAAGTGCTCCCGGTGTTCAGCCGCAAGCCACTCTTTGGATATCCGTTCGTGGTGTTCTCGGGAGCGGCGATCGGGTTCGTCGGTTGGGGTGTCTGGGCCCACCACATGTTCGCTTCAGGTCTCGGACCCGTGTCGGTCGCCGTGTTCTCCGTCGCCACCATGGCGATTGCGGTGCCCACCGGGGTGAAGATCATCAACTGGACGCTCACCATGTGGGGCGGCAAGTTGGTCTTCACCACCGCGATGAAGTTCGCCGTCGGTCTCGTGGTGCTCTTCACCATCGGCGGTCTCTCTGGCGTCACGCACTCGGTGGCCCCGAGCGACACCCAACAGACCGACACCTACTACATCGTCGCGCACTTCCACTACGTGCTGTTCGGCGGTGCGATCTTCGGTCTCTTCTCCGGTTTCTATTACTGGTGGCCGAAGATGTTCGGCAAGATGCTGAACGAGAAGCTCGGCTCGTGGAACTTCTGGTTGATGGTCATCGGCATGAACCTCACCTTCGGCCCGATGCACATTCTCGGTCTGCAAGGTCAGCCGCGTCGTATGTACGTGTGGACCGAAGCCCGTGCCGGTGAAGGCTTCTTCAACCTCGCATTTTGGAATCTCATTGCCTCGATCGGTTCGCTCATCCTCACGATCGGTGTGCTCTTCTTCCTCATCAACATCGTGGTGACTGCACGCAACAAGACGCGCGCGCCACTCGACCCATGGAACGCGCGCAGTCTTGAGTGGATGACATCGAGCCCGCCGAAGGAACACAACTTCGACTCAATCCCGCACGTGCACCACCTCGACGAGTTCTTCCATCGCAAGTACGAAGAAGACCCCAATACGCACACCATGCGTGAAGTTGCAACGGCCGAGCAGGTGCTCGCCGAACTCGAGCGCAATGCAGACACGCACATCCACATGCCATCGCCTTCGTACTGGCCGATCGTTTTGGCGACGGGTCTGCCGATTATCGCGCTCGGCCTCATCTATTCGATCCCCGTTGCCATCGTGGGTGGCGTCATCGTGCTCTATGCCATCTATGGATGGGCCCTAGAGCCGTCGGTTGCACCTGAGAGCGACTTCGATCCGTCAACCAATGGCTCGTCGGGCAACGGACACACCGTTGGAGCCAGCCATGGCTGAGACCGCAACCGCCGACACCACGGCCCACGAAGCACACCACACGAGCACCGGGCTTTCCAATGTGAAGCTCGGCATTTGGTTGTTTCTCGGTTCAGAGTGCCTCTTGTTCGGCGGCCTGATCTCCACGTACATGCTGTATCGCGGTCGTGTCTCGAACGGGCCGACTCCCGAGCAGATCTACGACATCCCCTTCACCTCGGTGAGCAGTTTCGTGTTGCTCATGAGCTCGCTCACGATGGTGCTTGCCGTATCGGCGGCGCACAAGCGCGACGACCGTGGCACCAACCTGTGGCTCACGATCACCGCACTCCTCGGCGCCACGTTCGTCGGCGGTCAGGTTTACGAGTTTACGGCGTTCTACAACGAGGGCCTCGGCTTCACCACCAGCCTTTTTGGCTCCAGCTTCTACACGCTCACCGGTTTCCACGGTGTGCACGTGACGGTGGGCATCATCATGTTGCTTGCGCTCGTTGCCATCAACAAGCGCAGTCGGGTTCCGGGAAGCAAGTCAGAAACCGTCGAGATGATCGGCCTGTACTGGCACTTCGTCGACATCGTGTGGATCATCATCTTCACCCTCGTCTATTTGATTCCGGTCTGACATGACGACACAGCCCGCCACCGACACGCACACCGAATCGCACGGTTCTGCCGAGCACGGCATGTCGACTCGTGGCTACATCAATATTGCGCTGATTCTCGCCGCCATCACCGCACTCGAAGTATCGACGTACTACGTCGACTTCGGTCCGCTGTTCCTGCCGTTGCTGCTTATCATGATGGTGGTCAAGTTCGTGATCGTGGTCAGCTACTTCATGCACCTCAAGTTCGACAACAAGATCTTCAGCTGGCTGTTCTACGCCGGTCTCTTCTTGGCCGTGGGCGTGTATGTTGCAGCGCTCGGCACCTTCCACTTCTTCATCCGCTAAGGCATCATGATTGCGCCTGCCGCGCTGTTCGCTGAATCAGCCGACCTTCTCGCCAACCCGTGGCGTTTCCAGGCCCACCCCGAGGTATGGCTGCTCGTCGCGTTCGTCGTTGGTGCGTGGTGGTATGCAGTGCGTTTCATCGGCCCACACACACCAGAGGTGCACGCCGGGGCAGAGGTCGTCACAGCCAAGCAAAGGCGTTTGTTCGTCTTCGCGGTCGTCATGCTGTGGCTTGCATCCGATTGGCCGATTCACGACATCAGTGAGGAATACCTCTATTCGGTGCACATGTTCCAGCACATGGCGCTCTCGTACTTTTTGCCGCCTCTCGTGTTACTGGCTACACCCGTTTGGCTGTTCCGTGCCATTGTCGGCTCGCAGCGGGCTGGTCGGGTGATCAGCTGGCTTGCGAAACCCGTGATTGCAGGTGTGATCTTCAATGTCATGGTGATGGTGACGCACATTCCGGCGTTGGTGAATCGCAGCGTGTCGAATGCACCGCTGCATTATTCGCTGCACGTCGGCCTCATCATCTCGTCACTGTTGATGTGGACGCCGATCGTGGCCCCAGATCCGGCAATGCGTATCGGTTACGGCGGCCGCATGGTGTATTTGTTCCTCATGTCGGTGATCCCCACGGTGCCGGCTGCGTGGCTCACGTTTGCCGAGGGTGCGGTGTACAAGCACTACGACATTGCAATTCGCGTCTGGGGTCTCTCGGTGACGACCGATCAACAGATCGCCGGGGCAATCATGAAGACGGGTGGATCCATTTTCTTGTGGAGCATCATTGTCTTCTTGTGGTTCAAGCGGTTCATGGCTGGTTATGGACGCCGCCAGAGTTACGTGCGTACGCCCGAACCACCGCTCACGTTTGAGGCCGTCACGCGCGAGTTCGATCGGGTGCCGGCAAGGCCCGAGCCATCTCGCGACAACTAGACGTTTCAGTCGTCGAAGCGAAAGAGCCGCGCTGCGGCAATCGGTGCGATTACCGCCCATGCGGTAAGTACCCCCCACGCGCCGTCAGTGGCGCGACCATTCAGTGACGACTCGAGCACGTCGGCCAACGCGCCCGATGGCAACCATCGTGCGACATCACCGAGTGCACTGGGCAGCTCACTCACCGGAATGATTACGCCACCCATGCCGAGCAGCACGAGATACAACCCGTTCTGTGCTGCAAGGTTCACTTCGGCGCGCAGCCGACCGGCGAGCGAAAGCCCGATGCCGGCAAAGGCTGCCGTGCCGAGCAGCATCGCAATCACCAATCGCCACCATGACGCAGCGTCGGGTGACCATCCCATCCCGGCCGCAATCACGAGCAAGAGCACTGCCTGCACCACTTCGACGACGCCAACGGATCCAGCCTTTGCCCAGACGAGTCGATCACGCCCGAGCGGCGTCACACCGATTCGTTTCAGCACGTGGTACGAGCGCTCAAAACCCGTGGCGATTCCAGTGCTCACCATCGCCGTCGACATCACCGAAAGAGCAAGCACTGTCGAGACGACCCGACCAAGATCGACCCCGTCAGGCAACACTTCGACATTGCCGAAGAAGACCAATACTCCGACCGGAATGATGACGACGAGCAGCAATTGTTCGTAGTTGCGCACGAGAGTTGCGAGCTCCATGCGGAGCTGGGCGAGAACGAGCCTCATTGGGTCAACTCACGAACGGCGTCTTCAAGCCGTCGCCCCCTACAGATGCCGGTCATGGTGTCGTCGGCGACGAGACGGCCGCGATGCAGCACCACCACGTGATGTGCGACGCGTTCGGCTTCATCAAGGTCATGTGTGGCAAGCACTACACAACATCCTCGGGCAACGAGCGCTTTGATGATCTTGCGAGTCGATTCACGTCCGTCGAGATCAACGCCGGCGGTCGGCTCATCGAGGAATGCAATGTCGGGTTGGGCGGCAAGCGCAAGGGCAAGCGAGAACCGTTGGCGTTCACCCCCCGAGAGTCGACGCCATGTCGCGGACGCTCGGTGCTTAAGCCCGACGAGCGCGAGCAACTCGTCCGCATCGACGCCCCGGTCGTACAGCATGCAATAGTGGCGAATCGTCGATCGCACTCGGGCTGCAGGTGCAATGCCGCCATCCTGCAACATCACGCCCATGCGAGCACGTGTTGCGTTCGACAGGTGCTGCGCATCGTTACCCAGTACGGTCACCGAGCCACCGTTACGGCGACGAAGTCCTTCACAGGTCTCGATCACTGAGGTTTTGCCGGCTCCGTTACGGCCGAGCACCGCAGTGACTTCGCCGTGGCGGGCGACGAACGACACCGAGTCCACGGCAAGCACGTCACCGTAGCGAATGGTCAGCTCACGCACGTCGAGTGCGACGTTGCCGGGCACGGTATTCATCACGAACACAGTAGAAGGCGAATCGTCTGCCAACAGCGCAGCACTAGCCTTGCTCGTTGTGATTGATGTCCGGTTGCTTCGCACGCAACCCGACATGGTGCGTTCGGCCCTCGCCCGTCGTGCCAAACCGGAGCTGCTGGAGATGCTCGAACACTCCCTTCGCCTCGATGTTCGCCTGCGTGATATCACCGCCGAGCGTGACGCTGCACGAGCGCGGATCAACGACTTGTCAAAACAGGTGGGGTCATTGCGACGGGAGAAGAAGGACGCCGAGCCGCTCATGGCGGAGAGCCGCACACTCGGCGAACGCGAAAAGGCCCTTGACGACGAGTACGCCCAAGTTGAATCAGTGCTGCGCGACGTACTCCTGCGCATCCCCAACCTTCCGCATCCTGAAGTAAGTGAAGGCAACGGCAGCGATGACAACAAGGTTGTGCAAGGCCCGCTACAGATGCCCGTTGCGTTTGCCGAACATCAGCGCGTTCCGCACTGGGAGACGGGGGCTGCTCTCGGCATTCTTGATGCCGAGCGGGCGGTGAAGATTTCAGGGGCAATGTTCACGATGCAGCGTGGTCTTGGCGCCACGCTGGCGCGTGCCCTATGTCAATACGCACTCGACCGCAATGCCGATGCATACGAAGAAGTTCGTCCTCCATCGCTCGTCACGTCGGCAACGCTCACGACGACCGGACAACTACCAAAGTTCGCCGATGACGCATACAACATCGGTCGCGACGACTTGTGGTGCATTCCCACTGCCGAGGCACCGCTTACCTCGCTGCACGCAGGCGAAATCCTCGACGAGGCGGCGTTACCGCTTCGCTACATGGCGTTCTCGCCGTGCTTTCGTCGCGAGTCGGGTTCTGCAGGTCGCGACACCCGTGGCATGTTGCGTAGTCACGAGTTCGACAAAGTAGAAATCCTGGCCGTCACCACTCCCGAGCAGGCTCCGGCGATGCTCGATGAGTTCATTGAGCGCGTAGTCACGTCGATTGCAGCACTCGGATTGCCGTATCGAGTGCTTGAAATTTGCACCGGAGACCTCGGGCAGAGCCATTACCGCAGCTACGACGTCGAGGTGTATGCCCCTGGTTGTGATCAGTGGCTGGAGGTCAGCTCGATCAGTTGGTTCAGTGATTATCAGGCGCGACGCGGAGACATCAGGTTCAGGCGTGACGGCAAGAAGGGCACCGAATTTGCACACACTCTGAATGCGTCTGCGCTTGCAGTGCCACGTGTTTGGTCGGCCATCGTCGAGAACTTCCGCAATGCCGATGGTTCGGTGAGCATCCCCGCCGTGCTGCACCCGTACATGCGCGGTGCCACGGTCATCACAGCGAAATGAGCCTCCGCGACCGACGCGTTCAATACGAGACTGCCGGGCTCGACCGCGGAGACCTGCGCGAAGACCCGCTGCAGCAATTCACCGCATGGTACGACGAAGCAGCGAGTGCAGGTGTCGCCGAGCCCAATGCCTTCACGCTTTCTTCCGTCGACAACGCCGGGCACGTCAATGCACGCGTGGTGCTTGCGCGTGGCGCCGATGTTCGCGGCATCGTCTTCTTCACCAACTACACCAGCGCAAAGAGTCGTGAGATTTCTGCCGCGCCGTCGGTGGCGGCAACGTTTGCCTGGCTCGACTTGCACCGACAGGTGAGGTTGCGCGGTGAGGTACAACGTCTGAGCGACAAAGAAAGCGACGAGTATTTTGCGAGTCGCCCCCGCGAATCGCAGCTTGGCGCATGGGCTTCTCCACAGTCAGAGCCGATTGTCGATCGCGGTGAGCTCGAACGCCGCCTGGCTGACGTGCGATTGCAATTCGGCGACGGCGTCATCACGCGTCCAGCGCATTGGGGTGGATGGCTGATCGTGCCCGGCGAGTGGGAGTTCTGGCAAGGACGTCCGAGCCGGTTGCATGACCGGTTCAGATACACGCGCATATCAAGCGGCTGGAAAATCGAGCGCCTCGCTCCATAGTTCGAGCGTCAACGAAATCGTGTGAGCTATGGCGCGAGCGGCCAGCTGGTTGCTGCGGCAACGAGACCGTCAATCAATGCTGCTGTGTGCGGTGTTGGGTGTGCACCTTCCCAGTCCCACCACAAGGGGCTTGTTCCTCGCACTCGTGGAGGTAGTTCCAACTGTACGCCGCCATGACGGGCCACGTTGACGGGATTCGTGGGGTGAAGTCCGCGCAACTCGCGAGGAATCCGTTCGATGTCGTCCTCCACGAGATACGCCGGTAGCGCGCGCCGAAGGTGTGGAGCCAGGTGAGAGGCCAATGCACGGTTGCCACCACCGAGCAGCATCGTGGTGAAGAGACCGCGGCGACCGTATCCGTGCACGGTGATGACGACACTGACATGATCGAGAAACGTCGCCAGATGGTCCGATTGATCCGAGGTGAATCGGTGCGACGGCACGTGCTGACGAAGTCCCGCCGGTTGGTGTACGCCGTAGTACGAGGCGTTGGCTCGCTCTGCCGCGAGTCGAGCTATCAGATCGGTGCGTTCTTCAAGCGAGCCGCCGTGAAAGGCCATGAACCCGAACTTGCCGCGCAGTTCCACGACTTCTTCGACACCAGGGTGCGCGAGGAGATCGCGCAGATTCATACGGTGCCGGTCTCTTCACGGCGTCGTGTGATAACGAAGAGCGGTGCAAGCACCACCAGCACAAAGATGATGAGCAGTCGCAACGACCCGACACCAGAGATCCATTCCGCGAGGTTCGACTGCCAGCGCCCGACCACGGTGACGAAACCGCCGGGGTTACTGCGCTCGGTGATTGCCACGTACCAGTACCAGGTGAGATAGATACCCGTTACCACCACCAATGCACTTGAAATCGTGCTCAATACCTTCATCGCGCCACGACCTCCGCGCACGAGGGCGTTCTTTGCAAAAGCCAGGCTCACCGTGAGTGCGGTGACGAACAGCCCCATACCGAGCCCGTAGAGAGCCACACTGATGACACCGGAAACCACACCGTGGCGAGCGAAGCTGCCGAGAATGGCGGTGGTGAGTAGGCCAATCGTGCAGCCAATCGAGGCAACGGCGTAGACGACCCCGAAGGCCACCATGTTGCGCACACCGCCATGCTTGGCTGAGCCTGCAAACGAAGGCACCCACAATGCAGGGCGCCATCCGGAGAGCATACGAAATCCCATCACGATGAGCGCAATGCCAATGATCAGTGCCGCATACTTTGCGTTCGTTGCAAGCCAATCAGTGAAGAGTCTGGAGATCGCACCGACGATGATGAAAACCGCCAAAAACCCAGCCGACACTGAAGCACCGACGACGAGCGAACGCCGGATACGTGTCGGTGCGCTGCTGTCGTCATCCACACTGAGATACGACACGAGGTAGGCAGGCAACAACACGAAGCCACACGGATTCACCGCGGCGAGCATGCCGAGCAGTAGGGAATAGGCAAAGCTTCCCTCGACGAAGCCGATCATGATGGGAACGCTTCGGCTATTGCACGATCGAGCATCTCTGCGGTGACCTCACCGGTCAATTGGCGTCGCACGACACCCCCTTCGTCAATGAGCAGGGTGACGGGAGCGGTAGCTACGCCCATCGCACTGGTCAGTCGGCCGTCTCGGTCAAACAACATCTCAAAGGTTGCCCCGAACGATGCCGCAAATGCCATTGCCGCCTCACTCGTATCGCTCAGGTTGACCCCGATGAATCGCAGGTCCGGGTATCGCTGGTCTGCCTCAACGAGAACCGGGAACTCACGTCGACATGGCTCACACGTGGTGAACCAGAAGTTCACGACGAGTCGTTGTCCGATGAGTGTGCCCGTCGAGATGATGTTGTCGTTGGCGTCCTCAAGCTGAACATCGGCCAGCATGAGGCCCTCAGACACCTTGTTCAAAGCGATGCTGCCGACCGTCGAGTCGAGCACGTAGTTGTCGTTTTCGGTGCGCGACCACCACCATCCGGTGAGTGAAGCAACGACGACCCCGAATGCGAGAGATTGCACGAACAACTTGCGACGCACGCGCACGCAGCGAGGCTACCGATGGCAATGAGGTTCGGTAGCGTCTTCGCCGTGTCGCACCTGCAACACATGCCACTTCCCGCACCGTTCCCGTCGGTGGGGCGCACGTTCACGACGCACCGCACGGTGCGTCTCGGTGATGTAACCCCGAAGGGCAGATTGCGGCTCGATGCGACGGCCCGATATCTACAAGACATTGCGACCGATGACGCACTCGATGGCAACTATGACGATCCGCATGGTTGGGTGGTACGCCGGACCGAAATGTGGGTAAGGGAGTTCCCCTCGTATCTCGATCAACTCGAGCTCGTCACATGGTGTGGGGGAGTCGGATCGCACTGGGCAGAGCGTCGTACACGAATCACCGTCAAGGGTTCCACCTCGCCGGCAATCGAGGCGGCGGCACTCTGGGTGCGCGTCGACTTGAAGACGTTGAAGCCCCTGCAACTCACTGACAGATTCCGCACATTGATCGGGGAGGCAGCGGCCGATCGCAAGATCTCCGCACGGTTGCTCGTCGGACGTGACTTGCCGGCTGATGCGAAGGTTGACGAGGAGTACCCGTGGGCGCTGCGATTCGCCGACTTTGATGCAATCGGACATCTGAACAATGCGGTGTATTGGGAACCTCTCGAGCAATATCTCGGTGCCCACCGTGATCGTCGCGCTCCGCTGCACGCCACGGTGGAGCATCATCGTTCGGTTGAGCCTGGTGCTCACGTCACGGTGAACGTGCATGAGCTCGGTGGTCGTGTGGTGTTGCGCATGCTCGACGGGTTGGAGACTGCGTCGCTCATCCAACTGGTCACCGACTGAATGTTCGTCGACTGGCTCGCCATACCGAGCACCGTCAGCGCCACGCTGTTTCTCGTGGGCTGGTGCGCCGGCTGGCTTTGCTTCGTGCGTGCGAGATCGCTACCACACAGCACCACGAGCAACGCGGTGCGAAGGTCGGTGTCGGTCATCATTCCGTGTCGGAACGAGTCGAGCAATCTTTCGCAGCTCTTGCCCAACCTTCGATCACTCCTGCTGCCTACCGACGAAATCATCGTGGTCGACGATGATTCCGACGACGACACTGCCGAGGTTGCACAACGACACGGTGTAATGGTGGTTGCTGCAGGCCCACTGCCACAGGGGTGGGCGGGTAAGTCGCACGCCTGTTGGCAAGGCGCTCAGCTTGCCACGAATGAGGTGTTGTTGTTCGTCGATGCCGATGTGCGGGTGAAGAGTGGAGCAATCGATGATCTGCTCGCAGAACTTCATCGAGATCCCGATGCCGTCGTCAGTGCGATGCCATGGCATCGCACGGTCGGCACCGTCGAGAAGTTGAGCATGCTCTTCAACGTGGTGTCGGCACTCGTGGCGAGCGTTGGCACCAAGGTGCGGCGGCGTGTGGCCTACGGCCCCTTTCTCGCAGTCAACAAAGAGGTCTACATGCGTGTCGGCGGCCACTCACATGATTCAGTACGTTCGGCGGTGGTCGAAGACCTTGCGCTGGCTCGCGTGATGCCGTCTGCGGTGGCGATGGTGGCAGACCGTCATCAAGTGGAGTACCGCATGTATCCGCTTGGCATCGCCCAACTCGTCGAAGGATGGACGAAGAACACCGCCATCGGCGCCGTTCAGGTGCCTCGTGCGTCAGCGGTATTGATCATCGCCTGGATCATCTCGCTGTGTGGCGGGCCGTTCACTTCCGTGTGGTGCTACGTGCTCACGGTAGGTCAGCTGGCGGTGATGGCCCGACGGTTCGGAAACTTCGGTTTGTTGAGTTCACTCACCTATCCACTGCATGCGACGGTGTTCGTCGCCGTGGCTCTTCGCAGTGTGTTGCGATCGGCGTTACTTGGACGCGTTGACTGGCGCGGGCGCTCCGTTGCCACTCGGTGAAGGCACGAAGAACGACGAACGATAGAACGTCAGTTCTTTGACGCTCTCTCGAATATCGTTCAATGCCCGGTGTGCGCCGGTTTTGGGCGGACGTGCCACGTTCGCCGCCGGGTACCAACGCTTGGCGAGTTCCTTCACACTCGACACATCGACACTGCGGTAGTGGAGATAGTTCTCGATATCGGGGAGGTACTTGGCGAGGAAGCGTCGATCGGTGCCGATTGAGTTTCCACAGAGCGGCACGCTTCGTGCATCCGGCACATGTTGCTTGATGAAGGCAAGGGTGGCGGCCCCCGCTTCTTCGAGGGTGGTTCGCGACTGGCGAATTGCCTCGAGCAGGCCCGATTCGGTGTGCATGGTGACGACCACCGGCTCCATACGAGCTAGCACATCGTCCGGCTGGTGGATCACGAGGTCGGGGCCTTCTGCCACCACGTTGAGCTCGTCGTCGGTGACGAGGGAGGCGATTTCTACGATGACGTCCACATTCGGATCAAGCCCGGTCATCTCCAGATCCATCCACACGAGCATCACTCAACCTTACGGCGCGTCGTATCGTCTTGAGGTGCCTTCATCGCTGGTCGTGCCGATTCGCCGACTCGACCCTGACCTGCCACTGCCAGCCAAGGCGCATCCCGATGACGCGGGCCTCGATCTCTACGCACGAGTCGATGCGTTGTTGCCTAGGAACGGTGGGCGAGTACTCGTACCAACGGGCGTCGCCGTCGCAATCCCGCGCGGCCATATGGGCATGGTGGTGCCGCGCAGTGGCCTGGCTTTGAAACACGGTGTCTCTCTCGTCAACACCCCGGGCATCATCGACTCGGCATATCGAGGCGAACTACAAGTCATCATGATCAATCACGATGCATCGATCGATTACCAAGTGCACCGCGGTGACCGAATTGCGCAACTCATCGTGCAGGCGATTGGTGACGTTGTATGGTCGCCGATCGAGGTATTGGATGACAACGACCGCGGTGGGGGTTTCGGCCACAGTGGCCGATGACCGTTACTTCGTCGGTAGGTGACTGCTCGTCACCCCATCGCGTGCTAGCTGCTCGATAGTCGCGTCGTCGAGACCGAGTATCTCTCGCAGAACGATGGCGTTGTCCTCGCCCCGGTATTTCGGCAGGCCACGAACGCGCACGTCGGCATCACTGAATTTCCAGGGGCTCTGCGGAATGCGCACCGTGCCGCCACCCCGATCGGACACCTCGGTGATCGCCCCGCGCTGTCGCGCCCACTCGGTCTCGGCGAGTTCGGCGACACTACGAAGCCGCCCAGTGGCAAGACCATGTTCGGCGAAGATGCGCTCGATTTCTTCTGCGCTGGCGATTGTCGCCGCCCACGTCTGCAGAATGTCAGCGAATTCATGCAAGTGGGCAAGACGCGTCGGCACATCGATGAATCGTGGATCACTCAACAGATCGTCGCGCCGCATCGCAGCACAGAACCACACGAAGTTCGTCTTTGAAGCGGGGTGACCGCTCACGACGACGACGCTTCCGTCGCTCGTGGTGAGAACGGGGTAGTCGGCGGGCTGGAACGAACGAATCCAATCAGCAGGCACATCGTCGTCCCACAGTTGATCGTGGGCGTGTTCATTCACGTAGAGCAAGGTTTCTGCCATCGATACGTCGAGGTACTGGCCGCGGCCCGTGCGTTCGCGCTGCAGCAGTGCGGCGAGAATCGCCGCAGCAGTTTCCATGCCGGTGTACACGTCTCCGTGGCTGAACGGGTCGTTGGCGTATGCGCCGCCACGCACGTCGCCCTGATGCTTGGTGAGACCCGCCTCGGCGTTCACGACGGGCGCGTAAGCCCGACGGTCGACCCATGGCCCGGTGGCGCCGTATCCACTGATTGAGGCATAGATGAGTCGGGGGTTGCTTCGTGCGAGATCTTCATAACCGAGACCAAGTCGTTGCATCACCCCTGGTCGGAAGTTCTCGATCACCACATCGCTTGCATCGGCAAGACGACGGGCAATATCGATTGCCCGTTCATCGTCGAAGTTCAGCGACACGTTGAGCTTTCCAACGTTCTGTTGGATGAAATAGGTGGCCAACGAGTTGCGACGAGGCTGACCGAATCGCGTCAGGTCGCCGACCGGTGGCTCTACCTTGATGACCTCGGCCCCGAGGTCGCACAACATTCGCGTTGCATGCGGCCCGGCAAGCACACGGGTGAAGTCAAGCACCCGAACACCGTCGAGCGGACGCGACATCGTGCTGTCAGTCGAGTCGCACGCCCAGCGTGCGCAGAGCGAGAGACGCGTACATCGCGATTCCCGTCTTCATCGCTTGTTCGTCGAACATCACGCGGTTCGAATGATTGGGTGCCGCCGTTGCGGGGTTGACACCTTCGGGCGTTCCACCGAGGAAGATCATCGCACCCGGCAACTTGTTGAGCACGTACGAGAAGTCTTCGGCACCCATGATCGGGCTCGGCAGGCGCACGGCTTTGTCGGCGCCGACGAGTGCGTCGGCAATCTCCAGTCCAAAGTCGGCACTCGGCCCGTCGTTCACGGTGACGGGGTAGCCGATCTTCACTTCGACGTGTGCCGACATCTCGTGCGTGGCGGCGATTCCCTCGGCAACGCGCTTCAAACCGTCGTGCACCTTCTTGCGGGTGGATTCGCTCACCGCGCGAATGGTGCCGTTGATCCTCGCCGTCTCGGGGATCACATTCGACGTGGTGCCGGTGTGAATCTGCGTAACGGTGATGACGGCGGGGTCGAATACCGGAACGCGGCGCGTAATCAGCATCTGCAACGCCTGCACGATCTCGCACGCGACGGGAATCGGGTCGAGCGCACGGAACGGCTCCGATGCGTGACCGCCCTTGCCTTTCACTTCAATCTCGAAGGTGTCAGATGACGCCATCGTCGGGCCGCCCTTGGCACTGACCCAGCCGGCGGGTATCGCCGTGGTGATGTGCAGCGCATAGGCCGACGAGATTGGCGATGCGGTGCCGTCGGCGAGCGGTGGCACGTCGAGCAGCCCCTCGTCGAGCATGAACTTTGCGCCGTGGTGGCCTTCCTCGCCCGGCTGGAACATGAAGAGCACGCGTCCCGGCAGATCGTCCTTGCGCTCTGACAACAGTCGTGCGGTGGTGGCGAGCATCGAGGTATGGGTGTCGTGACCACAGGCATGCATCGTGTTCTCGTGCCGTGAGGTGAAGTCGAGCCCGGTGTCTTCGGGCATTGGCAGCGCATCCATGTCGCCACGCAACATCACGGTGGGTCCGGGTTTGCCACCGGTCAGGAGTGCGGCGATTCCACTCGTCGACTCGTGCAGGGTGATGTCGAGTGGCAATCCTTCGAGTGATTCGAGGACGGCGTCACGAGTCTTTGGCAGGTGGTTGCCGACCTCTGGCCATTCATGCAGGCGACGTCGCAGCGCCACTGCACCGTCATACACATCGTCAACGTGCGAAGAGAGGTTCTTTGCAGTGCCGTGCACGTCTCGTGCGGCGAGGGTTTGCGACTTGTCGGCCATTCACTCATCGTAGGTCGCACCCCAGCGTCTACGCTGGGGCGAACAGATGTCGTCGCTCGTCGTCGAATTCACCGTCGAACCCTTCGTCGAAGGTCAACCGGGTCCACACGTCACACAGGCAGTTGCCGCGGTTGAACAGCACGGGCTGAAGGTCGACTTCGGGCCGTTTGGCTCCAGTTTCTCCGTTGCCGCAGAGATGATGCCACAGGTGATTGCCGACATGATGCGTGCCGCCTATGCGCACGGGGCAACGTTCGTCAGCGTCAGTGTGTCACGGCAGACGGACGTATGACCGAACGTCATCCGCTCATCGACACGGTGCAGCCGCTACTCACAGCGTTGGGGGCGACGGTGATTGCCGCCGATCAACTTGGCAAAGCAGACGTTCCTCTGGTGTGGGAAGGCAAAGTCGTCGCAGGAGTGCGCTTGCCGGCCTTGCACGGTGCGATGAACCGACTCATCGAATCGGTGGAACGTGAACTCGGCGGTCGACTTGCGTCGCTATCGCGTGCCGAGAAGCAACGAGCGATTCGACTTCTCGATGAACGTGGTGCATTTATCTTGCGACGTGCGGTAGAAGACGTCGCCGATGCTATGGGAGTTTCGCGCATCACCGTCTACAACTACCTGAACTCGCTGCATCGCTAAGCCCCGCGGCGGCGGCAGATGGCTCAGTTGCGCGTTGGTCTACAGCTTGCGCAGGAATACGTCGGTGACGCGATGATCGGCACCCTTTTCGATAACGAGTGATGCTCGCCCTTTTGTTGGAGCGATGTTCTCGCGAAGGTTGCGACCGTTGATCGACTCCCAAATCTGATGCGCGAGGTTCGACGCCTGATCATCGCTCAGGTCGGCGAAGTGACGAAAGAAACTCTGCGGATCCTGGAACACGGTGCGTCGAAGTGCGTGGAAGCGCTCGACGAACCATGATTCGATGAGTGGCTCGTTCGCATCGAGATAGATCGAAAAGTCGAAGTAGTCACTCACGAATTCCGAGGCGTGCGAATCCACCTGCAGCACGTTCAACCCTTCGAGAATCAGGATGTCGGGCTGGTGTACGGTTTCGAACACATCGGGCATCACGTCGTAGATCACATGGCTGTAGACGGGTGCCGACACTTCCTGTTCACCGCTCTTTACGGCTCGCAGGAAGTCGAGCAGACGCCGTGTGTCGTAGCTTTCTGGGAAGCCTTTGCGATCCATCAAACCGCGGGATTCCAGCTCGGCGTTGGAAAAGAGGAATCCATCGGTGGTGATCAGCTCAACACGAGGATGCTCGGGCCATCGCGAGAGCAACGCCTGAAGTAGTCGGGCGAGCGTGCTCTTTCCTACGGCGACGCTGCCGGCCACACCGATGATGTACGGCAGCTTCGGGGCAATCGTGCCGAGAAACGTCGCCGACACACGGTGCAGGTTCTGGGTGGCAGATACGTAGAGGTTCAGCAGTCGAGTAAGAGGCAGGTACACCGCTTCGACCTCGTCAAGGTCAATGCGCTCGTTGATACCGCGAAGGGCCTCGAGATCCTTTTCGCGAATGGTGAGCGGGGTTTGGGCGCGCAGTGCAGCCCACTCGTCTCGGGTGAACCGCTCAAAGCGCGGTACATCGCCTCCGTCGATCACGCGGCTAGAACGCTATGCCACTCGATCCAGGAATGCACGAAGTGCCGGATTGACGACAGAGGGATGTGTGAGGTTTGCGGCGTGAGCCGCGCCTTCAACCCAGACGATGGGCTCGGCACCGCGGAGTCCTTCGTGCAGGGCCTTGGCGCGATCCGCGCTGATTGCGGTGTCATTCGATCCGTGCACGATGAGTGCAGGGCAAGAGATTTCAGGGAGTCGCGCAGAGATGTCGTCTCGATCGAGCAGGCATCCGGCTGGGTGCACGAGAAAGTCTTTCGGTCGGGCTTTCCATTTGGCAATCCACTTTGGATTTTCTTGAGGGTCGGCGATGATGATGTTGGCGATGATGTTCGCCAACTCGTCCACTGCACCGTGCGTGACCCAGGTGTCGACCATTTGCCGATAGCCCGCAAGAATCTCGGGAGAATCGTTGTCAGCAGCAGTGTCGATGAGTACGAGGGCCCTCACTCGCTCGGGTGCCGTCAGTGCCGCCCGCAAGGAGAGGAAGCCTCCTTGAGACATTCCGCCGACTACCGCCGAGTCGATTCCGAGGTGTGTCATCAGCGCGAGACAGTCATTGGCGGAGTCCCAATAGGTGAACGGCTTGCCGTCGTACTCGGTTTGCCCGAAGCCCCGTTCGTCCCAGGTGATGACTCGGTATTTGTCAGAAAGCGCGCTGACTTGGGCATCGAACATCGAGCTGTCCATCAAGAAGCCGTGCGCGAGGATGACTGCTGGGCCTCGACCCCCGGTATCCCGGTAGAAGATTCGTTGGCCGTTCACGTTGGCAAAAGTCATGGCTGCTCCGTCCGCTAGAAGGTTCCAGCCGAACCTTAGCCGCCGAGGTTCAGCGGATGAAAGGCGAGCGGGGTGATACCGCTCCTGGTGCCGTAAGGACGTCAAAACCGTCGTCGGTAACCAGGACGGTGTGCTCGAACTGTGCGGTGCGCTTGCCATCGATGGTCACAGCGGTCCACTCGTCGTCCCACATGCGATGCTTATCCGATCCGAGCGTGATCATCGGCTCGATGGTGAATGTCATCCCAGGGCGCATCAGCATGTTGTTGCGCGGCTCGTAGTAGTGCAGGATCTGGACGTCAGTGTGGAATTGTTCACCGATGCCGTGTCCGATGAATGCCTTGACCACGCCCATCTTGTGCTTCCTGGCGTGCGTCTCGATGGCGCGACCAATGTCAGAGAGTGGGGCATTCGGTCGGACTGTTTCTATCCCCAGCCACATACATTCCTCTGTCACATCAATGAGGTGACGATCTTCGTCGGAAATCGTTCCGACAGCGAAGGTTGCGTTCGTATCACCATGCACGCCGTCGATGTAACACGTGACATCAAGGTTCACGATGTCGCCATCCTGCAACTCGCGCGAGTCTGGAATGCCGTGGCAGATCACCTCGTTCACGCTCGTGCACACACTCTTTGGGAAGTTCTGGTAGTTGAGTGGGCTCGGGTATGCCCCACGTGCGATGCAGAGTTCATGAACGTAGATATCGATCTCGTCAGTTGTGACACCGGGCTTCACCATCTCACCGGCAAGGCGCAAGACCTCGGCGGCGGCTGCCCCGGCGCGTCGCATTCGGGCGATGACATCGGGTGATTTCACCGCCGACTCGGGTCGTCGCTTCACTTGACCGGTTGCTGCATACGGCGGTCGTGCAATGTGTTCAGGCACGGTGCGCATCGGGCTGACAACACCCTTCAAGATGCGACCTTCAAGGGGCTTGTGACAGCGCTTGTACTTTCGTCCGCTACCGCACCAGCACACGTCGTTCGCTGACGGCAAGACCTTTGGCGGCTGCGGGCTCGAACGCACGACTTCAGGCTATTGGAGCGCTAGACAAAACGAAGTTTGCGCGCTGCCACAAGAGTCATCCGCAAGAGCAACAGTCCGTGACGAAATCGTGAGATGTTCGTCGAGCCGTAGATTCGTTCCTTGTAGTGCACGGGCACGTCACGAATCTTCAGGTGCAGTCTCGAAGCTCCGAAAAGCAGGTCGAAATCACCGAACGGGTCGAAGTCACCGAAGTATGAACGCTGCGCAGCGATGCGTTGATAGTCGTTCGCCCAGAGCGCCTTTGTTCCGCAGAGGGTGTCACGTACTGGTTGACCGAGCAGAAAAGTGAAAACCACTCCGAACAATCGGTTTCCAATGAGATTGAGAAATTGCATCGCCTCTTTCTCCATCGGATACACCAACCGCGAGCCGTTGGCAAACTCACAACTGTTCGTGCGAAGGAGGTCGATGAAGCGGGTGAGTTCCTCGGGTGGTACAGAGATGTCAGCGTCAAGGATGATGAGGATGTCACCGGTCGACTTCTCAAAGCCCAGTCGCACCGCGTCACCTTTGCCTTTGCCCGTTTGCTTGAACGCCTTTACGGATGAGCCACTTGAGTTCGGAGATCCGACGGTCCGTTGAATGGCCTCCCACGTGTTGTCTGTAGAGCCGCCTTCTACGAATATGATCTCTTGGCGATCAGCCAGTTTTGGTATTCGCTCAAGCAAGGCAGCGATGTTGCCTTCCTCGTTGCGAGCTGCGATCACGATGCTGACCGATGGATCACTAGGTCGAATAGATCGAACTGGTCTAGCGACTACGACGTTGTACACACAGAACAATCGAAGAACTGGTAGAGGGGCGAGCCATCGATTGACGACTCGTGACAACAGGGGGACTGGCACGGGAAGTAGGACTGCAAATCGTCGCTCAACCACTTCAAAGCCAGATTGCTCGAGGAGATTTTCCAGCTCGCCGGGCGGAACCCAATTCTCTGTTGCCGAAGAATCTCGCGTGAATAGTCGAAGCCCTGCGACGAATGGTCTCCACAAACGGTTGTAGGAGATATTGATGAGTCTGGTTTCGGGAGACCACGAAGTTGCGACCCCTTCCAGGGCCGAGTACACGTCCTCCACATGGTTTAGCGCACCGATGAGAACCACATCCCGGCTGCCATTGTCTTGCGTCGCGATGAGATGAGCAGCGAACCTGTCTGGTGCAAGCAGACGATGCGTGTCGGGAGTGAGTACGTCATGAT
Source organism: Actinomycetota bacterium (assembly GCA_046074785.1). GTDB lineage: Bacteria > Actinomycetota > Acidimicrobiia > Acidimicrobiales > Ilumatobacteraceae > F1-60-MAGs027. The sequence goes on from JBJTOX010000024.1 coordinate 26,083, forward strand.
CCGCCTCGGTATCGGCATCCCGTTGTCCGATTGATACGAGTCGTCGATGGGCTGGATTGGTAATGCTCCCGAGCACATTCTGTAACTCGCGTCGGAGAAACCGTCGGACAAGTTTCATCGCTTCACCAATCCAAACGTGTGGAAGAAACGAAAGACATCGAACCATCGTCCACGCTGCTCCTCCCACACAAGCAACCGACGCAACAGGCGACCACTGATTCGAGTTCGGCGAGAGACTCCGCCCGAGAGAAGAAAACTTGGTCCAACGACTGCACGTGACTCAATCACCGTGAAGCGTTCACCCCATTCCCTATTGAACCGTTCACGATCACGCCTGAGCATGAGGTAGCTAAGCGCTTGATTCGAGTCCCAGGGATTGGTTGATGCAAAGGACCACCTCTTGGTTCGGGCATCCCACCGTTCCTGGTGCAAGAAGCGATAGACAAAACGCGCCAGCGGACCCCAATAAGGGTCGAAGACTGCGACGACCCCTCCCGGACGCAAGACTCGATGCGCTTCGCCTAGGAATGACTCGATATCAGGAATGTGATGCCAGGTGTCCTTCAGCACCAGGGCATCGAGAGAATCGCTTCTGCACGGAAGGTGTTCAGCGGCGTTAATGACGTCAAGCACGTCGTGGCGCTCAATGTCACTTTGGATCCACCGATGTCCGTATTCACGAGCCAAAGCAAGTCCTGAGCCCAGTTCGACAGTATGACGCGATCCCATAGTCGGAATCAAGTCGTTCAAACGTGCATACGCCGTCTCGTACATCGTGTCCAAGTACGGGTCCTGTGCAATTGTCCTGCGCCGTTCCGCGTCACTCGAGCAAGTTGATTGCACCATCGCTTCAGACTATTCGGAACGAGTTCACGTGAGAGTCTGCACAATTGCAGAATCGGAAATCTGCACGCTCAGTTTTGCAAACAGTGTTGTAGTTCCGATGTACTCCATGTCGTCACACACATAGTCGGCGGACAACAGATGTCTGCCACGAACCAAGAAAGGCATGGCAGCCGTGGCGGAACGGATGTCAGACAACTCGGTTCGCGCACGCCTGCGCGACATCGACGAAGGTGAACTATCGGACGTCACTTCACAGCGTGAGAAGCGCCGAAGTTCGGAGCTGGTCGCTGGTCTGTTGCTGGTAGTCGGTGGAGCTCTCGGTGGGCTCTATTTCTTTCAGCGTGGCAACGAGATACAGGTCGTAGTCGGCACGGCTAGTGACCTCCCTAGCGGCACCGTGCTCTCGCGAAGTGATCTGATTGCACTCGAGCTGCCGCGCACATCCAATGGCATCGGAGTAGACGCAGCCGATGCCGGCTCATTATTGGGGAAACGACTACTTGTTGACTTGCCCAAAGGCGCACTCGTCGAACACCACGTAGTAACCGAGGAGCTTCCCCTCGGGCCAACTGAGGCGCTGATCCCCCTTGCGTTGCCGACCACTGCGGTTCCCAGTGGCCTTACTCGTGGTGACCACGTCCGTTTGGTGATGTCATTTCCCGACGAGGGAGCGGAGGTTCCCGGGCCGGAGATGCTCGACGAGACGATGGAGGTGTTCGATGTTGTGCGACAAGACGAGTTCTCCGATGCGGTGACGGTAACCGTCCGAGCCCCAACCGATGCAAGCGTCGACATCGCAAGAGCCGACCGCATCCAACTGCTCAAGGTGGCGGGTAGATAATGGGGGGTGATCAGGCACTAACCAGGAGCCTCATCGAGCACGTCGCAGAAGTGCTCGCGGATGAACGGCTGCGTGATGAGACTGGTGATGCAACCCTCAGGGCAGCCACCGAACTCGAGACTGCCCGAGCTGTTGCCCGTGCAGAACTCATTCGGGTGCTGGCAAAGCGGCCTGCAGATGCGTGGCCACCAATCGATGAAGACTCCGTCATTGCTGCGGTTGTTTCACAGGTACTCGGACTCGGCGAGCTGGAGAATCTTCTTGCCGATGATGACATCTCCGATATCCACGTTCGAGGCAGCGAATCGGTATGGGTGAAGCTACGGGATGGTCGAAAGGAGCAACGTCCACCAGTCGTCGCGACGGATGATGAGCTTGTCGCCTTGATCAGAAGAGCTGCAACTCGATTTAGCAAGACAGAGAAGCGGTTTGATGCAGGCAGTCCAGAACTCAACATGCAGTTGCCGGACGGCTCGAGGTTGTTCGCCGTGATGGAAGTGTCGACACGACCGAGCCTCATCATTCGGCGACACAGATTCGAATTGTCATCCCTCGACGAACTACGAGCCCTTGGAGTCGTCGACGTCGAAGTTCAGGAGCTCTTTGCATCGATGGTGCGAGCACGGCGGAACATCGTTATCGCTGGCGGTACTGGTTCAGGCAAGACCACTCTCTTACGAGCACTGCTCAACGAAGTTCCACCTACGGAGCGCATCGTGACCATCGAGGATGCCTATGAGTTGGGCCTCGAGCACTTCGCTGATCGACATCCCGACTACGACGCGTTACAGAGCCGAAGCGCGAACATCGAGGGCAGGGGTGAGATAACCCTTGCCGACCTCACTCGAATGGCCCTACGGATGGATCCTGACCGGGTGATTGTCGGTGAAGTTCGCGGTGCCGAAGCATTTCCGATGTTGATGGCAATGAGTCAGGGGAACAATGGCTCGATGTGCACGATGCATGCCGACAGTGCACGCTCCGTGTTCCCCAAACTTGCGGCATATGTTTCGATGGCCTCGACAGGGCTACCAACGGAAACCGTCAACGCACTCGTTGCTAGCGCGGTGCACTTCGTCGTCTTCATCGAGAATCGTGAGGGAAGCCGGCGCGTCGCGTCGGTGCGCGAGGTTGTGGATATCGACGGGCACAACATCATTTCCAACGAAGTGGTGTGGCGCTCATCGAGTGGAGCACTGTCGTGGCCGTTTCCCCTGAGGGCCACCACGCGGGAGCTTCTCGAAGCTCACGGATTCAATTCCAGAGTCCGGGTCGGGGTGAGTCGATGAACCTCACCGTCCTCTCGGCAGCCGCAGGCGCGACCATGGGTCTCGGTGTGTACCTGATGCTGGCGGCGTGGCGGGGCACCATCTCACTCGTAGGTTCACCTCGCCGAATTCCAGTTCGCGACCTTCGTCCCGTGCTTGTTTCCCTGGCCGTTTATGTGGCGACTTGGTTCGTAACGCGATGGATACTTGCCTCGATCGTTGCAGCCGCAACGACGTTCATTGGGTTGCTCGCAGCCACCAGGCAGTCACAACGGCGAGATGAACGGGCTCTTGTCGAGGGAATCGCGGTCTGGACTGAGCAACTGAGGGACATGTTGGCAGGAAGCAACGGACTTGAGCAGACCATTGGCTCCACCGCACCGCACGCGCCCCATGTTCTTCGAAAGCATGTCGAGCGCCTCGTTGCGTCAATGGCGTATACGCCTCTCTCAATTGGCCTACGGCGTTTTGCGCAGGAGATCGATCATCCAACGGCCGATTTCGTCGTAGCGGCACTAACGACCGCTTCGATACGACAAGTGCGAGAGATGGGTTCACTTCTGGGTCATCTCGCGGCATGTGCGAGAGACGAGGCCCGGATGCACACACGGATCTGGGTCGGACGATCAAGAACCCGAAGTGCTGTGCGAATCATCGCCGGTGTCGTCGGCACGTTTGTGGTGGGTTTGGCAATCCTGGCCCCGGAATATCTGGAGCCGTATCACACCGCTGAGGGCCAGGTTGTGCTGTCGGGGATCATCTTCATCTTCTTTGGTGCTCTGTTCATGATGCAGAGACTTGCAGTCATTGCCGTCCCTGAACGCTTCATCGGTCGTCGTAAGTCAGAGGTGTTATGACGGTGTTTGGGTTGCTCTTTGGCGTCGCAGTGGGTTCGGGACTGGCACTGGTCTTGGTGCCGACGGCGACGCGGGCTCCCCTTCGAATACTCGCCAACTCGGTTCGCGTTGGACGACAAGTCGCAATCTCCTACACCGTGCGCACGCATGCTCGTGATCTCAGCATTCTTGGATGGTCGAGTTCCGATCTCGTTGCCCGCCAGCTGACGGGAGTAGTTGTCGGAAGTCTGTCTGTCGCCATACCCGTGACATTGGTGAGCGGTGGCCCCTTCATCATTCTCTTCGTTGTCGTGGGAGGAACGGTCGGCTTTTTCGTTCCATCCTTGGTTCTGCGTAATCGAGCACGACATCGACGGCGCACTTTCGTCCATGCGTTCTCTGCGTATCTTGATCTCGTCAACGTGCTGCTGGCCGGTGGAGCCGGAATCGAAACAGCTCTGACGGCAGCAGCAGACGCCGGTGAAGGTTGGGCGTTTTCGTCATTGCGGACGGTCGTTGCTCGAGCGCGGCTGCTTCGTAACTCAGTGTGGAGTGAATTCAAGTCGCTCAGCAATCGGTGGGGAATTGATGAAGTCGGCGAGGTAGCGGGGAGCATGAGCCTGTCTGGTGAGTTCGGTGCGAGGATTCGTTCTTCGCTCGCCGCGCGAGCGGACTCGATGCGCAGTCGACAGATTGCGGAAGTTGAGGCGGCAGCTCAGTCGGCGACTGAGCGAATGGGCCTACCGATGATGCTGCTCTTTGTGGGCTTCATTGCACTACTTGGCTATCCGGCACTCCAGACGGTGGTGATGAGCATGTGAAGAAGGGGTTCCACACGTCCTTGAATCAGCACACAGTAATCACAGAAACCAAACAGAAAGGAATCAGAAAATGTCCCATAATCGGCAGCTTTGGCAGTACTACATGACTCGGCTCAAGGCATCTCTCGAGCAGGATCATGACCGCGGCGAAGTAAGTGCGACCACCGTGGTGATGGCGGCAGCACTCATCGCCCTGGCTCTTTTCGTTGGCGCGACGATCACCAACCGGGTCCGTGACAAGGCAAATTCGCTCGACCTCGACTGAGCGAGTGCTCGACAGGGGAGAAGTGTCGGCGGAGTCGGTCATCGTATTCCCGGTGATTCTCTCCGTCGTCCTCATCGCGATACAGGCGGGAATCTTCATGCATGGGGCCAATGCCGCGAATCACATCGCGTCGCAGGGCGCTCTGGCAGCAGCAGGGCTACGTGTGGGTCACGCGCAAGCCATCCGTGTCGTCGAGAGTACGGCGGATTCCGTCGGCGCGAGACTCGCTTCTGCTCCCGAGATCAGCATCTCGGGAGCAGAAGTATCGGCGCGGGTAACGGTTGTGATTCCGCGTGCGGTGCCGTTTTTCCCAGAGATGGTCACTCGTCGTGTCACTGTGCCGCGCGAAAGATATGTCTCATTCCTCGATCGTTGACGTTGCTGAATGAGCAAGAAACATGATCGTGGTTCGGTAAGCGCCGAGGCGGTACTCCTCGCACCGCTGCTCATCATCCTGTTACTTTTCGTGGTTCACATCGGGCGAATGGGGGCGGCACATCTCAGGCTTCTGACCGCTGCTGATCATGCTGCACGAGCCGCCTCGCAGGTGCACCCGAGAGATATGGAGTCGGTTGGCCGACAAGTCGCCGAGGACAATCTTCGTAGAAGCGATGTCGATTGTCTCGCTCTTGCAATCGCAGTAACTTTCGAAAGAGCTGCTCAGGCATCGACCGTGCGAATAGATATCGAGTGCCGACTGGATTTCTCCGGTCTCCGACTACTCGAGCCTCTTGATCGGGCATTGACGGCAACATCAACTGAAGTGGTCGATCGCTGGCGGGTCGATTCGTGACCGGATTCGTGGTGTCCGTCGTGGCGGGCATATTTGCTCTTGCCGGACTGGTCTTTGACGGCTCCCGGCTTCTGGCCGTTCGTGCGCAGCTTGAAGATCATGCGGGTAATGCAGCACGGGCTGCTGCACAAGAAATCATCGATGTGCGTCTCGACAGGGAACGTATTGATCCGCGTCAGGGTGCGCGGGCTGCGTATGACTATCTGGATCTTCACGGTGTAGCGGGTGAGGTCTCCATTCGGGAGCTTTCTGTGCAGGTCAGTGTGAGCCAAGAAGTGCCGATGAGACTGCTCACGTTGATTGGGATTCAGAGTCGGACGGTTTCAGCAGTGCGAGAAGCGGTAGTGGTGGACCAGTGATACGTGCAAGGCGAAGTCTCCACGGAGCGAAGGCACTCGTCGTAGTGGCATGCACACTCCTTCTTTGGTCGTCTGGTAATGCACCAGATGCAGTGATAGGTGCGGTAGTTCGTTCGCTACATCTCGAAGAATGGCTGACGCAACGTGAGATTCTCGTCTTGATCACCGTCAGCGCGATGTGGTTAACGATCTTCGTTTATGCGGTGCAAATGATCGGACGACTCATGACCAAGACGCTGAACATGATTGATACCGAAGCTCGGAAATTGAGTCCGGCAGATTCGTGGCGGTCTCGCCCGTTTCTCTTCGTCTTCGTTGCCGCAGCTGCAGTGCTTCCTCGAGTGTCGTCGTCAACGAGTGACATCACAGATGATGTGCTCTTGTCGAATGTTGAGGACGTGCCAGACCTCTCGGCTGCGACCAAGACAGCAACGCCTACATCGAACAGCACTGGAACTCTGCCCGCGTTGCTTTCTGCAGGTCTGGCTGTTGGATTGGCTGCGCGTTTGCAGCACGATCGAATGCTGCTCTTGGCTGACTCACCGCGAGGTGCACGGCTCCTACGTCCGTCTGGACCCTCGTTGTCACAGGGGAAGCTGCTCTTTCGGCAAGCACGCACTGACGAAGCCTCCACCCTCATCGACCGTGCCAAGACCCAACGAGGGTTTGCCCAGCCGTCAGACACCATTGAGATTCCGATTGGTCGCGCAAGTGAGCGTTCAGTGTCCTTGACGGTCAGTCGAGGTGAGACGGTCTCCATTGAAGCTCCCCTGGACGAGGCAATCTCGATGAGCCGGTATCTCGTCAACACGATGTCACTTGCGACATGGCTCCCTCATCGGGTCATTGTGACGCATGGGTTCTCGGATGAGGATCTCATCATGGCCGGCAATGTCATCGTGGCGAAGACCAGTGATGAAGCACTGACTATCGCTCAGCGTGCCCGTCGACAGTTCCCTCAGAGTGCAGTAGTGCTTCTTTCTTCCGAGTGCCCAGAATCCATTGAAGATATAAGTGCTGCAGGGATCGCTGTGATCTACATCGGATCCAGTTCACAACAGACCACAACGCGAATCATCCGGCGCCGCCATGAGTGGATGTGTTCTCGTCCCGAGACAATGTTTAGACCGTTCGGAATGACCAGTGAGGATGTCAGGCAGCTACGCCGATCCATTCGTGACATGCTGCAGCTTGATGCCCAACCACTTCCTCCGACTATGCAGCCATCAGATTGGTGCGTCCTTACTCGTACCCTTGGACCTGTCGACGTTGAAACATTGTCAGGGACAGAGGTCCGATTCCAGCGTTCGAAATCGGTGGAGCTACTTTGTTGGCTTCTCCTCCATCGAGACCGACCTACCGTTTCGGCGGCCCGAACCGCCCTATGGGAAGTAGATGTTGAGGACGCAACCTTCCACAATGTGCTGTCAGAGCTTCGGCGCGGGCTTAGCAGAGTCGGGCTCGCTGAAGCGGTAAGAAGGTCGTCGAAACACCGACTTTGCGTTTCGGAACAAATTGTGCTCGATGCAGAACTACTCCGTCTGTCTCTCGCTCGACTTGAGCGGGAAGAGTCCAGACCGGCGCTCAATGATGTACGTGAAGTCCTCAGCTTGGTTCGCGGACTCCCTTTCGAGGCATCAAACTTCGCATGGGCGGACGCTGAAGGAATCACCAGTTCATTTGTTTGGCTTGTCAACTCAGCCATTGATCGGGTCGCTGGACTGGCGCTCGCCATGAGTGAGAAGTCGATGGCATATGACGCCGTGTCAATAGGTCTGCGAATGAGTCCTGGTGACGAAAGACTGATTGCAACGCAGAGAGAGCTTGTGGGGGAGAGAAATCCGAGGCTTTCGACAGGGTAGTTTTCGTGCGTGCGAACGCGACAGCTTCTACCGCTTGCTTTGCTACTGGTTGTCGCAATGCCAGCTAGTGAGGGTGCCAAGTTTGACGGAATTCCGTTTTCGTCGACATGGGAGTTGGTTTTGGTTGGTTTGGTTCTTCATCTATTGACTTCTTCTTTTCATCGAGCTCACAGTGCAAGTGACGAAGACACTCCGTCCGGAGTTGGGGTGATGTGGTTTTGGGTAATGGCTGCGTCAATCATCTGTATCAAAACCACATCATTCCTGGCAGCCCCTACATCGGGCCAGTTTGAAGTTTGCTATCGGCACTACTTTGCTCAGCAAGATGCGCCATGTCTTCCGACCTTCGAGCCTCTGCCGAGCATTTCAGAGAGAAGTGAGCACTTCGCCCGACGAAGCTTGAGCGTCAGGGAAATCGACTTCAAGTCACGTGTTCTTAGAGATGAACGCCTTTCAAATTCAACCTGGAGACTTCCGTTTGTTAACAAATTGGATTACGACATTGGTTTTTGGCCCTGGGTTGACCAAGACAGGAATGTAGAAATCTTCCCGTTTCGGGCGGAGTTTCGCGGTGTGATTGATGTTGACGAGGGCGAAACGCTTCAGTTGACGTATGTAGGCCAAGGCAGATTGTCAGTTGGGGATACAACACTTAACTTGCCGGCTGCCTACGAACGTCCGAATGTTGTGCAGATGGTACCTGATTCACGACAACCGAGAATCTCACTCGATTATGCGTTCCTGCGAACCATTGATAACGCAACTACTTCAGCAGACCCGTATGCACGTCTTCAGTTCGAAGTAGTTGGGAGCAATCAAGTCCGATTTGTGGAGTCGGTGAGCACGAACCCGATCCATGGCCTAAACACACTGACAGACGTATCGATCGGGCTCCTGCTGGTCTATCTCTTATGGCTTGCACGATCGGGCTTCAGAACTCTCGCACTAGGGCTCAGTCTTGGATTCGCACTCTGGATCGTGTCTCGTGCAGAGATGACAGTAGGAGTTACAGGTGCTTCGATAGAGATCGAGGTATTGATCCTCATTGTCACAACTATCTGGTTGAGTCGCCGTAGAGCTGATGTCGCTCTAATCTCCCCCATGTTTGTTGCGGCTTCGACGAGTGCTGTCACTTCAGAGGTTGGATCTGCGATCGGGATCAGTCCAAGTCTTGGAGAGATTTTGATTCGTCTCAGGGGGAATGACCATCTCGTCTATCACAGGTTGGTTCGGGAGATGCTTGAGTCGGGCTTTCTGCGAGGTGGAGAAGATACGTACTATTTTCAACCCGGAATTCGATACGTATTTTTCGTTCTTCAAATGATTTTTGGTGAAAGTGGTGTCGTCTCTGGTGTCGTCTCTGTGTCTTTATTGGGCCTCGGAATCCTGTTCGTAATCCGGCGACTTCAATTGACAGAGACGATTCCACATAGAAGTGTTCTATACCTTGCGAGCGTGTTCCTACTGCTTTGGTGGTCGTCATCACACACCGTTCAATCAGCGATATTCGGTCTTTCAGAATTTGGAACTTGGATTCTGATTCTGTTTATGGTGGGACTCATGTTGGGCAAAGTCAGCAAAAGTGGATTAGGAATCCTCGGAATCATGGCCGCTGCAGTTGTGTGGATTCGTCCAAACCAGGGCTTCTCAATGATCGCGCTTCTAATGCTTGGGACAGTTGTGCATCTCAGGTCGGAAAGAAGTCGATACCAAGTCACCTCTGCCCTAATGGGATTGACGACGTTTGTGCTTGTACTGGGACTCGTACCCCTCCACAATGTGGTCTTTGGAAGACAGCTAGTCTTTCTTCCGAGCGGACACTTGAATGCCGGACAGTCATCGTGGCTCTCGATTGTTGGCATGTTCTCAGATGACAATGACCGCGTATTTGTAATCAGTCAACTTAAGGCACTCGCCTATCTGCCTTCAGTTCTTCCTGAGATTTACTCGGCTCGCCTTGGATTGGCATTTCTGGGGTTTTTTGTCGTCACCGTAATGGCGGCAGTGATGACTCTTCGGCTTCCAAAGCGAGATCCCGTCACAATCTCGCTCGGACTGCTTTGTGTAGTAGGTCAAGTCGTTCCATTTCTGAAATATACGCTCATCCGTTACTATCCAATTCACAACATCGCCATCTATTTGACTACGGTCTTGACAGCTCTTTTGCTGTTGTCTCTGTTGTCGAATCACAATAGTGATTTGGACGCCCAAACGTTGGTGCCAGATGTAGCTAGGGAATCAAGATCTAAATTGAGCTCCCCATTATCTGATGGTGAATCGTCGTAGCCCCCATTTGGTCACATGCCGCATCGATTCACTAATGATGGTTTTGCTCATCTTGGATTCTCCGGCGGTGCGATCGACATAGACGATCGGCACTTCTACGATGACAAAGACGTTGCTCTGGCGCAATCGGAACAGTACTTCTGTGAGAAATGCGTATCCACTTGATGTGGTCGAAGAAATGATGCCAGCACGAACCACTTCACTTCGGTAGGCACGAAAACCCGAGGTACAGTCACGAATTCCCACCCCCAGCATGAGCGCCGTATAGAGGTTGCCCCAGCGCGACAAGAGACGTCGGAACAGAGTCCAGTTCCTGACACCGCCACCTTGCACATACCGAGAGCCAATAACGACATCGGCCCCAGAATTGATTTGTGCGATCATCGTCGGTATTGCCCGAGGATTGTGAGAGAGATCGCAGTCAAGCGTCACTATCACGTCGTACCCGTCGGCAGCGATGCTCATGAGCCCCTCTCGACTTGCTGCCGCATAGCCTCGGTCGCCTGATCTGGAAATCACGTGGATCTTGGGGTTCGTCTGCGCAAGTTCGAGAGCTCGAAGGCCTGTTCCATCCGGACTGTTGTCGTCAACCACAAAGATGTCGATTTCGGGATCGACTGATTGAACTTGTCTGAGGAACTCGTCGATGTTGTCCCGTTCGTTGTAGGTCGGCGTCATCGCCGCAACTCGCACGGCTACACCCTAGAACGCGGCGGAGAACGCCTCAGCGACGGTGGCAACTCGGGTGACGGATGATCGCAGTGCGTCAGGGGCCTTGGCGTTTGCGGGGATGAGGATTCGACGGAACCCCATTCGCTCAGCTTCGTTGATGCGTCGTTCGAGATGACTGACGTGTCGAATCTCGCCGCCGAGTCCGACCTCTCCAAGTGCGACGATGTCGGGTTTCACGGGTTTGTCGAGGGCGGCGGAAGCGAGTGCCAAACAAATCGACAAGTCAGCACCAGGATCGTTCAATCGAATACCGCCAACAACCGATGCGTACACCTCGAGTGAACCGAATGCGATACCGGCGCGTCGTTCGAGCACTGCGAGAAGCATCGCAAGTCGTGATGCCTCGATACCTTGCGCACTACGACGAGGTGTGAGTCCGATGTTGAGTTTGGTGGTGAGTGCTTGTACTTCAACAAGCAGCGGGCGTTGCCCATCGATGGTTGGCACCACCACGGTGCCGGCGACACCCGCCTGGCGATCGGCGAGCAACATGTTGCTTGCGTCGGGGACTCCAACCAACCCCGACTCGGTCATTTCAAAGAGTCCGAGCTCGTTGGTGGTACCGAAGCGGTGCTTTATCGCCCGCACGAGACGAAGTGCGTGCAGACGATCGCCCTCGAAAGATACGACGGTGTCGACGACGTGCTCGAGGAGTCGGGGGCCGGCGATGTTGCCATCCTTTGTGACGTGACCGACAAGAACTACCGCAATATTGCGAGCCTTCGCTTCTTGAACGAGTCGAAACGAGCATTCGCGTACTTGGGTGACTGAACCGGGAGCCGACTCAATCGACTCATCGGCAATCGTCTGCACGCTGTCAACGACGACGAGTGTCGGCGAGACCTTGTCGATGGCGCCGACAATGTCGCTGATGGACATCGCAGAGACGAGATACGTGTTCGCGCCAGACACTCCCAGACGCGCTGCTCTCAGTCGAACCTGTTGTGCGCTTTCCTCCGCACTTACATAGAGCGAACGACTAGACCATGAACCCGCGAGTTGTAGTAGGAGGGTCGACTTTCCGATTCCAGGCTCACCGCTGACGAGTGTGACCGAACCGGGCACCAAGCCACCGTCGAGCACGCGGTCGAATTCACCGATGCCTGTGGCAATGGCGGCGGAGCGCTCGCTGGGCACCTCGGAGAGGGGGACGGCTTCAGTCGTTGCGTTGAGCGATCGGCTCACCGCAACTGTCTTGGAGACACTCGGTGTGTCGGTACCAACGACGTCTTCAACGAGGGTGTTCCATGCGTGGCATGACGTGCACTGACCGTTCCACTTGGGGTGCTGCGCCCCGCAGTCGGAGCAGACGTAGACGGTTCGCAGTCGCGGCACGCGCCAACTCTACGACGAGGGTGCGGAGCGGTTCCTTCGTTGTGCCACGGTGGCGATGTAGATGACGAGTGCTGCTGCGAGAAGGATGAGCAACGCCATCAATCCTCGTGCAGCAAGTGAGGCCAGCAGTGCCGACAGGTTGCGGTCACGAGTGGCAGCCTCGATCGGCAAATCAGGTCCATCTACAGGAATCGACCACGAGAACGAGGTGGAAACATCGTCGTCTGAGCGCGGTGCGATGTCGCCGCTCGCCTCTATTGCCTTGCCCGGCATGGTGATCCGCAACGAGATTCCAAGCACGTCACGCAACAAGAGACCTTGAGATGTAAGTGCATCACTGAAGGGTGCTTCTCCAAGAATTTCGAGCGCGTCAGCATCGGCGAAGCCTGCCAGTCCCTCCGGCAGACCACCTTTGCCAGAAAAGACATACCTCGCATCGTTCAATCCGCCTGTTCGGGTGAGTGAGAGTTCACGCAGCGGGCCGTTGTTGCCAGAGAGCTGCGAGAGAAACATCGTTGCTTCGTCAGTGTTCGAGAACGGACGGCTCAATGTGACGGCGATACCACCATCGGCAGCGGGGTTCTGAACGAGCACGTCCCAGCCAGCGGCTTTGATGTCGTCAAGTTGCAATGAATCGACAAGTTCGGGTGCAACACGAACTGCATCGGCGTCAGCCGTTGCGAGCACCGTGATGGTGCCACTGCCGTTGTCGGCGACGTTAACTGTCGTGGCTAGGTCAACTCGGCAAGACGAAAGAGCAAACGCCATGGTCAGCGCAATCAGCCCCGCAGTTAGTCGTCGGCGAATGCCGATGGAGCGGTTCACTCGCTGGTGGCGTTGCCGCCTTCGCCCGCCCCGGCGAGATCAACGCCGACTGGCGGCTTGAAACCCTCGACGGCCGTGAAAGTGATGCGCTGGTCACCGGGGTTTTCCGGGTCGTCTTCGACTCCGACCACCACGATTTCGCCGGCGACGAATTGCTTGTTCAACAGGCGCTCCGACAGAGGGTCTTCGATGAGGCGTTGCAGTGCACGTCGCAGCGGACGCGCACCGAGCTGCGGGTCGTAGCCCTTGCGAGCAAGCAGTTCCCTGGCGGGTTGTGTGAGTTCGAGACCGAGACCCAAGCCCTCGAGTTGGCTCACGAGACGCTTGCTCATGAGGTCGACCATCGACATGATCGCTTCCATCGTGTGTTCGTGGAAGACGATGACCTCATCGATTCGGTTCAAGAACTCCGGACGGAAGTGCACCTTGAGTGCATCGGTGACCTTGTCGCGCATGCGTGCGTACGACATTGCTTGGTCGTTCTTGCCGAAGCCAACGTTCGCCTTGCGCAAGTCCTGAGTGCCGAGGTTGGAGGTCATGATGATGACGGTGTTGCGGAAGTCGGTGGTGCGACCCTGCGCATCGGTGAGGCGACCCTCTTCGAGGATCTGCAGCAGTGTGTTGAAGACGTCAGCATGCGCCTTCTCGATTTCATCGAACAACACGACAGAGAACGGCTTGCGACGTACGGCTTCGGTGAGTTGACCACCTTCGTCGTATCCGACGTATCCCGGGGGAGAGCCGACGAGTCGGCTCACGGTGTGCTTCTCCATGTATTCACTCATGTCAAGAGAAATCAATGCGTCTTCGTCGCCAAACAAGAACTCGGCGAGTGTCTTGGCGAGTTCGGTCTTACCGACGCCGGTCGGACCGAGGAAGATGAACGAACCGCTCGGTCGCTTCGGGTCCTTCAAGCCGGCACGCGTTCGGCGGATGCTCTGGCTGACGGCCTTGATGGCGTCCTCCTGGCCGATGATGCGCTTGTGGAGCTCGGCCTCCATGTTCAACAACTTCGTGGTCTCTTCTTCGGTGAGCTTGTACACCGGGATTCCCGTCCAGACGCTGAGCACATCGGCAATCGCTTCTTCGTTGACTTCGTCGTAAAGGTTGATGCCCTGGGCCTTCACGTCGGCTTCTTTTTGGGCGCGTTCTTCGAGCAACGAGCGCTCTTGGTCACGTAGGCGACCAGCTTCTTCGAAGCGCTGCTCTTCGACGGCTTTCTTCTTGGCCGCCTGCACTTCCTTGATTTTGTTTTCAATTTCCTTCAAGTCAGGCGGGGTCTTCATGCGCTTGATTCGCAGACGACTTCCGGCTTCGTCGATGAGGTCAATCGCCTTGTCGGGAAGGTGACGGTCGGAGATGTAGCGGTCGGCCATGTTTGCTGCTGCGACCAGGGCCTGGTCGGTGATGGTGACACGGTGGTGGCTCTCGTACTTGTCGCGGATGCCCTTCAGAATTTCGATCGTGTGGGCGACCGACGGCTCTTCAACCTTGACCGGCTGGAATCGGCGCTCGAGGGCGGCATCCTTCTCAAAGTGCTTTCGGTACTCGTCGAGCGTCGTTGCACCGATGGTCTGCAGTTCACCGCGGGCGAGCATCGGCTTCAGGATTGATGCAGCGTCAATCGCACCTTCGGCGGCGCCTGCGCCGACCAGTGTGTGGATTTCGTCGATGAAGAGAATGATGTCACCCCGAGTGCGAATCTCCTTCAGCACCTTCTTCAATCGCTCTTCGAAGTCACCTCGGTAACGGCTGCCGGCAACGAGCGCGCCGAGATCGAGCGTGTAGAGCTGTTTGTTGGTGAGTGTATCGGGCACGTCGTTGGAGACGATGCGTTGCGCGAGCCCTTCGACTATGGCGGTCTTACCGACGCCAGGCTCACCGATGAGCACGGGGTTGTTCTTGGTGCGCCGCGACAGGATCTGCATGACGCGTTCCATCTCGCGTTGACGACCGATGACCGGGTCGAGTTTCTTGTCACGAGCAAGTTGCGTGAGGTTGCGACCGAACTGGTCGAGAATCTGGCTGCCACCCTTCTCGCTCGGCGATTCCTTGGCACCAACCGGCTCGCCTTTGCCTTCGCCACCCGCACCTTCGTAGCCGCTCAGCAACTGGATGACCTGCTGCCGAACTCGCGACAGATCGGCTCCGAGTTTGACCAGCACTTGTGCCGCGACACCTTCTCCCTCGCGGATGAGACCGAGCAGGATGTGCTCGGTGCCGATGTAGTTGTGTCCGAGCTGCAATGCCTCGCGCAGCGACAACTCAAGCACCTTCTTGGCACGGGGAGTGAACGGAATGTGGCCCGACGGTGACGAACCACCCTGTCCGATGATTTCTTCAACTTGCGCGCGTACCGCTTCGAGTGAGATGTTCAGCGATTCAAGGGCCTTGGCAGCCACGCCTTCGCCTTCATGAATGAGACCGAGCAGGATGTGTTCGGTGCCGATGTAGGAATGATTCAGCAGACGAGCTTCTTCCTGCGCCAACACGACCACTCTCCGGGCCCTGTCGGTGAAACGCTCGAACACTGCTATTACCGCCCTTTTCTTGGTTACGCCTTGCGGTCGTGACTCCGAGTGTACCCCCGAGGTTTCCCGTCACGGGTTGACGTGCTCGTGACACGCACCGCACAATGAGTACGCACGACAATGCCAAGCTGTGACGCTTGGCGTGACTTCCTCGCATCACACGAGGTGCTCAGTACCGAGGTTCGCGACACGGTGCGCATAGCCTGACGACATGAACCCGGCGTCTCCTTTGCTTGATTTGCCGCTCATGTCGAGCGATCGCGAACGAGTCGAAGATGCCCTGCGTGCCGCAGTGCGCACACCCGATGCCTATTTGACCGAAATCGCGTCCCATCTCATCGTCGCCGGCGGCAAGCGATTGCGACCGGTGCTCGCCGTGGCTGCTGCACAGATCGGTAGCGATACCGCGGTCTCTGACCATGTCATCCAGGGCTCCATCGCGTGCGAGTTGGTGCATCTCGGTTCGCTGTACCACGACGACGTCATGGACGAGAGCACCACGCGACGCGGAGTCGAAACGGTAAACGCCAAGTGGGGCAATCTGCAGGCCATCGTTGCAGGCGACTTCTTGTTGGCTCGCGCGTCGGAAATCGCAGCCTCGCTCGGCAATGAAGTCGCGGGCCTGCTCGCTCGCACCATTGGGCGTCTCTGTGAGGGTCAGGTCGAAGAGTTGCGTCACACCTACGACCGAGGCCGAACGATTCCTTCTTATTTGATGAGCATTCAAGGCAAGACGGCGTCACTGTTCGCCACGTCGGCGCGTATCGGCTCGCTCGTCGCGGGACATGATCGGCATGTCACCGATGTGGTCACCAATGTCGCGGATGCCTATGGAATGGTGTTCCAAATTATCGACGACGTTCTGGACATCGTCGCCACCGACGAACAACTCGGCAAGCCCGCCGGTCACGATCTCGAAGAGGGCGTGTACACGCTGCCTGTCCTTCTCACGTTGGCTCACGATTCGCCAGAGTCACGCGAGCTTTTCGACCTCTTGGGCTCCCCGCTCACCGCAAAAGAGCGCACGAAGGCCCTGAAGATCGTTCGCAATGGCCCCGGTCTCGCGGGTGCGCTGGATTCCGCGCGCGACTACGCGGCCCTCGCCGAGACAGAATGTGCAAAGCTGCCGGCAGGTCCGGCCACTGATGCACTGCGTCGCGCCCCCCGCGCCTTGCTCGATTCCATAGTCGACTTGTAGTCGCGACGCTCTTCGGTCGTTACTCAACCACGCGAAGGGCAGCAGAGATTCCCGACAGCACTGCTCCTTCAACGCGTGGTCCAGCGAAAGCATCACCCGCCATCACGATGCCATCCGATCCCCAGCATCGTTCGTGCCATGTGCTGCGTGGTGTGGCCATGCGCCAACGTTTTGGCTGATGGTCGATGATTGTCGCTGACCCGATCCAGGGTCGCGTCAACTCCATCACCTTTGTATGAGTGATGGTGTGGTCGCTCCACCAGTTCTCCTCGCTGAACGTTGGACTGCAGTGGAACGTGAGCGCGCCGATGGGACTCACACCTTTCTGGCGGTTGTCGGCGATGAACGAGAACGTGTCGTCGGCGTGTTGCACGCCTCCCGGTGAAGGGACGTTGTGCACACCATCCACCACCACGAGTGCCGCAATGGTCTTGTCGTACTCGATCGTTCGTATTCCGTCCGGCAGTTCGAGATTGGTGTTCACGAGCAAGGCCATCGACTGGGGAATCGGGCATGTGAGGATTACTCGGTCGGCGTCCACATGCGTGCCGTCGTCGAGGCGTACTCGCCATGCGCGCCCGCTGCGCTCGACGTTGAACGCCATACTCGAGTAGCGAACGTCAAGACCTCTTGCAAGATGTTTGGTGATCGTGGTCATTCCACCGACACCGCAATATCGCGGATGTCCGTCACCGTCTCCGAACCCACGGCACCACTCACAAGCCACATCTGCCTGCCGCCAATCGCTGACGATCTGTTCGAATTCGTCGGTTCTCACGGTGAAGAACTGCGCACCGTGATCGAACACCGCGTTACCCACCCGCCGGGTTGCGCAACGTCCACCGCTTGACCGTCCCTTGTCGAGCACGACCACATCGTGACCCGCGGCCCGGAGGTGTTGCCCAGCCGTCAAGCCGGCGAGGCCGGCGCCGACGATGACGACATTCATTGCCGTCAACTGACGTGCGTCAATCGTGCCGCCCTCTTCTCGGCGCGTTCAATGAAGTCGATCACCACTCGGTTGAACGTCGAAGCATGCTCAATCATCAGCCCGTGAGCAGCACCCGAGATCACCACAAGTTCTGACTGTGGAATTCGCTCGGCAATCTCCTCGCTGTCAGCTCGCGGAGTGAGGATGTCTTGGTTGCCCACGATCACGAGAGTCGGCGCGGTGATTCGTCCTAGTTCGGCGACCATCGAGTCGTCGGTCTCGAGAATTGCCCCGACTTGTGCACTGAACCCGCGTGACGGACGGAAAGTTGCGAGTGGACCGAGCCAACCGATTGCCGGCGCAAGCCTGCGAAACGATCGCGGCCCTACCAGCCATCGCGCCGACTCGTCTGCCCATTGTCGCAATCCGCGTACATTCGCGGTATCGGCCCAATGCCGCAACAACTCGTTGCGCCATGGAAGGTTTCGGCAGGCCGTGCAAGCAAGCGTCAACGACCGCACCCGCTCGGGATGCTTTACCCCGATGATCTGGGCGATTGCCCCACCCATCGAAGCACCGACGATGTGTGCGTCATGCACCCCGTAGTAGTCCAACACGGCTGCAGCATCGTCGGCCATGTCTTCAAGGGTGAATGGATTGTCCGGAATCGAACTGCGTCCCGCACCGCGGTTATCAACGGCAATCGTGCGGTACTTGGTTGCCATCGCAACCCGCTGCAGCATCCACCCGTTCTTGTTCATACCAAGGCCTTGAATGAGGAGCACGGTCGGTGCGTCGTCGCGGCCCGTCACCTGCGTATGAATTCGAGTGCCGTCAGGCCGGTTGATCCAGGGCATCAGGCTGCGCTCTCGGCAGGACGATTCGGGGCGATTCGCACCACCGACGGCCAGGAATACAGCCGGGCGATGACATCACTGGTGGAATGAGCGGCTCGGTATCCAAGTTCATGATGGATCGTGGTGACCACTCGACCATGACGCAATAGTTCGCGAACATGGTCGGGCAACGGGGCTCCGGCGAGCGTCGTCAACGATGATGCAATCGGCCACGCCGGCGGAAGCACCGGCACGAGGAGGCGCCTGCCTTGCTGCATCAGCATGCGCATTGACACCGGACCGTCGGCGGCCACATTCACCGCCTCGTTCTTTCCGTGACTCGTCGCATGAACAATGGCCCGTGCGGCATCGTCGTCGGCGAGCACTTGAAACTTTCCCCGCGAGAGTGGATCGACCGGCACCACGGGAAGGCGTAAGAGTCGACCCAGCGGACTCGGCACGTGCGCGCCGATGACCGGCGCCAATCGCAATGAGGTGACGAGAGTTGTCGAACTTGCCGCATCAGCAATCATCGACTCCAGCGAGGAGAGCATGTGCCCGTAGGTCGATGTCGGCGCGACGGGAGACTGCTCGCTGGGTACCGCGCCACGGTGCGCCCCGTAGACCTCGACGCCCGACCGCACGACAAGTCGGTCAAGTTGGGGCAGTCGATTGATTGCTTCACAGATCGCCCGCGCATAATTTCCGGTGGCGATGCGAGCTGCATCGGTTCCGAGCCTGGCGTGCGGCTCCCAGACCCCGAGGTACACGATCACATCGGGCCGATGTGCAACAACTCTTCGTACGAACTCGGCTGTGGCATCGTGTTCCACGCGCAGGAACTCGCAGCGTCGCAGTCTGCGTCGGGGCGGGTGAACGTCAATACCGGTGATGTCGACGAAGCGCTCGTCTCTTTCGAGCAATGCCGTCGCCAGCGACCCCAACTCGCTGCCGACTCCCACAACGAGGAGCCGCTGTTCTCCCACGAAATTCAGATTACAGAGTCGGGGTGTTGACGAGTCGTCAGTTGTCGCGCAACTCGTGCGCACGAAAGATCAACGATCGAGCGGAGGGTTCAAGCGCACGATTGGCGAGGCGCTCGATGAGCGTGACGGCCTCGGTCGGTTCTTTGACGACGCCGAGCCAGCGCAGGTACGCCCCCATCACACTGACCAATTGGTCGCTTACTTCTTCGGCATGCACGATCGTGCGGTGGCCAGTTGAAAGCAGGGAATTCAGTTCGACGAAAAAGCCCTTACACCACGTATCAATGTCGTTATTGGTCAGGAGTGGGAGGTGCTTGTACGGCACGCCGATTTCTTCGTACGTTTGCAGGTTGTGCGGCGCACCGCTCACACTGACGATGCAGTGAAATTCGTTCTCTCGTAGCCAGATGACTTCTTCTTGGCGACGCACCTTTCGGTGACTTGCACCGAATCCGCCCGGACGTTCGCAGACGGCGAGCTTGTCCTTGATTATCCAGATGAGGTCTCGTGGTTGAATACCGAGAGCCCATTTGCCGCGTAGCTTCTGAGACATCGGCTGACGATGTTACATCACTCGTCAGCCGTGAAGTCCGAGTCGCTGACGACTGCGGCGCACCTGCCGACCCGCTCCGACATCGCACGCGGTCGAATCGCCTCGTGCGACTTCAAGCACGCGTTCGACCGTCGACGCATCCGGAGGCAAGGGGTTTGCCAACCACTGGCGAACTGCGCGGCGTGCCAAGGATGACGGCGCCGCACTCAAGGCTTTTGCGTCCGTCACGTCGATCATCGCCGCGAGCTCTTCGAGCAGGTCATCGTCGTCACGCAACAAGTCCGATTGCCGAACGAGTACATCAACGACGTCACGATGCGAGACGTCGCGAAGCAATGGCAGAACTTCGTTTCGAATTCGCACTCGCTGGTAACGGTCATTTTCGTTCATCGGGTCAGCGAGTGGCTTCAGATCAAGTTCCTTGCACAATGCCCGCGTCTCTTGTCGTCGCAATCCGAGCAAAGGATGTCGGTGGCGACGCATACCTGCGAGACCAGCCGTACCCGAACCACGCAGCAGGTTGATCAGTACGGTTTCTGCTTGGTCATCGGCGGTATGCCCTGTCAGCACGTCATCGGGTAGTACCGAGAATCGTGCAACGCGGGCCCGCGCCTCGAGATTCGCACCTTCTGCAATGTGGATGGTTCGTAATTCTGCCCGTACCCCCAGCTGCTCGGCGATACTGCGGACGAACGCAAACTCATCCTCAGAGCCGGGTCGGAGACCGTGGTTGACATGCCACGCAGTAACCGGGCGTTCAGTTCGACAGGCGAGCAGGAGCAGCGCAAGTGAGTCAGCGCCACCGGACACCGCACACTCCAGCGGACCATCAACAGGAAACGTAGATCGAGACAGAAGTCCCGTCGCGAACGACGACGAGAAAAGGGAGTCTCTGAGGGCGCTCATCGCCCGCGACCGACTACTC
>JBJTOX010000025.1:0-3419 GCA_046074785.1 Actinomycetota bacterium
GCATCGGCGAGGGCAATGCCAGCCCAAGCACCGCCGATCATGCCGAGATACATCTGTCCTTCTTGGCCGATGCTGTACAGGTTCATGCGGAAGGCGAACGCCGCTGCGAGACCCGTGCAGATGAGTGGAGTCGCAAGACCCAGGGTGTCGGTGATGCCGTAGAAGCTCGTATAGCCATTGCTCAGGAGATTGCCATACGTGCGAATCGGTGGATGGCCCGTAACCGCCAAGAACACTCCGCCAACGATTAGTGCAAAGAGTACGGAGATCAGCGGCACGATGAACGCGTGCGACGCGGGTTGCACGAGCCGTTGCTCGAGGCGGAATCGTCGGCCGAACACGATCATGATGCGATACCTGCCATTGCTCGCCCGATGTGATCGAGATTCGCCCGCGTACCCGACTGTTCGAGGGTGATCATGCCCCGATACAACACCATCACCCTGTCAGAGAGCGTCATCACTTCGTCGAGATCTTCACTGATGAGCAAGATCGCCTTACCCGCGTCGCGCGCTTCATCGAGCAGCGCGTGTACGGCCTCGACCGCGCCCACGTCGAGCCCGCGTGTTGGTGAACACACCACAAGCACCTTGGCACCACTCACCGCGAAGAGCTCGCGCGCCAACAACACCTTCTGGGCGTTGCCTCCCGACAACTTGCGAGTTGGGGTGAGTGGCCCTGGCGTCTTGATCTCGAGTTGCTTGATGAACGATTCGGATTCGGTGAATGCCGACTTGCGATCAACCAGAAATCCTCGTTCGCGGGTGAGAACCAGGTTGTCGACCATCGAAAGCGACGGCGCCAAACCAGTGCCGAGACGGTCTTCGGGTACGTAGGCAAGCCCGGCACGACGCGCGCCGATGGCTCCTTTGCCGGCGGTTGGTGTTCCGCACACGGTGACATTGCCTTGTTGTGGGCTGCACAAACCAGCGATGACCTCGGCAAGATCGCGCTGACCGTTGCCCGCAACTCCGGCAACACCGAGAATCTCACCGCCCCGCACCTCGATGTTGATGTCGGTGAGAACATCGGTACCGTCGCGTTCGAGATGCACCTGCGATGCCGAGAGCAGCACATCGCCGGTCGGCGATTTCGCTCGCCGCGGAACGATGTTGATCTCACGACCCACCATCAGCTCGGCCAAACGCCTCACATTGGCATCACCCCGACGCACGGATCCGGTAACTTTGCCGCCACGCATCACGGTGATGCGGTCGGAGATGTCGACCACCTCACCGAGTTTGTGGCTGACGAACACCACCGATTTGCCGGCGTGCGTCATGGCCCGCACCGTGAGGAAGAGTTGCTCCACCTCGGGTGGCGCGAGCAACGCCGTGGGTTCGTCGAGCAACAACACCTCAGCCCCCTGATACAGAGCCTTCACGATCTCGACGCGTTGCCGTTCTCCCGCCGACAGTTCGCCGACGATTGCCCGCGGATCGAGCGGTAAGCCGAACTCTTGGGTGATCTTCTCCACCTTCTCTTCGATGGCCGTTGACGAGAGCACGAACGAAAGCGACTTGTGACCAAGCACCACGTTTTCGGCCACGGTGAAGCGATCGACGAGTCGGAAGTGCTGGTGCACCATGGCGATGCCATGGGCGAGCCCGTCGCGTGGGCTGTTGAGGCGAATCTCTTTGCCTTCACGCAGCACCTGCCCATCTTCGGGGCGGTACAGCCCGCACAACACTGAGGCGAGCGTGCTCTTTCCTGCCCCGTTTTCACCGAGCAACGTGTGCACTTCGCCACGTGCTAAATCAAAATTCACTGCATCATTGGCGACGACTCCAGGAAAGCGTTTGGTGACGCGGCGCGCCTCGAGCGCATGCATCGTCGAGCCGGCCGACGCGGTGGTCACAGCAAGCAAGTTTGCCACACCCTGGCCTCGCGTATTCCGTCGATAACTACCCCACAACAGCGAAGCGCCCACCCCGCTTTCGCGAGGTGGGCGCTTGGTCGCTATCGACCGAAAGGATCAGCCCTTTGCGGAGCCGATGACTCCTTCAACCAAGTACGACTGGCCGAGGAGATCGCCCAATGCGGCGCTCGCGCCGGCAGCAATCTGCTCTTTGCCTTCGTTGTCCTTGATCGGACCGGTAAATGGCTTCAGCGAGCCGTCGATGATGGCGGCCGCCTTCTCGGCGATCAGGTCTTGCGTGGCCTGATCGACCGATGAGCCGAACTTGCCGAGGGTGATCATTCCGTCAGCCATGTTGCCGTAGTACGGGCTGTTGTCGCAGGTACCTGCGGCGACGTCCTTACCGAGCTTCACGTAGTGCGGGCCCCAGTTCCACACCGGGCCGGTCAGCCACGTGTCAGGGAACGAGTCGGCCTCGGTGTCGGAGTTGTATCCGACCCACTTGGCGCCCTTTTCCTTCGCGGCTTCACCAGTTGCGGTGGTGTCTTGGTGCATGGCGAGCACGTCCGCGCCGGTGGCAAGGAGCGATTCAGCGGCTTCCTTTTCCTTGGCTGGATCGAACCAGGTCGATGTCCATGCCACCTGCACGGTCGCGGCCGGGTTCACCGATCGAGCGCCGAGCGTGAATGCGTTGATACCGCGCAACACTTCGGGGATTGGGAACGCTGCGACATAGCCGAGCTTGCCGCTCTTGCTTGCCGCACCAGCAGCGATACCGGAGAGGTAACGCGCTTCTTCCATCGCGCCGAAGTAATTGCCCATGTTGTCGGCGGTCTTGTAGCCCGAGGCGTGCTGGAAGCACACGTCGGGGTACTTGGCGGCAACTTCGAGCATCGGATCCATGTAGCCGAACGACGTACCCATGATGAGGTTGTAGCCGTCACGTGCGAGCTTGTCGAATACTGCGACCGCTTCTGCACCTTCCGGCACGTTCTCAAGACGCGTCACCGTGATGCCGAGTTGCTCTTCCAAGTACTTGATGCCTTGGTCGTGCTGATAAGTCCAGCCGGCATCACCAGGCACGCCGATGTAGACGACAGCGGCCTTGACCATGCTGTAGTCCTCTGCCGGCGCAGTGGTTTCTTCGGTGACCTCTTCGGCCGCCGTGTCTTCGGTGACCTCTTCGGTCGCCGCATCATCGCCGCCGCATGCAGCAGCAACGATCATCGCCGCGGCTGTGAAGGCTGCGACGAGTAGGTTTCGTCGTTTCATTCGTGCTCCCCTTGTTGTGGTGTGGAACGCCTGTTGGCGCATCCGCAGAATAACACGCATGCAATTCGCAACCCCCGTGAATCCGGCGACTTGTACGAAAAATCAGTGCGACGGCAAAAGGTGCGTGACTCAGCCCGAAACTAGGCCTATCGCCTGCCCACGATGCCCCGAGGCATAGTGTTTTTCTCGTGAAATCGGCGCTGCGCGGGCTCGTCGACGAGTCAGTCACCATCATCCGCGAGGTGGCAGCCGAGTTCGAGCGCCCCGTGATGCTGTTCTCGGGCGGCAA
>JBJTOX010000026.1:0-9819 GCA_046074785.1 Actinomycetota bacterium
CGTGGCAGACGACTCATTGTCTTCGCGCGAATCAGTGACCGCCCTGGTGGACTGGCACGACTACTGACACTGTTTGCCCAGCACGGCGCCAACCTGATCGAAGTCGAACATGTGCGGGAAGGCGTCGACTTGCACGTGCGCGAAACGGGCGTGCAGGTCGTGCTCGAGGTTCGTGGACGCGACCATGCCGAGGCCCTCATTGCTGGCGCGAAAGCCGATGGGTACGAGATTTCCGAAGTCACTGGTCGCTAAGCGGTACGGCTCCGACATTGGCTCCACGAATCCTCCTCCCGGGCAAGTTGACCACGGGTGCCACCGGCGTTCGCGGAGAGAGCTACTCGAACGGCCTCAAGTACGCCGCAGCGATTGCTCGTGGCGGTGGCGTCGTCACCACGGTGGCTCCGTTGTCCGAACATCTGGGTCATGTTGAGAACCTCGTCGCAGCCTCTGATGGCGTCTTGATCCAAGGCGGGGGTGACATCGATCCGCGTAGATACGGCGAGTCGCAACGGAGTGACACCGTGTACGGCATCGTTGAAGCTCACGACGAATTTGAGTTTGCCGTTGTGCGCGAGGCAATTCGGCAGGACAAGCCGCTTCTGGCAATCTGCCGCGGAGTTCAGGTGCTCAACGTTGCACTCGGCGGGAACTTACACCAAGACCTTGGGGATGTGCTCTCCGATCGCGAGAGTCATTGGAACACCTACCACCCCATCAGCCTTGAGGCTGGTTCCCGTATCGCCGCAGCGATGGGAACACCGACACCCGATCGTTCTCACTCATTCCATCATCAAGCGTTGAAGGATGTTGCCGACCAACTTGTCGTTACTGGTCGGGCGCCGGACGGCGTGATCGAAGCCGTTGAGCACCGCACGTGCCGATGGGTGGTTGGAGTGCAGTGGCATCCCGAGGATGATGCGGCAGAGGTGAACGACCAGCAGCAGCTCTTCAACGCATTCGTCAGGGCGTGTTGAGCACAAGAACTCGTCGCTGACTTCTTCCGAGAACTGCTGCCGCTCAGCGCGCGAACTGAGTGAGAGTCTCGGCAAGGCGCAACACGCCGGAGGGCAACACTCCGAGCACCAAGGTGACGGCAACGGCAGTGCCGAGCGTCAGACGCCCGGTGATGCTCACTCGATGCGGTGAGTCGGACGTCGACTCAGCGAGCCACATGCTGACCATCACTCGTAGGTAGAGGTAGGCAGCGATGACTGCAGAAATCATGGCGAGAATTGCCAACACGTAGCTCTCGGTCGATACGGCGGCACGAATGACGCCGAACTTGGCGACGAAACCGCTGGTCAACGGAACTCCCGCCTGTGCAAGGAGGAGCACGGTGAATCCGAGTGCGAACACCGGGTTGGTCTTCGCGACTCCCTTGAACGAATCAAGCGCGGCTGACTTGCCTCGAGTCACGATCGACACCGCGGCGAACGATCCGACCGCGAGCACCGAGTACAGCACGACGTAAAGCACCGATGACGAGATGCCGTCGGACGCCCGAGCCGACTCGAGGTGTCCGGCGGCTTCAAGACCCACGAGCATGAAGCCCGCATGGCTGATCGACGAATATGCGAGCATCCGCTTCACATCCGTCTGCACGATTGCCAACACGGAACCGACCACCAGGGTGAGCACCGCAAGCACGAACATCACCGGACGCCAGTCGTCGGCGCGAGTCGGTAGGGCCACGACGAACAGCCGTACGAGGGCAACAACGGCGGCAACCTTGCCGAGTGACGCCATGAAGCCGGTGACGTGAGTCGGTGCACCCTGATACACGTCGGGTGTCCATGAATGGAAAGGCACCAGCGATACCTTGAAGGCAAAACCGACCAGCAACAGAGCAACGCCCGCAAGAAGCATCGTGTCGTTGCGCGGAACTGTGACCTCGTCGGCCAGCACAGTCGCAATTCCAGTGATGCTGGTCTGGCCGGTGGTGCCGTAGACGAGAGCGATTCCGTACAGCAGGAATGCCGATGAAAACCCACCCAGAACGAAGTACTTGAGTCCGGCTTCTTGACTCGAGCTCCGTCGTCGATCACTCGCCACGAGCACGTACATCGAGATGCTGAGAATCTCGATGCCGAGGAACGACACGATGAGGTCGTTCGATGTCACCATGATCGCCGCACCGATGGCGGCGGTGAGCATCAGGGCGTACTGTTCCAGAGCATCCTTCTGCTTGGTCGCGGAGTCGTCGGACACGTCCTCATTCACCGCATCGGACGCACTCATGCTGGTGAGGATGACCGCCACGCAAATGGCGATGAACGCAACGAGGCCGAATCGATCGTGCGCCAACGTGCCCTTCATCAACGTGCGCGGCTGCGCGCCGCCCAACGACGAGAACTGCATCGCCGTGATGACGCCAGCGGCTCCCGCCGACAATGCGGTGAGCGTTGCGTACCAACCTCGCGGCCAACGCGGGGTCAGTGAACCGACGAGCAAGAGCACCAGTGCCCCCGCAAGCAACACGATGTACGGCGAGAGTACGTACCAATCGATAGATGGTGGCGCAAAGTCGGTGAGGGCATCCATGTCGTTACTCCTTGGCCTCGCCCTGTGTCGGTTGGCGGTAGTCGGTGCGTGACTCGACATGTTCGATGAGGGCATTCACGCTCGGCTCGATTCGCGAGAGCATCGGCTTCGGGTAGACGCCGGTGAAGACGATGATGGCGACGAAGGCCGCAAGCAACAAACCTTCCCGCGGACGCAACTCGGCAAAGCCACGATTGGCTTCGTCGACTTCACCGTGGAAGACACGTTGGTATGCCCACAAGAGATAGAGCGCTGCCAAGATGACGCCGGTCGTTCCGACGATCACCCACCAACGCGCCGTATCGAACGACCCGATGAGGATTAGGAATTCTCCGACGAAACCATTGAGTCCGGGAAGCCCGATTGAGGACAGCATCACGACCGTGAAGAATCCGGCGAACACGGGGGCGACCTGTTGCAGGCCCCTCAGTTCCGAGATTTGTCTGGTGTGACGACGCTCGTAGATCATGCCGACCAGCAAGAACAAGGCACCCGTCGAGACTCCGTGGTTCACCATCTGCATCACTCCCCCGGTGACCGCTTGGTCGGTGAGGGCGAACATGCCGAGCACGATGAAGCCGAGGTGGGCAACGCTCGAGTACGCGACGAGTCGTTTCAAGTCCTTTTGCATCGTCGCGGCAATGGCACCGTAGATGATGCCGATCACCGCAAGCGTGTAGAGAGCCGGTCGAGCCCACACGCTGGCCTCCGGGAAGAGATACACGCAGAAGCGCAGCAAGCCGTAGGTTCCCATCTTGAGGAGCACACCGGCCAGAATCACCGAACCAGCGGTGGGTGCCTGCGTATGCGCGTCGGGTAGCCACGTATGCACCGGGAAGAGCGGAACCTTCACTGCAAACGCAATTGCGAAGGCGACGAACAACCAGCGACCTTCGGTGACGCTCAGCGCTGAGTTCTCGGCCAACGCGACGAGGTCGAAAGTGACACTGCCCACCGAATCGCGCGACAGCAGGGCAGTCGCGATGATGCCCACCAACAGGAACGCCGACCCGGCCATGGTGAACAGGAAGAACTTCGTTGCCGCGTACACGCGCTGGTCGTACCCCCAGCCACCGATGAGGAAGTACATCGGAACGAGAACGATCTCGAAGAAGACGAAGAAGAGGAAGAGGTCGAGGCTGACGAACGAGCCCATCACCCCTGCCTCGAGCACCAGCAGCCACGCAAGATACGGACGCTCGTCATGGTGCGGGTCGACACCGGCGATGACGAGCGGGAAGAGCACCCCCGTGAGCACGACAAGAAAGAGTGAGATGCCGTCGATGCCGAGATGCCACGAGATTCCCCAGGCCGGAATCCATTCGTGTTGCGAGACGAATTGGAAACCGGCATCGGTGCCGTCGAATGCCTGCAATACCCAAATGCTGAGTGCCCCGGTCGTCACGCTGGTAATCAGAGCAGTGAGCTTGCTCCATTCCTGTCGTCGTCGACCAAGCACGATGACGAGTGCGGCTCCGATCAGCGGCACGACGATGAGCGAAGTGAGAATCGGGAACGAAAGTGTGGACGCCGAGGCAGCAAACGTCATGCGAGCCAACCCCTCCACACGAACCACGCCAAGAGACCGACCGTGCCGAGCGCGATGACTACCGCGTAAGCCCGCACGAAGCCGGTCTGTGACCGACGAACGACCGAACCAAGACCGCGCGCCGCACTGCCGGCACCGTTCACCACACCATCAACGACGTTGGCGTCGAACGCCGTGATACCTCGGAACGCTGCGGCCCCCGGTCCACCCACGATGCGTGCAACCGTCGCATCGTAGAACCACGCCCCCTCAAGCACCTTCGGCTCGATGACCGGGAGACGTCGCTTCACGTACACCAGCACCGACAACGCGATGCCGAGCAACGCGACCACGATGGCGACACCGAGCAACACGTACTTGTTGTCGTACGCCCAGGTGCCCTTGATGTCGCGCTCAGCGCCTTCGATCACGGGCTCCAACCAGTGCTCGAGGAAGTGCAAGTCCTTGCTGAACGGCAGTTGCAGACCACCACCGACAACGGACAACACCGACAGCACCACGAGCGGGAACAGCATCAGCTTGGGACTCTCGTGTGGATGAAAGTCGCCGTGCGCTCCGTGTTCGGCTGAGGCGTCGTGCCAGCGTGCCTGACCGAAGAATACGAGTACCACTTGTCGTGTCATGTAGTACGCGGTGAGCAAGGCGGTAATCATGCCGACGGCGTAGAGAAGTCGGTTGTCTGCGTACACGTAGAGCAGGATTTCATCCTTCGACCAGAAACCAGCGAATGGTGGAACTCCAGCGATGGCGAGCCAACCGATGATGAAGGTGAATGCAGTGACCGGCATCGCCACACGAAGTGCACCCATCTTTCTCATGTCTTGCTCGTGGTGCATGCCATGGATGACCGAGCCCGACCCGAGGAACAACAGTGCCTTGAAGAATGCGTGGGTGACCATGTGGAAGATGGCGGCTACGTACGCCCCCGAACCGATTGCAAGGAACATAAACCCGAGTTGCGAAACGGTGGAGTACGCAAGCACACGCTTGATGTCGTGCTGAGCGACTGCAATCGTTGCGGCGAACAATGCCGTTGCCGCACCGACGATGGCAATGGTGTCGGGCACCCAGGCGTACGACTCGGTGAGCACCGGCGCAACTCGAGTCATGAGGAAGACGCCTGCCGTCACCATGGTCGCGGCGTGAATGAGTGCCGAAACGGGCGTCGGACCCTCCATCGCATCGGGCAACCAGAAGTAGAGCGGAAGTTGTGCGCTCTTTCCGCACGCGCCAACGAACAGCAGGACGGCGATGGCCGAGATTGCCGTCTGTGAGATCGAGCCTTCACGGGCTGCTTCGTTGATCGCCTTGTACGACACCGAGCCGACGGCCGAGAACGCGACGAACATCGCGGTCATGACGCCCCAGTCACCGATGCGGTTGGTGACGAACGCCTTCTTGCCCGCCACAGCCGCACTCTCTCGGGTGTGCCAGAACGAAATGAGGAAGTACGAGCACGCCCCCACCCCTTCCCACCCGAGGAATGTGACGAGCAGGTTCTCGCCGAGCACGAGGGCGAGCATCGAGAACACGAACAAGTTGAGATAGAGGAAGAACTTCGAGAACTTCGGGTCACCATGCATGTAGCCGATGGCGTAGAGATGAATCAGCGAACCGATACCGGTGACGAACAGTGCCATGGTGATGCTGAGCGGATCTGCAATCAATGCGAAGTCGATCTGCAATGAGCCAACCGGAATCCACGAGAAGAGCGACACCACGTGCGAGCGCTCCTCGGCCGGCATACCGAGAAGGTCGAAATACACGAGCACCGTGACGATGAACGACGAAGCCGTCATCGTCGTGGCAAGCCATCCCGCCCGCGGCTCGCCGATTCGTGAGCCGAATGCCATGAGCAATAGACCGCCGACGAGCGGAAAGAGCGGAATCAGCCAGACGACATCGGTCATTGGCTCAGCCCTTCAACTCGGCGAGGTCGTCGGCGGTGAGCGACGAACGGTTACGCATGATGGCGACGATGATTCCGAGCCCCACGACGACCTCCGCAGCGGCTACCACCAATACGAAGAAGACGATCGACTGTCCGTCGATGTCGGTGAGTTCGCGCGCTAGTGCGACAAACGAGAGATTCACGGCGTTCAACATCAACTCGATGCACATGAACATCACGAGTGGATTGCGTCGCACCATCACGCCGAACGTGCCGATGACGAAGAGCAGCGCCGCTACCACCAGATACGAGAGCGTGGTTGGCGCCGGCATCACACCTCCCCCGCTGCACGTTTACGGGCGAGCATCACGGTTCCGACCACGGCGACGACGAGTAGCACCGACGTGAGTTCGAACGCCACCACGTAGTCTCCGAATACCGACTGGGCCAGCTGTTGAATATTGGCATCACCACTTGCGGCCTCGGCTGACGTGGCCAAACCCTCCGAGCGCGTCGTGAGCACTTCGGCACCACGCGAAACTGCGACGACGAGCAGTCCGAGCAATCCGAGACCCGCCACCACCGCCAGCCAACGCTGGGCGACGAGCGGTTCGGTCTTCAAGTCCTCGGCTTTGTCGACGCCGAGCAACATGATGACGAAGAGGAACAGCACCACGATTGCACCGGCGTAGACGATGATTTGCACTGCGGCGAGAAAGTACGCCTCGAGAGCCACGAAGTGCACCGCTACTCCGAACAGCGTGAGCACGAGCGACAACGCCGCGTGCACCGGATTCTTCCGCGTGATGACCCCAACGGCGCCGACGAGCATCATCGCGCTCGCGACAACGAAGACCACGAGTTCCATTGCTGCTACTTGTCGTTCCCGGAGTCAACGGAGTCGGCACTCGACTGATCGGCTTCCGCCGCTCGGACACCGTAACCAAGCTCGCCCGCCCACGACACCACTCCGACGAACGACGCGTCTCCGGCCGGAGCGGTCGCGCGCATCCATGCCGAGGTGTGCTGGTCTTCGCCGGGGCGCCAGTCTTCCCATGGCAGCTGCTTGGGTTTGCCGTCGTCGCCGACGACAAGCTCATTCTTCGTGTAGATCGCATCCTTGCGGTTGGTGAAGGAGAACTCGAAGAGTTTGGTCTCGGTGATGGCCTCCGTTGGGCAGGCTTCGACACAGAGATCACAGTGGATGCAGCGCAAGTAGTTGATCTCGTAGATCCATCCGAAACGCTCACCAGGTGACGTCGGATTGTCGGGATCGTTGTCGGCGCCACGCACGTGGATGCACTTCGCAGGGCACACCGCTGCGCAGAGTTCGCAGCCGATGCACTTTTCCATGCCGTCTTCGTAGCGATTGAGCACGTGTCGACCGTGCAGACGCTCGGGCTTGTCGATCTTCTCGTCCATCGTCTCGGCGTTGCGCTTCTTGCGTTTGAACAAGCGACCGCCCGAGTACTGCGTGGTGACACGATTCTTCCGCCCGTGTTGGCGCATCGTGACGAGGAATCCACCGAGGTAACCCATCTAGAACTGTGCTCCTTCCGCTTCACGAGTCTTGTTGCTGACCGAGAACGCGGCGAGCATGAAGGCGTAGCAAGCTCCGAGCACCACGACGGAGATTGCCGTGGTTACGAACACATTCCAGCCCTCATCGCGAGCCAGACGTTGTGCGGCAAGCAATAGGAACCAGGCCAACGACGCGGGAATCAGCACCTTCCAACCCAGGTCCATCAATTGGTCGTAACGCAAGCGCGGCAACGTGGCGCGGAACCACACATAGACATAGAGGAAGACGAGCACCTTGAGGAGCAGCCAAATGGTGCCCTCCAGTCCGTTCGGTACCAGCGGGATGTCGAGTGTGAAGTCGCCGAATGAGATTGGCTGCGGTCCGCCGAAGAACAGGGTGACGATGAGCGCCGACATCGACACGGTGTTCATGAACTCGGCGAGATAGAAGAGCGCGAAACGAATCGACGAATACTCGGTGTTGAAGCCACCGACGAGCTCTTGTTCGGCTTCAACGAGGTCGAATGGTGGACGATTCAACTCTGCGGTTGCGGCGATGAGGAAGATGATGAACGGCACCACACCCGTGGCAACGACGTGCCAGTCGGTGATCGACGACTGTGCAGCGACGATTCCGCTCGTGGAGAGTGTTCCCGCCACCAACAAGACGCTCGCCAGCGAAAGACCGAGTGCGGCTTCGTAACTCACCATCTGCGCCGAGGCGCGCACGGATCCGAGCAGCGGGTACTTCGAACCGCTCGACCAGCCGGCCAGCATGATGCCGTAGACCGCGATCGAGGAGATCGCCAAGGCGAACAACACTCCGACATGCGGGTCGGCGAGTTGTACGCGGGTCTCCACTCCGAACCATGTGACAATGCCATCGTTGCCGTCACGGAAGTCGCCGCCGAGCGGGATGATGGCGAATGAGAGGAAGGCCGGCACGAACGCGAGGAACGGCGCAAGCGCGAACACGAAGCGGTCGGAGCGACGCGGCAGCAGGTCTTCTTTGAAGAACAACTTGATTCCGTCGGCCAGCGTCTGCAACAGACCGAACGGACCGGCTTTGTTGGGTCCGATGCGATTCTGCATTCCGGCGATGACCTTGCGTTCGAACCACACCATGAGCATGGTCGCCACCAATCCGATGACGAACACCACGAGCACTTTCAGCACCACGATGAGCAAAGGGGTCCACAGCACGTCACCTTCGAGCGCCGGATCGAGCATGGGTCGCATCGCTGGGTAGTGCGTCATCAGATCACCTCGATGACTGCATCGGTGACCGGCACGTCATGACGAATCACCTGTCGAATGTCGCTGCCCTTTTGATTGAAGGGAACGAACGCGACTCCGCGCGCGACGGCGTCGTCGAGAACGACAGGCAACACGACCGCCGCACCGTTGGCGGCCACCCGGACATCGGCGCCGGCACGCACCCCCAGGCGTTGTGCGTCGGATGGGTGCAGATGCACCGCCGCATCGCGCGCGAGTTGCGCGAGCGACGGACTCTCGACTGTGGCAGTCGCGCGGTCATAGAGAACGCGTGCTACGTGCAGACGGAAGTGGTGGTTCAGCCGCGGCGCTGCGGGCTTTGGTGCAGCAGTAACGCGAATCGGGGCAGGATGGTTGACGACAACACCCTCGCGTCGTACCGCGTTGGCATCGGCGGCCGGAGCGAACGCTACAACATTGCGGGTGAGTTCGTCCTGCAACTGTGCGTACGAGGTGAAGCCGAGATCTGTGCCGAGCTCAAGGGCGAGTTCGGCAGCAATCATCCAGTCGGGGCGCACGGTTCCGGCGGTGGTGATTTTCTGGGCCACATCGCTGACCCGACCTTCGCAATTGGTGGTAGTGCCAACTTTCTCTGCGTATGCCGCAGCCGGCAAGAACACCTCGGCGTGACGCGCCGAGTCGGTGACGAACGTATCGACGGCGATGATGTGCTTCACGCTGGCGAACGCTCGGCGAACGAGGTCTGCGTCGGGCACATCGGCGAGCGGGTCGGCACCGAGCAGCACCAGGCACTCGATGCTTCCCGCAGCTGCAGAAGCCAGGATCGAATTGGTGTCACCACTCGGTGAGGTCGGTGCGAGACCTGCCGTCACCGCGCCACGAACATTGCCGCGACGCACCACGGGCAACACTCGAGCATCGGGTTTGGCCGACATCACGGCGCCCACTGCGAGCAGCGCGAACTCGGGCGACTCGGCAAGATTGCTGCGACCCACAACTACGGTGACATTGCCACGTGACAGCTGTGCTGCAACCTCGGGGTCGGCGAGGAATTCGCTGACGGCGCGTGGTTGATCGCCTG
>JBJTOX010000027.1:0-3390 GCA_046074785.1 Actinomycetota bacterium
GGCGAGCGACCGCGTGCGATACGTCGGCGAGCCGGTCGCCGCGGTGATCACGCAGCGCCCCGAGCAAGGCGAGGACGCCGCCGACCGCGTGGTGGTCGACTACGACCCGATCGAGGCGCTGGTCGATCTCGAGGCAGCGATGGCGTCGAGCACGCACCTCTACCCCGCCGCAGGCAGCAACGTGGTGTTCGACACGACGGCCATCGGCATGCCGGGCATCTCGGGCGACGAGTTCTTCGCTGACTGCGAAGTGGTGGTGAAGGGAAGATACGTGAACCAGCGCGTGGCGCCGTGCCCGCTCGAGGTGCGCGGCTCGGCGGTGGCGTGGGTCGACGGCCGGCTGTGGCAGTGGATTTCCACTCAGCACGCGCAAGGAGTGCGCGACCAGATCAACAAGAGCGACCCGACGAGCAACGTGCGCGTCATCACGCCCGATGTCGGAGGCGGTTTCGGCGCGAAGATCTCGGCGTATCCCGAAGAGATCGTGCTCGGCCGATTGTCGCGCGCGGTTGGCATGCCGCTGCGATGGCGCGAGACGCGCAGCGAGTCGATGCTCGCGCTCGGCCACGGACGCGCGCAACTCCAATACATCACGATCGGCGGCACACGCGACGGAAAGGTGCTCGCCTACCAGCTGCACGCGATCCAAGACTCGGGCGCGTTCGTCGACGTCGGCGCAGTGCTCGCACCGTTCTGCACGCGGCCGATGAGCAGCGGTACCTACGCAATCCCGAAGATCGAGTGCCGCACCACGTCGGTGGTCACCAACACCACGCCGATCGTCGCGTATCGTGGTGCCGGACGACCCGAGGCGACGGCGGCAATCGAGCGCGCGATGGACATGTTCGCTGCCGAGATCGGCATGGACCCAGTCGAGGTACGACGCAAGAACCTGATCGGCAAGTTCTCCCAGCCGCACACCACCGCCATCGGCCAGGAGTACGACGTCGGCGACTACGCGACCGCGCTCGACAAGGTGCTCGCAGCCGCCGACTACGCCGCGTTGCGTCGCGAGCAAGCACAGCGCCGTGCGCGCGGTGATCGCATGCAACTCGGCATCGGTGTCAGCGTGTACGTCGAGATCACTTCTGGTGGCACCAATCATGAAGATGCGCGTATCGAAGTGCTGCCCGACGGTCGGGCAATCGTCTACACGGGCACGTCACCCCATGGCCAAGGGCACGTCACCGCTTGGTCGATGATCGCAAGTGAGCACACCGGCATTCCGATGGACAAGATCGATGTCGTGTGGGGTGACACCGACATCATCCCCGATGGTCTTGGCACCTACGGTTCGCGTTCGTTGCAGCTCGGTGGTGCTGCGGTGAATCAGACGGCACAGAAATTGGTCGAACTCGCGCGATCGATCGCAGCTTCGGCACTCGAAGCCGCGGAAGCCGACATCGTGCTCGACAAGAGTCGCGGCGCCTTTCACGTGGCCGGCACGCCGGCAGTTGCCGTCTCCTGGGGTGAACTCGCCGCACGGCGCGCCAACGACGGTGGTCTCTCCATCGCCGAAAGGTTCACTTCCGGCGGCGCGACGTTCCCCTTTGGTGCACACGTCGCGGTGGTGGAAGTCGACACCGAGACCGGCAAGGTCACGCACGTGAAGCAGGTTGCCTGCGACGATGCCGGCACGGTGCTGAACCCGTTGCTGCTTGAGGGACAGATTCACGGCGGTATCGCGCAAGGCTCGGCACAGGCGTTGCTCGAGGAATTCGTATACGACGAGGACGGAAATCCCAAGACGGGCAACCTCGCGGAGTACGCATTCATCTCGGCGGTCGAAGCGCCACGCATCACATTGGTGCCAATGGAGACTCCGACACCGCGCAACCCGCTTGGCGCAAAGGGTGTGGGCGAATCGGGCACTATCGGCTCGACTCCTGCCGTGCAATCAGCCGTGGTCGATGCCGTGGCCCATTTGGGCGTTCGTCACATCGACATGCCAGCGACGCCCGAGCGTGTCTGGAGAGCCATCAATCCGCAAGACTGAGCGGGTGAACAACGCTCCAATCGTCGCCGAAAATCTCGCTCGCCACTTCGGTGATGTGAAGGCTGTCGACGGCATCAATCTCACCGTCAATCATGGCGAAATCTTTGGATTTCTCGGCCCGAACGGCGCCGGCAAGAGCACTGCAGTGCGAATGTTGACGACGCTGCTGCGTCCGACGAGTGGCACGGCACGGGTGGCCGGCTTCGACGTGGTGAAGCAAGCCGACGATGTGCGACGAAGCATCGGTGTTGCGTTGCAAGATGCAGCAATCGACCCGCTCATGACGGGTGCCGAGTTGCTCGAATTGCAGGCGACGCTCTACGGGATTCCCGCCAGCAAGATGAAGCAGCGAGCTGATGAGTTGCTGGAGCGCGTCGGTCTCACGGCCGCCGCCGACCGACGTGTGTCGACCTATTCGGGTGGCATGCGACGACGACTCGACCTTGCGCTCTCGCTCATTCATCAGCCCGTCGTTCTCTTCCTTGACGAACCGACGACCGGCCTCGACCCGATGAGTCGCCTCACTCTGTGGGAGGAAGTACGTCGTCTGAACCGCGAGGGCACCACGGTGATGCTCACCACGTAATACCTCGAGGAAGCCGACCAACTCGCCGATCGCATTGCAATCATCGACCACGGTCACATCGTGCGCGAAGGGAAGCCCAGCGACTTGAAGCGCACCGTCGGAGATCCCACGCTGCTCATCAACGTGTCGAAGCAGCAGAACGACGCGGCAAAAGGCGTACTGGCGAAATTCGGCGAACTGCGTCCGACTGCCGAGGGCACGCTTGGCGTGGGCTTGAAGGGCGGAGCCGAGCGAGTCGCCGAAGTGGTGCGCGCGCTCGACGAAGCACAAGTGGTGGTCGAACACTTGGAGCTCAACCAACCGAGCCTCGACGATGTGTTCGCCGAAGCGACGGGCTATCGACTCGAGGGTGCCGACAATGCGCCGCAGGCCCGCTGATACGGCGCGACAACTGGTCGCGCTCTCCCGCCGCTCGACGCTGGCGATATTTCGCCAACCTGCGCTCGTCGGGCCATCGATGATCTTCCCATTGTTCTTTGCCGCCCTCGGATCGTCGGCGTTCAGCCGCGCAATCAGCCTCCCCGGATTTCCGAAAGTCGATTCGTATTTGCAGTTCACGCTCGCCGGCACGGTGATTCAAGGCGTGCTCTTCGGCTCGGTTACCGGTGCCGCGGCGCTCGCCACGGATATTCAGGACGGCTTCTTTGATCGTTTACTTGCCGCTCCAACATCGCGAACTTCGATTCTCTTCGGGCGACTCGCGGGAAGTTCGCTCTTTGGTGCGATGCAAGCACTCGTGTTTCTGCTCGCACTGCTTCCGTTCGGTGTGTACGTCGAAGCCGGCATCGTCGGCTATCTCTCGATCGTC
>JBJTOX010000028.1:0-15150 GCA_046074785.1 Actinomycetota bacterium
CCGAGTCGTGCGGCTGCCATCGACCATGTTTTTGAGAATGTGCGACTGACTGCGACATTCGACGAGTCATGCACATGGTCGAGTGCGGTGTGTGGCGAGAACTGTGCGTAAGCCTCGTCAACGACCACGACACCCGGTGCACTCTCGACTGCGGCCTTGATCACCGCCGGATCTTCGGCCATGCCGGTCGGGTTGTTTGGCGAACAAAGGAAGGTGACGCTGGGTGAATATTCGCTGCACACGCGGCGCACCTCGTTGACATTGAGCGTGAAGTCGGCATTGCGTTTACCGTTGGCCACGGTGGCACCGGCGATGCGTGCGATGTGCGAGTGCAGTTGATAGGTGGGCTCGAACGTGGCAACGGTGCGACGAGCGCCCGAGTATGCAAGCAACACCGCTTGCAACACTTCGTTGCTGCCGTTGGCGACAAAGACGTTCTCTGGCCCGACTCCGTGCAACGCACCAATGGCTGCTCTCAATTCACGAGCCGAGCGATCGGGATACCGGTTCCATCGCACGTCACTTATCGCAGTGGCGAGTGCCTTAACGAACTCGGCGGGTGGTTCGATCGGTGACTCGTTGGTGTTGAGTCGTACCCGCACCGACACTTGGGGCGAGTGGTAACCCACCATCTCGCGCAAGTCGTCGCGTCGCGGGTAACGATCCACGCATCAAGGCTAAGAGTGGCGGTGGGTTGCCCTGCTGTGTGTTTACGGAATGTCAGCGGGCCGAACGAACGGCGCGTTGCAGCAGGCGAATCGCCGTCGACAAGCCGCGTTCTGCTTCGTAAATCGCGATGAGCAACGAGTCGGCGTCATCGTCTTTGCCTTTGGCAGCGGCGTTGCGACGCTCGGCCAACGCCGTCAACCGCGAGCGACACGACTCCACCGCGTCGACGAGTGCCGCAAGTTCGGCCTTGGCGCTGGCATCATCCCGCTCGCTCGACATGCGGGCTCAGACTAGGTCTGACGCGACGGGCAGATCGGCGCCAACCTGCAGTCTCCGCATCGTGGCGAGCGTGCATCACAGACTCGTCGACCGTGCAAGATCATTCGCAGACTGAACTCGCCCCACTCTTTCGGCGGTAGCAGTGCGTTGAGTTGCATCTCCACTTTCACCGGGTCGTCATCGCGAGTAAGACCGAGCCGCTTCGAAAGACGCAACACGTGCGTGTCAACCGGCAGCCCCGGCAATTTGAATGCCACGCTGCGCAGCACATTGGCGGTCTTTCGCCCCACACCAGGCAGCGTGACGAGGTCTTCGATCGCCGTCGGAACTTCGCCGCCGAATCTCGTCATCACCGCATTGGCCATGCCGATCAGATTCTTGGCCTTCGATGCATAGAAACCCGTCGAGCGAACGATGTGTTCGACGTGAGAAACGTCGGCAACCGCGAGCGTGGCGGCCGTCGGGTAGGCAGCAAAGAGATTCGGTGTCACCATGTTGACACGGGCATCGGTGCACTGCGCCGAAAGAATCGTCGCCGCCAAGAGTTGGAACGGCGACTCATGTGTGAGTTCGCAGACCGCGAGCGGATAGTCCTTCTTCAAGTCGCGCAAGATGTGCTTTGCGTGCGCGGGAAGCTCCGCTTTGGTGGGGCGTTTTGGGCGCGTCGCACGTTTGACGGGCTTTTTCGGCACGCGCCCACCGTAATCGCACGTTCGCTCTGCGGCGTTCGCCGAGGTGTCACATGGGTAGAGTTTCGCCGTGTCGCGTGTTGATATCTCACGCATCAACCGCGGATGGGTGATGCGCAGTCGGGATCGCATCACGAACGACGATCTCGCGTCGGCGATGCAACAAGTCACCAAGAATGGTGGCG
Organism: Actinomycetota bacterium; assembly: GCA_046074785.1. Taxonomy (GTDB): domain Bacteria; phylum Actinomycetota; class Acidimicrobiia; order Acidimicrobiales; family Ilumatobacteraceae; genus F1-60-MAGs027. Next base: position 1,823 of record JBJTOX010000028.1, read on the forward strand.
GCACGGTGCGCTGGTTCATCTGCGAATCGACGTCAGAAGAACGCTCACTCGCCGTCAGGCATGGCCTCAAACAGGGTGCACCGTTGTTGCACATGCGATGCACATTGCCGCTGGCCGATCAACATCGTGTTCCACCGGGGTTCGTCACGCGAGCATTCCGCCAGGGTGCCGACGAAGACGAGTGGCTCATGGTGAATACAAAAGCGTTCGCTTCGCATCCCGAGCAAGGCGACTGGAACCGCGAAGTACTCGCAGCGCGAATGAGCGAGCCATGGTTCGATACGAGTGGTTTCCTCATCCATGAAATTGATGGTCGCATCGCCGGCTTCTGCTGGACCAAGGTGCATGCGGCGGGTTACGACCACGGCGAAACCTCCGCCGACAGTTCGTCGCCGGTCGGAGAGATCTATGTGATTGGTGTCGATCCGGCGCACCACGGAAAGGGCCTCGGTCGGGCCCTCACGATTGCGGGCTTTGCGCACCTCGCCGAACGAGGTCTGCGTCGGGGAATGCTGTACGTGGCTGGCGACAACGCCCCTGCGATTCGCCTGTATGAATCGCTCGGCATGCACGTTGCACATCATGACGACGTGTTCATTGGCGCAGTGCCAGCCCGATAGTTTCGCTGCATGCCTGATTCACCCACACTGCCCCGCTGGAGTGTCGCCGACGTTCATGCGTCGTTCGACTCTCGTTCGTTCATCGATGCAATGGAGCGCCTCGGCGCCGACGTCGGTCGCCTCACTTCACTCTTCGACGAACACGACGTTCGCGGCACCGAGCCGCGCACGCCGACGTCGCAAGACGGCGAAGCCGCCGACGCGGTGATCACTGCGTTCAACGCCGTGGCCGAGGCCAACAACGTTCTTGGCGCCTACGTGTATGCCACGGTGAGCACCGACTCACGCAACGAGAAAGCGCAAGGGTTGCTCTCGGAACTCGAGGTGATGGATTCGAAGTTGTCTCCACTCGTCGCGCGTCTCGCCGAATGGGTGGCTTCGCTCGGGGCCGACGAACTCTCGAAGGTGAGCGATCACGCGCGCGAACATCTCGGACCGCTGCGTCGTCTGCAGGCTCGCGCCGAACACCAGATGAGTGAGTCGGAAGAGAACCTGTATTCGGAGTTGTCGACGACGGGCTCTTCGGCGTGGGGGCGTTTGCAGGCCGATGTCACTTCGCAGTTGAAGACTCGTGTCGAACTTCCCGATGGCGCGAAGGACATGCCGATGGCAGCCGTTCGCGGCCTGGCAAGCAACCCCGATGTGCTCGTTCGCAAGGCCGCCTACGAAGCCGAGATGCGCGCATGGCCGACCATCGGGGTGCCGTGTGCGGCAGCGATGAACGCCATCAAAGGCGAGGCCAACACGGTGAACCGACGTCGCCAGTGGACGTCACCCCTCGACGCCTCGCTCTATGCCAACAGCGTCAGTCGCGCCACGTTCGACGCCATGCAGTCGGCGGTGCACGCATCACTGCCCGACTTCCGTCGCTGGTTGCGCGTGAAGGGCAGATTGAACGGCGACACGAACGGTCTGTCGTGGTGGAACCTGCTCGCACCACTGTCGTTCGCCCCGAGCAACATCTCGTGGGACGACGGCGTCAAGTTGGTGCGTGGAGCGTTCAGCGCGTACAGCGACCGTCTTGCCGGACTCGTCGACCGTTCACTCGACGAACAATGGATCGATGCCGAACCACGCGAGGGCAAGGTGGGCGGCGCGTTCTGCATGTCGTTCGTCAACGATCGATCGCTCGTGTTGCTCAACTGGAGCGGCAGCGTCGACTCGGCACAAACCACGGCACACGAACTCGGTCACGCATATCACAACACGCAGTTGGCTCATCGCACACCGATGCAGCGCAACCTGCCGATGGCACTTGCCGAAACCGCGAGCATCTTCTGCGAGACGCTGGTCGTTGAAGAAGGTCTCTCCCGATTGCAGGGCGACGAACGGCTCGCCTTGCTGGACGTCGATTTGCAGGGTGCGGCGCAAGTGGTGGTCGACATTCACAGTCGGTTCCTTTTCGAATCAGAGGTGTTCGCACGACGTCAGCGTCGCACGCTCGGCGTCAGTGAATTCAACGAGATGATGGGCGACGCACAGAACCGGGCGTATGGCGACGGCATCGACCAGTCGACGGCCCACCCGTACATGTGGATTCTGAAGCCGCATTATTACGGCAGCCACTTCTACAACTGGCCGTACACCTACGGCTTGCTGTTCGGTTTGGGTCTCTATGCGCAGTACAAGCGCGACCCCGAGAGATTCCGCAACGGCTACGACGACTTGTTGTCGCGCGCCGGCATGGACTCTGCCGAGCAACTCGGCCAGTCGTTCGGGCTAGATGTGACGAAGGAAGATTTCTGGACGGCGTCACTTGATGTGCTCCGAGCCAGGATGCGCGACTATGAGCAGCTCGCCGCACCACACTGGAAGGCGTGACCGACACCCTTTACGACGCCACGCGCGCCAAGCTCGCCGAAGTGATGGTGGGCGAACCTGCGTATCGCGTTGACCAAGTGTGGACCGGCCTCTACAAGCAGTTTCAAGAAGTCGGCCAGATCACCACGATCTCGGCCGCCCTTCGGGAGAAGCTCTCCGCCGAATTGCCGACGAGTCTCGCGCTCTTGCGCGAGAGCGTGAGCGACAAGGGCGACACCGTGAAATTCCTGTGGCGTCTGGTGGACGGCAATCACCCGATCGAGACGGTGCTCATGCACTACGCCGACCGTGTAACGGTGTGTGTAAGCACGCAGGCGGGATGTGCCATGGCGTGCGGGTTCTGTGCCACAGGTCAAGCTGGCTTCAACCGACAACTCTCGGTTGGTGAGATCGTCGAACAGGTGGTGCGTGCGGCGCGGCACGCCAAACAGCGAAAGCAGCGCGTGGCGAACATCGTGTTCATGGGTATGGGTGAACCACTTGCCAATGAGCCGGCGGTGTGGGCGGCAATCGAACGTCTGCACGACGACATCGGCATCTCGGCCCGCCACCTCACCGTGTCGACGGTGGGCATCATCCCTGGTATCCGCACACTCGCCACTCGGCCGCTACCGGTGAATCTCGCGGTGTCGATGCATGCGGCGCGGGACGAATTGCGCGACGATCTCGTTCCGATCAACAAGCGCTACCCCATCAAAGACTTGATGGAAGCTTGTCGTGACTACTTGAAAGTGAAGAATCGCCGCATCAGTTTCGAGTGGGCGTTGATCAACGGCGTCAACGACACCGCACGCGACGCGAACGAGCTGGCAAAGCTGGCATTGTCATTGCGACCTTCGGCGCACGTGAACATCATTCCGCTGAACCCGACACCCGGCTTCCCTACCCGCGGCACCGACGCCGCAGGCGTCCGACGTTTCGCCGACCGACTTCGTGATCGTGGAGTGAACGCCACCGTGCGACGCAACCGAGGCACCGACATCGATGCGGCATGCGGACAGTTGGCCGCGGGTCAGCCCGTGGTGTTGACGGCGAGGCGAAACGTCTAGCGAACGCCACACCGTGGCGCGATTTGCGTGCTAATCACCGAGCAGTTTCGACAGGTGCTTGCGACCCGCATCGATGTTCTGCTGGAGGATGGCCTCGACGACCGACACGAAGAATCTTCCGTCATAGTGCAGGTGCATTGCCAGGTGTGTGCCGGCGAGGTGTGTACCGGCCTGCTGCGTCACCGCCCGAGCATCGGATGTGCTTGTGTTGTCTCGCACCGTGATCGACAGTCGCCACGCCGCATGTTGTCGGCCGTCGGTTTCTCTGCGCTCGAACACGATGCGCGTCTCTTCACCCTCGACGAACTGCGTTCGCGCCATGCGCAAGCGTTTTGACCGCGCGAAGGGACCCACTTTCGCCCGCAGCTCGACTTCCCACGTCGGTTGATGAGTTCCGTGCACGAGACTCGCCGAATGCACGAGTGCCATCCATTGCGGATACTTGTCGAGCTCGGCGACATAGGCAATCACTGCCGACCGTGGTGCTGCGGTGTGCAGGGACGCTTCGAGTTCCATGGTGAGCGAGACGTCGACTATTCGACGCGATTACTCAACATGGTCGCCCTGGTTGAAGTCGTCGATGTGATCGCCTTGTGGCAGCGAGTCAGTGTCGGTTGCCGCCCTTGGGCGTTCGATCGGTTTTGTCTGGCTCGAAAACGCTCGACGCAACAGACGACCGGTCGCGTTCAGCGCTCCCCCAACGTCGCTCGTGCGATCGAATTTCGGCGCGTATTTCGGTTTGGCGTTGCCAGCCGACGTATCCGCTTCGACTGGCCCGGTTGGCTCGATCGACGCGGTTGTTTCAGTCGGAATCAACACCGAGCGCGCCGGTGCATCCGCTGGCAATGGCGCAAGGCGCGGCGAGTTCATTGGCAGCGTCGGGTCGAAGAGGCTCGGGCCGTCCACCCTCTTCATCGGCGCAGAGGTGTCGCGTGACGTGCGTCGGGGAATCGCACCGGACTTGTTCGAGTTCCTGCGTGTCGGCTTTGTGCTCGGGGTCGCTGCGGTCGACGTGCCGGCACTGGACGACTTGGTCGCAGGTTTGACTCCGCTTGCCGTATGCGACTGCGTCGACCTCGGGGTCACGAACAGACGCGGCGAGCGCTCACGGCGATCGTCGAACGACCAACCGCGCGGCAGGGTCATTCGACCGGCGTGTTCGTCACACAGACGGTTGAGGTGCCGCGGCTCGTCGTCGTCGAAGTTTTCGAGCCACACCACGCAAGCAATGCGGTCGATGCCGAATGCGACATCAGCAGGCTTGTTGCAGCCCTGCTTCTCGCAGCTTCGTGTCATCGGAATACAGAGTAGGGAGTGCGGGACGGCGAGTGGCGAATGTCGGTCGGTCGCACGACGCCAACCTTCTGGTGGGCGATGCGGGCCTCGATCCCACGACTTCTACGATGTGAACGTAGCGCTCTTCCGACTGAGCTAATCGCCCTTGGTGACCAGTGAGACTAGCGGGCTTCATGCCGCGGCGACATCGCGCGGCGTCACTAGGGCTCGATACAGACCGTGCCCATGCCTTGTCGGTCGCGTGCCTGCGTGGTGTCACTGTCGCACGGCGAGTCGAACGGCACGAGCTCGCGAGCGACGGCTTGGTGCGGCCCCGTGCACGGCACTTCGTAGGCCGCACCAAGTTGATCAAAGTCGACGCACGAACCTGACGAGATGAGCCCGTCGATACCTCGTTCAGGCATCGGGTCACCCATGATGTGCAAGATGATGAGAATCGCAGCGCCAACACCGATGACCGTGAGCACGAATCGCCACGGGAATCTCGCTGGTGGATACACGCGATCGAGATTTGGATCAAACGGCGCTTGCGTCGTGCGTGACGCGGAAGTGGCTGAACGAGTGCTCGCACCTGCTGCACTACCCGATGCCAGTTGCAGGTCGTATGCGGCGCGACGAGCTGGCGATGAAAGCACGTTCCACGCCTCGGCGATGCGCGTCACTTCGACGGTGGAAGACGATGCGGCCGAGTCGGGGTGCGCCTTGCGCATACGGTCGCGATAGGCACGACGAATCTCTTCGAACGATGCACTCCGAGTGACGCCGAGCGTGGCGTAGTGGTCAGTCATGCAGCCACCATGCTCGCAGGGGCGGCGCGACCGGCGTCAGTACCCGAGGGTGACGTCGACGAGACCAACCAGGGGCTTTCCTGCGGCAAACCGTTGACAGTTCGTCGTGATTCGCTCGGACAACAACGGCACCGCCATCTCTCGCGTGTTGCCGATGTGCGGAGTGATGAGACAGTTGTCGAGCGACCAGAGCGGATGTTCCTTGGGGAGCGGTTCGGGATCGGTGACATCCAGCGTGGCACCGCCGATGCGATGTTCACGAAGCGCATCCACGAGATCGTCGGTGACAATCAACCGTCCGCGACCCACGTTGACGATCCACGCGTCACCCTTCATGACTGCCAATTCGCGTGACGAGATGAGCCCGGTGGTCTCGGGAGTGAGCGCACACGCAAGTACCACTGCGTCGGCAGTCGGTAACACGGAGTGCAGTTCCTGTTGCCCAACGACGCGCCGCACACCGGCCATTGGCGAGGGGTGTCGACGCACCACGGTGATGTGCGTATTGAAACCCTGCAGCATGCGCACGAGCGATGTGGTGATGCCTCCCCCACCGACGATCACGATGTTGCCGCCGAGCAGGTAGCGACCGTGGTCCACGGTCCACTCCTTTACGCGCGAATAGCCGATCACGTGTCGCAGCCCGCCGAGCAGGAACGCCATGCACAACTCGGCCACAGGTTCGGCGTACACGCCCTTGCCACTCGTCCACACACGCTCGGTATCGAGATGGGGTACGAAGTTTTCGATGCCCGCGAACGGCAATTGCACCCAACGAAAGTGCTGGTGCATTCGTATCACCTCACCGAGCGCATCCGCACCGCGCGGGTCGCCCCACACGAGTGCTTCGGCATCTGCGTACTCGGCGACTTCACAACCAGCCGCACGCACCGCATCACGTAACCAGTCGGGTGTCTTCGCCGGACCTACGGCGATTCGCGTTACTGACACGTCTCAGCGAACTGCGGCATCAGTTGCCGGTAAGTGTGGCGGCGATGTTGCCCGCTGACGCGCCACCGCGACGCAAGACCACGACGAGGAACCATAGCGATGCCATCGTCACGAAGAAGAGGCTCACCGCGCCAACGCCCCAGAACGGTTTGATCGTGCTGCGGGTGGCACCGAGCAACACAACCGGGAACGTGGTTGAGCCGGCCTCGCTGATGAGCGTCGACACGACTGCATTGTCGAGGCACAGTGCGAACGACAACAGTCCGCCCGCGATCATCGCCGACGCAATCAACGGAAGCGTGATCTGTCGGAACGCGCGACCCGGAGGCGCACCGAGGTCACCCGCGGCTTGCTCGAGCGACTCGTCGAGACCTGCGAGTCGCGCGCGCACGATGAGAGTCACCACTGCAGATGCGTACATCGACTGACCGACCCACAACTTGTTCATGCCACCGTTGAATGGGCCCCAACCCTCAGTGAAGATGTGTCCGACGATCGGCAAATCCTGGATGCGCGGGAACCAAGTTGCCAACGCGATGGCCTCCATGATTTCGGGCGTTACGAGGATGAGGAACACCACCACCATGAACGCAGTCGACCATGTGCCTGGTCGTCGCGCGAGCGCCACGCCTGCGGTACCGCCGAGCAACACCGCGATGATCGTCGCTCCGAGCGCAGCCAGGAATGAGTTGCGAATCGCGTCGCCGATTCCCGGGAAGTCGAAGAGGTTCGCATACCAGCTGGTGATGACACCGTTGACCACGAGTGCAAGCACGAGACCACTCGGCACAACCCACGCCGTGTACGTGCCGCCGAACTGGGCTCGACGCTTCAGTACGCGGCGTGTGAAGATCGCTAGCCCCACTATCGCGGCAAAGAGTGCGGCGGTCTGAATGAAGATCCCACCATCGAAGAGTTCGCCCCACCACTTGGTGCTCACCGAGTTTGACCAGATCGTGAACGAGTTGGCGTTGTTGAACGAATGCAAGAACACGAGCGCTACGGGAACGAAGAGGAAGATGAGCACGAGCGTGGTCCACACGCCGAGTGCACGATGCATCACACTGTCAGCTGTTGCCGACGTGGTTGACGGCTGTGTGCCGATCTTGCGCGGCTTCGCAGCGCGCGTACGGCGCCACGCTTGTGTCAATGGTTCGAACAGCGCAATCACCTTGGGTGCCAACCACACAAGAGCGGCACCAACGATGAGCGTGAGCAGTACGGCGCCGATCATCAGCACGGCCATCGCCGAACCAAGCGGCCAGTTCTGGGCGGCGTTGAATTGCGATGCAATCATCGCGCCGATCATGTTGCCTTTCGCTCCGCCGAGTACCGTGGCCGTCACGTAGTCACCGCACATCGGGATGAACGTGAGCAACACACCCGCTGCAATGCCCGGGCCGGCGAGTGGCAGGGTGACGCCAAAAAACGTGGCGAACCTTCCCGCACCCAGGTCTTTGCTCGCTTCACGCAACCGCACGTCGATGCGATCGAAAGCCACGTACAGCGGCAAGATCATGAACCCGAGATAGTTGTAGACGATTGCCAGCTGCACGGCGGCCGCGGTTTCAAGAATCTGAATGCCGTCGTCACCGATGGCTCCGATGTCTTGCAGCCACTTCGACAACGTGCCGTTGGGTGCAAGCGGAATTCGCCAGGCCACGGTGCGAATGAGGAAGCTGGTGAAGCTCGGCACCACAACGGCGGCAAGCACGATGGCTCGCCACTTTTCGCTCACCCTGAAGGCCGCGAAGTATGCGACGGGCAAGCCAATCAGCAAGCACAGCAGCGTCGCCGTGATGGCGATGCGCACAGTGCTGCGGAACACCTGGAAGAACGTCTCGTCGAACACCTCGCCATAACTCGACGTCGAAGGATTCGAAAAGTCGACCGGGACGAGCTTGCTCGTATCTTTCGTGCCGAACGAATAGACGACGACGAGAACGATTGGTACGACGAAAAAGATCGTGTACCAAAAGATCGACGGCAGCGCCAGCGCAAAGCGAGGCGCACGCGGCCGCAACCGACGTGGCGGAGGCGCGACCGTGGCGGTCACGTCAACTCAGGTCGATCCGTCGCCGGCTGGCTTCGATCAGGCTCCGGCTTTCGCCTTCACCTTGTTCATGATGTCGATCATGCGATCGAGCGTCGGGGTGATCTCCTGAGTCTGGAACGTTGCCACTTGCTCGGGCGTGAAGAAGATCATGTCGCCCAATTCGAGATCGGGTGCGATCTCGGCGATGAGCGAGTCCATGTTCTTCATGCCCGTGTTGTAGCCGTGGTACTGCAGATCCTTGATCGAGATCTCCGGGACGAGTTCCCAGTTGATCCAGGCGTGTGCAGCCTCGGGGTTTGGCGCGCCTGCCGCGATGCAGTAGGTGTCCATCCACAATTCGGTGGCCGGAGCGCCGAGCACCCACACCCACTCGTCGGGGTTTCCGCCGGCGTCGGCGATGCGCACGTAGGCCTGACGCAAGTCGCCGTTCCAACCCATCGCCAGCGAATACGCGCCCTCGGCGAGCTTGGTGCTCGGGTACGAGTCGAACGCCTTGATGTGTTGCGCGAATTCGTCAACGAGGAACTTCTCGCACGCGTCGAGCTTGGCCGGGTCTTGGTCGTTCCAGTTGTGACCGTTCGCCCAGTACCACATGCCGCACAGGTTCGGTGCGGTGTCGATCATCGCGCAGTCACCGCTGCCTTCGTTCATGCACGCGTCGATGAAGTCCTGCCAGGTCTCCATCTTTCGGGTGATCTTGGTCTTGTTGTAGAAGTAGCCCGTGCTGCCCCAGTTCTTGCAGACCGAATACTCGTTGTTCGGGTCCCACGCCTGCGACGTGTACGCCGAGTCGAGGTTGCTGAAGTTCGGAATCTTCGACAAGTCGAGTTTCTGGATGAGCCCCTTCTCGATCATCTGCGGCACGTACGGGCCGGTCGGCACGACGATGTCGAAGCCGCTGTTGCCGTTGCTCGCCGCCAACTTGGTGATGAGGTCTTCGTTGCTCGGGTAATAGTCGACCTTCATCGAGATGCCGAGTTCGCTCTCGGCAAGCGCGCCGATGATGTCAGGGTCGTTGTAATCACCCCAGGTGTACATGGCGACGGTTCCCGACGCCTTGTTGATGACACGGCTGTAGTCGCCGGATGCTTCGCCACCCGTGCCGCCGTCGTCTGATGCGGTGTCGTCAGAGCCGCCGCATGCCGCAAGCACCACGGCGAAGCCCGCCGCAGCGGTGCCGCCACTGATGAATGCTCGGCGTGAGAGATGCTCGCGGAATGCTTCCGGTGCGAGCATGCGAAGTTGCTTGGTCATTGCTTCCCCCTGTGTTGTGACTGTGCTGTGACCGTGCTGTGATTGTGTTCTCACCACGGTCATCACGAAGTTAGTACACGGCGACGGGGCTGCGGTAATGCCGTTCGTGAATTCTTCGGCGCGAGCCCGCGCTCAGGCCGAGGCGGTGGCGGGGGCGGCCAGCACGATGTTGGCCTGGCGGGCCGAGAACAGGTACACGTCTTCGGCCGACCACGAGCACCACACCGGATCGTCGACCTGGAACCGTTCGGGGTTGGTGCGCGGCACCAGCACCAAGAGGTCCTTTGTGCGAGTTCGCACGACGTATTGCAGCACGTCACCGAAGTACGACACGCCAGCAACGGTGGCCTGCACCGAATTTTCAGGTTTGGCGGGCTGCTTGGCGCTCAACGATATGCACTCCGGCCGCACTGCCGAGAGGGCCGGTTCACCGTTGGGCACGTCTTCTTCCGGACGGCTGGCGACGAACACCGTGCCGTCGTCGGCCTGTGAGCCATGTTCGGTGGCAATGCCCTGCCAGAAGTTGTTGCGACCCACGAAGCACGCGACGAACGCCGTAGTGGGGTGCTCGTACACCGTCTCGGGGTCGGCAATCTGCTCGATGTGACCGCTCAGCATGATGGCGATGCGATCGCTCATCGACATGGCTTCTTCTTGATCGTGGGTGACGAACACGAAGGTGATGCCGAGTCGTGTCTGCAACAACTTGAGTTCAATCTGCATTTCTTCGCGCAGTTTGCGGTCGAGCGCACCTAATGGTTCGTCGAGCAGCAAGATACTCGGGCGGTTCACCAACGCTCGCGCGACGGCGACGCGTTGCTGTTGTCCACCCGACATCTGTCGCGGTTTTCGGTTGGCAAGTTTCGACATCTGCACCATGTCGAGCGCCTCAACGACACGCGTGGCGATCTCCGACTTGTTGACACCTTTTTGGCGAAGGCCGTAGGCGACGTTCTCTGCCACGGTCATGTGCGGAAACAGCGCGTAGTGCTGGAACACCGTGTTGACGTCACGCTTGTACGGCGGAACACCCTGCACGTACTCACCCGAGATGCGAATGAACCCTTCGTCGGGCTGCTCGAAGCCGGCGAGCATGCGCAATGTGGTGGTCTTGCCGCAACCGCTTGGGCCAAGCAGCGAGAGAAACTCGCCGGGGTGAATCTCGAGATTGATCTTGTCCACGGCGACGACGTCGCCATAACGCTTCGTCACGTCAACGAGTTCAACTGAGCCACGCTCGATGCCCACTTTCGGTTATCGCCCCCTCGACCGCAAAACGCTAGTCAGCCAGGGCGCCGTTGCGCCATTCATGCGTGGGCGAAACAGAGACATCTAGATGTTGATGTTGGCCATCACGTGCTTGATGCGTGTGTAGTCATCGAGCGCATAGGCGGAGAGATCCTTGCCGTAGCCCGACTTCTTGTATCCGCCGTGTGGCATCTCGGCCACCACGGGGATGTGCGTATTGATCCACACGCAACCGAAGTCGAGCGCCTTGGCCATGCGCATCGCTTTGCCGAAGTCGCGGGTCCACACCGATGAGGCGAGGCCGTACTCCACGCCGTTTGCCCACTTGATTGCTTCGGCTTCGTCGCTGAACTTCTGCACGGTGATAACCGGGCCGAAGATTTCTTGCTGGATCATGTCGTCGTTCTGCTTCAAGTCGGCCACGACGGTGGGTTCGAAGAAGTAGCCGTCGTTGCCGATCTTGTTGCCGCCTGCCACGACACGGGCGTGCTTGGGTGCGCGCTCGACAAATCCGCTGACGCGGGCGAGTTGATTGGCGTTGTTCAACGCGCCGTAGAGCACGTCGTCTTTCGGCTGGCCGGTCTTGGTGCCTTTCGCCGCTTCGGCGAGTGCCTCGACGAAATCGCCGTACACCTTCGGGCCAGCGATCACTCGGGTGGCTGCCGTGCAGTCTTGGCCGGCGTTGAAGTAACCCGTCATCGAGATTTGCGCGGCCGCCGCGGCGAGGTCGGCGTCGTCGAACACCACGACGGGTGCTTTGCCACCAAGTTCGAGGTGCACGCGCTTCAGCGACTTCGATGCTGCTTCGGCAACTTCCATGCCGGCGCGCACCGAACCAGTAACCGACACCATCGCTGGCGTCGGGTGCGACACCATCGTTCGGCCCGTGTCGCGATCGCCGCACACCACGTTGAACACTCCGGCGGGCAGGAACTCGTTGGCAATTTCGGCGAGCAACACGGTGGTGGCGGGCGTGGTGTCGCTTGGCTTCAGCACAATGCTGTTACCGGCGGCAATGGCCGGCGCGAACTTCCACACCGCCATCATCATCGGGTAATTCCACGGCGCCACTTGCGCGCACACGCCGACTGGTTCGCGACGAATCATCGAGGTGAAACCCTTCATGTATTCACCGGCACTCTTGCCTTCGAGCATGCGTGCGGCCCCGGCGAAGAACCGAATCTGGTCGACCATCGGCGGAATCTCCTCTGATGTCGTGATCGCGACGGGCTTACCGCAGTTCTCGACTTCCATTGCGATGAATTCGTCCTTGCGAGCTTCGATTGCATCTGCGATGCGGAAGAGCGCAAGCGAGCGTTCGGAAGGTGTCGAATCTTTCCACGTCTCGAAGCCTCGTTGGGCGGCGTTCATCGCAGCGTCGATGTCGGCCTGCTTGCTGTTCGGCGATGTTGCGTACACCTTGCCGGTGGCGGGGTTGATGATGTCGAGGGTGTCGCCGCTCGCGGCGTCGACGTGCTTACCGTCAATGAAATTGCGGAACTTTTTCATGGAGTTTTTCTAGCACGGTGTCGCAAGTGCCTTGAGGTAGAACGGTGGATGTGAAACCAGTGCATGCAACCCTTGGAGTGCCAAAGGAAACCAAAACACTTGAGGGCCGCGTAGCCCTGACCCCCGATGGTGTTCGCGAGTTTGAGCGGGCCGGTGTGCAGGTGTTCGTGGAAACGCAGGCCGGGGCCGCGGCTTCCATTACTGATGCCGAATACACCGCCGCCGGTGCCACCATCGTGCCGTCGGCCGCCGACGCATGGTCACAAAGCATGGTCGTGAAGGTGAAGGAGCCAACTGAAAAGGAGTTCGGCTTCTTGCGCCCCGATCTCACGCTGTTTACGTACCTGCACCTTGCTGCGTATCCGAAAGTAGCCAAGGCCTTGCTCGCTGCGGGCACGACGGGCGTGGCATATGAGACGGTGCAACTCGAAGATGGTTCACTGCCCCTGCTCGCACCGATGAGCGAAGTTGCTGGGCGCCTCGCCACGCAGGCCGGCGCGCATTACTTGCAGCGACCATACGGCGGTCGCGGCGTGTTGATGGGTGGCGCACCGGGCGTGCGACCAGCCAAGGTCGTGGTGATTGGTGCAGGCAACGTTGGTTGGAACTCAGCGTGGATTGCCGCAGGCATGGAAGCCGAGGTGTTGCTGCTCGACAAGAATTTGGATCGCCTGCGTTTCGTGGATCAGATTCACCGTGGTCGTATCGTCACCATTGCTTCTAACCGTGGTGCCAT
>JBJTOX010000029.1:0-9340 GCA_046074785.1 Actinomycetota bacterium
CGCACCGGATACCGCTGGAAGGGCCGCGTCGTTCGCGCAGCCATGGTGAAGGTGAAGGGCTGAACGCACAAGCGAGGACGTCATGACTGCACAACGAGAGTGGTTCGAGAAGGACTACTACGCCGTGCTCGGCGTCGCGCAAAACGCGTCGGCGAAGGACATCACCAAGGCGTATCGCAAACTTGCGCGTCAATATCACCCCGATGCGAACCCGAACAATTCCGCGGCCGAAGAGCGGTTCAAGGAAATCTCTGCTGCCTATGACGTGCTCGGCGATGAACAGCGTCGCCGCGAATACGACGAAGTTCGTCGTCTTGGCCCGGGCGCGTTCGGTGGCGGAGGCAACGGATCGTTCCGGTTCGACATGGGAGACATGGCGGGTGCCGGAGGCATCGGTGACTTGCTCAACCAAATGTTCGGCGGACGTCGTGGCGGGGCAGGGGTCGGGCCGCAGCGCGGCTCGGACCTCGAGGCATCGCTCACCATCGATTTCGTCGATGCAGCCAAAGGACTCACCACCAGTCTGCATCTCACTTCAGAAGCGGTTTGTTCGTCGTGCACCGGTTCGGGAGCGCGAACAGGCACGACGCCCAAACGCTGCACACGATGCAACGGTCGTGGTGTCACCGAGACGAACCAAGGTGGCTTTGCATTCTCAGTGCCTTGTGCACAGTGCGCGGGCCGCGGTGCGGTAATCGAACATCCGTGCGGAACGTGTCGAGGTACCGGCATTGAAATGCGCAACCGCGAAGTAAACGTGCGCGTTCCCGCCGGCATTGATGACGGCTCGAAGATTCGCATCAAGGGTCGTGGAGCACCCGGTCGCAATGGCGGACCGCCAGGAGATCTCTTCGTCGTTTGTCGGGTGACGCCGCACCCCGTGTTCTCCCGTGACGGTCGCAACCTGCTCGTGCGAATCCCCGTGTCCTTCACTGCCGCTGCACTCGGCGCTGATGTTGCCGTTCCGACCCTCGAGGGAGATGCAGTGATGCTTCGCCTTCGCGCAGGTACCCAACCCGGAAGCCGTCACCGCGTGAAAGGTCGCGGCATTGCGACAGAGAAGGCCACCGGGGACCTCATCGTCACGGTCGACGTGATCGTTCCAACGAAACTCACCGAACCACAACGGGAAGCACTGCTCGCATTCGCCAAAGAGGAGGCATCATGAGCCAGCAACACGATCGCGACAGTTACAGCATGGCGGTGTACGTCATCTCGGTCGCAGCCGAGCTCTCCGGCATGCACCCGCAAACGTTGAGAAACTATGAACGTGTCGGATTGTTGCGACCGGCCCGTACGCAAGGTGGCAATCGGCGTTACAGCCAAGCCGACATTGCGCGACTGCATCGCATCGCAGAACTCGTCGACTCGGGGATGAACCTCGAAGGAATCCGTCACGTACTCGAACTTGAGAACGAAGTCGCCGAACTCCGCAAAGAAGTGGAGATGTTGCGCGCCCATGTGGCGGCCCAGCGTGCTTCGCGGGGAGAGTTGGTGCCAACGCGTCAGGTGCTGTCGGTGTTCACTCGCCGATCCGGTTTCCTCGGGGATCGCTGAAAGGGCTCAACCATGACACTCGATCCGCGCAAATGGACGGTCAAGACCGGTGAGGCCGTGTCTGGCGCAATGCAATCGGCGACTGCCAACGGCAATCCAGAACTTACGCCGCATCATGTGATGGCCGAACTCGTCAAGCAGGACGGCACCATCACCGCACCACTGCTCGCCAAGGTGGGAGTGCCGGTCAATGTCGTCGCCGAGAAGTGCGCGGCAGCAATCGCAAAACTGCCGAATACCAAGGGTGGCTCAGAACCGCGACTCAACCGTGAACTCGCTGCGGTGTTTGCCACGGCCGCCGAGATGCAGACTGAATTCAAGGACGATTATCTCTCGGTGGAGTTGCTCGTTCTTGCGATGCACGAGATCGTCGGCGTGCCACGTGATGAGATGCTCGCCGCGCTGAGGGACGTTCGTGGCTCGCACCGCGTTTCGTCGCAGAATCCCGAAGATCAATTTCAAGCACTCGAGAAATACAGCGTCGATCTCACGGCCCGTGCTCGCGCAGGAAAGATCGACCCGGTGATCGGGCGTGACGAAGAGATTCGTCGCGTCGTGCAAGTGCTCTCACGGCGAACGAAGAACAACCCGATTCTCATCGGCGAGCCGGGCGTCGGCAAGACGGCAATCGTCGAAGGACTCGCGCAGCGCATTGCGTCGGGCGACGTACCCGAAGGGTTGAAGTCGAAGCGACTGATCTCGCTTGATTTGGGGGCGATGCTCGCTGGTGCGAAGTATCGCGGAGAGTTCGAAGAACGCCTGAAGGCGGTCCTCAAGGAGATCACCGACGCTGGTGGAGAGGTCATCACGTTCGTCGACGAGATCCACACGCTGGTTGGAGCCGGTGGCGCGGAGGGGGCGATGGACGCCGGCAACATGGTGAAGCCGATGCTCGCCCGTGGCGAACTGCGAATGATCGGTGCGACCACGCTCGATGAGTACCGCACACACGTCGAGAAAGACGCGGCACTCGAACGCCGATTCCAGCAGGTGTACGTCGGTGAACCAAGCGTCGAGGACACGATTGCCATCCTTCGTGGACTGAAAGAGCGTTATGAGGTGCACCACGGCGTGCGCATCCAAGACAACGCACTCGTGAGTGCAGCGGTGCTCTCCAACCGTTATCTGACCAACCGTTTCTTGCCCGACAAAGCAATCGACCTGGTCGACGAGGCGGCGAGCAAGTTGCGCATCGAGATCGACTCGATGCCAACCGAAATCGACGTCGTCGAACGTCGCATCATGCAGTTGCAAATCGAGAGAGTCGCCCTCTCCAAGGAAACTGATGCCGCCAGCAAGGAACGCCTCGGTGCCCTCGAGACCGAACTCGCCGAACTGAGCGAGAAGTCGGCGGAAATGAAGAAGCGCTGGGAGGCCGAGAAGCAAGGCATCAGTGCCGTGCGCACGTTGAAGGAGGAACTTGACGCTCTACGTCAGCAAGCCGAGCGCGAATCTGATCTCGAGAAGAAGGCCGAACTCATCTACGGACGGATTCCCGAACTTGAGCGTCGCATCACTGAGGCGACGGTGGGCGAGATCGGTTCGCTGGGTGAAGAACGAATGCTGAAGGAAGAAGTCGATGCCGAAGACATCGCCGAAGTTGTGGCGAAGTGGACGGGAATTCCCGTTACGCGATTGATGGAAGGCGAGATGCACAAGCTCGTGCACCTCGAGGACCTGTTGCATCTACGCGTGGTCGGTCAAGATGCAGCAGTGACGGTGGTGGCCAATGCCATTCGACGTAGTCGTGCGGGGCTCTCCGACCCCAATCGCCCAATCGGTTCATTCATGTTTCTTGGCCCCACCGGGGTGGGCAAGACCGAACTGGCTCGCGCACTCGCATCATTCCTCTTTGATGATGAGAAAGCGATCGTGCGCATCGACATGGGCGAGTACTCCGAGAAGCACTCAGTGAGCCGACTCGTCGGCGCGCCCCCGGGATATGTCGGATACGACGAAGGCGGTCAGTTGACCGAGGCGGTTCGCCGACGCCCCTACAGCGTGGTGTTGCTTGACGAAATCGAGAAGGCGCACCCAGAGGTGTTCAACATGTTGTTGCAGGTGCTCGACGACGGACGTCTCACTGACGGTCAGGGTCGAACGGTCGACTTCACCAACACCGTGCTGATCATGACGAGCAACCTGCCGGTTGAGCCGGTCGAGTATTTCAAACCGGAGTTCGTGAACCGCATCGACGAGATCGTTCGATTCGACGCGTTGAGCCGCGAGCATCTTGGTGCAATCGTCGAGATTCAGTTGCAGCGCCTAATTGACCGTCTCGGTGAGCGACGTATCACCCTCGCAGTCACTCCGGCGGCACGCTTGGCGTTGGCCGATCGTGGCTACGACGTCGAGTTTGGTGCGCGACCGTTGAAGCGCCTCATTCAGCGCACCATTGCCGACCCGGCCGCACTGCTCTTGCTCGAAGGCAAGGTGTCAGAGACGAGCGGTAACGGAATGATCATCGTCGACTTGGTCGACGGCGAATTCACTGTCAATCCATCAGACGCAGGCTGAACGACCAGCGCAAGCCACGCTGCAACCAGTCATCCTCAGTTGAAGCGGTCTCGTAAGGCATTGCCGTGCGCCGGGAACCCCTCGTGATCTGCCAACGCCTCAATCGTTCCCTTCATCCTCCGCAGAGCACGTTCGTTTGACGATGCGATCGCAGTGGTCTTCAAGAAGGTCGCAGCGGTAATGCCCGATGACACCGCGGCGAATCCACTCGTCGGCAACGAGGCCGGGACCCCTAGCACGAAGTTGGCGGCAGAGAACGGTGTGTGCTGCCCGACGAGAATCTCCCCGGCGTTTCGGATGCGGATCATCAACTCGTCGGCCCGTTCTGCCGCGACCGCGAGCTGTAGATGCTCGGGCGCGAACGCGTTGACGACATCGCAAGCCTCGGCGAGCGTGCCGACGAGTACGGCTCCACCGTTTACGCCGAGCGCGGCTCGCACCGCTGAAGCACGAGCTGCTGGCAGTTGACGCACCATGGTCTCGAGTTGTGCATCAATTGCGTTGACGACACCTGCATCGGTTGCGACGAGTACCACGGTGGAGTCTTCACCGTGTTCAGCCTCGATGAGTAGATCGAGGGCTGCACGATGGGCATCGGTTGACTCGTCGGCAACGAGCATGCTCTCGGTCGGGCCGAGCACCATCATCGTTGACACTCCATGACGTTGCATCTCCACTTGCGCTGCGGTGACGGCGGGGCTGCCAGGGCCCACGATCTTGCGCACCGAAGTGATGGTCTTTGTGCCAAAGCCGAGTGCTGCAATTGCCGCAGGTCCGTTGGCTCGGTACACCTCGTTGATACCGAGCATCCGACACACGACGAGTACTGCTGGGTCGACACGACCGGAACCATCGGGCATTGGCGGCACGACGATGGCAATACGTGGCACCCCCGCCACCACCGCCGGCACCCCGAGTTGGTACGCCACCGACGGATAACTGGCCTTGCCGCTCGGTACGAACAACGCCGCTGACGAAATCGCGGTGACTTTCTCGCCGACCCGTGCGCCTGGTTCGATTTCCATCGACCAATCACTCAGTCGCGAGCGAACGACCTCGTTGAACCTACGCACGTGATCGATTGCGTCGTTGAGGGCGGTGTTGAGGGCATCTTGCACGGTTGCGCGCATGATGTCGTCGGTGGAGACACGCAGTTCGTCAGCGCGCAACGACACACCGTCAAACCTTCGAGTGGCGTCACACACCGCCTCGTCCCCACGCACCCGCACATCGTCAACGAGCGCGGCAATCTCGTCGCGTAACGATGCCGTCAGCACGTCGTTGAGCGAGCGCTCAGTGAATGCTCTGCGGTCTGAGGCGCTCATCGTCGCCCAATCGCGACGTCGAAGCACGCCGTTCACGTCACGAAACTATCGGTGCTCCCTGGGTTTTCTGCCGTGATGATGCACAAACACGAGTAGGCTTTCTCAACGTTCCCTCGAGCCAGGAGCGTCAATGCCCGTCACCGTCGTAGTCGGCACCCAGTGGGGTGACGAGGGCAAGGCCAAGATCATCGATCTCTTGTCTGGCGCGCACGGTCTTGTAGTGCGTTACCAGGGTGGGCACAACGCAGGACACACGGTGGTGGTCGGAGCCGAGCGCTATGCACTACAACTCGTTCCGAGCGGAGTGTTGTATCCGCACGTCATCCCGGTCATCGGGAATGGTGTCGTCGTCGACCTCCCGACCTTGTTTGCAGAAGTCGACACGCTTCAATCACGCGGTGTCTCGTGTCGAGGGCTACGTGTCTCAACGCTTGCCCATCTCATCTTCCCGTGGCACCAGCGTCGTGATGCAATCAACGAGTCATCGCGTGGCGAATCAAAGCTCGGCACCACATTGAAGGGAATTGGCCCCGCATATTCCGACAAGGTGCAACGTGTCGGAATTCGCGCTGGTGATGCGCGCGACCGTGAACGCTTCCGCAGTCTCGTGAAGGAACGCGCAACACAAGAGAACCTCCTCTTTGCCACGCTCGGAGAGCCACTCCTCGATGTCGACGAAATCGTCACTGCATATGACGGCTATGCCCAGCGATTGCTCCCGCATCTGGCCGACACGGTGAATCTTCTCCACGATGCTCTTGCAGATGATGCATCCATCCTGCTCGAGGGTGCGCAAGCCACATTCCTCGATATTGATCACGGCACGTATCCATTCGTCACCTCGTCGAACCCGACCGCAGGTGGCGCTTGCGCCGGAAGTGGTCTCGGTCCACGTGATATTTCTCGGGTGGTGGGTATCGCCAAGGCCTACACCACACGTGTTGGTGCGGGACCATTCCCGACCGAACTTCACGGTGAACTCGGCGACCGTATTGTCGATATCGGTCGTGAGTTTGGCACCGTCACTGGACGCCGCCGCCGACCTGGTTGGCTCGACCTCGTCATGTTGCGACACGCAGTGCGTGTGAACTCACTCACTGATATCGCTCTGACGAAACTCGACGTGCTCGACGACTTCGACAGCATTCGCGTGTGTGTTGGTTATCGACTCGATGGTCGTGTGCTTGACGGATTCCCCGACGACCCCGACACACTCGGTCGTATCGAGTGTGTGTATGAAGAAATCCCTGGCTGGAAGCAAGAACTGCGACGTTGCAGGGCAGAAGCCGACTTGCCGAGCCAGGTTTCGGCGCTGTTGTCGCTCGTAGAGCACCATACGGGCGTACCCGTGAGCGTGGTGGGTGTTGGGCCTGAACGTGATGACGTCGTTATGCGGGGCGGTGGACGATGATCGAGCGCTATTCGTTGCCGGAAATGGACTCGATCTTTTCTGACACCGCACGATTCACGCGTTACCTGGAGATCGAGTTGCATGCGCTCGACGGTCAGGCGGCCATTGGTGCCGTGCCGAGCGCAGTTGCGGCGGCATGTCGAGCCCGCGCACCGCGCGTCGACGATGCATTCACGGAGGCGGTGAGCAATCGTGAGGAGGTGACGAATCACGACGTTGCTGCGTTCGTCGATGTCGTGCAACAAGCCATTGGTGGCACCGAGTCGTCGTGGGTGCACCACGGTCTCACCAGCAGCGATGTCGTCGATACCGCGTGGTGTGCGATGTTGCGCGACGCAGCCGAAATCATTGATTCGGCGCTCGGTGAACTCGTCTCGGTGCTCGTACGAGAAGCGCGCGCACATCGCGATACGCCGATGATCGGACGCACCCACGGCATTCACGCAGAGCCGACCACGTTCGGAGCGAAAGTCGCCCTGTGGGCCCTGCAGATCGATCGCGATCGGCGGCGGATGAAGGCTGCTCGCTACACGATTGCAGTCTGCAAGCTCTCGGGTGCGGTGGGTTCGTACAGCAACATCGACCCGCGAGTTGAAGCGCACGTCGCACGAGCGATGGACCTGCGACCCGTTCCTGCAACGCAGGTCGTGAGCCGTGATCGTCATGCAGAGTTCTTGTCGGCGTGTGCGAGCATCGCGAGCACCATCGAGATGATCGCCGTTGAGCTGCGGCAACTACAGCGAACGGAAGTGTCGGAAGTGCGAGAGGGTTTCGCCGCAGGGCAGAAAGGCAGCTCGGCGATGCCGCACAAACGCAACCCAATCTCTGCAGAAACGCTTTCTGGTCTGGCACGAGTGGTGCGCGGGAACCTGCAGGCGGGCTTGCAGAACGTAGCGCTTTGGCACGAGCGAGACATCTCGCACTCGTCGGTAGAACGCATCATCCTGCCTGATACCGCGACCCTCACGTGTTACATGATCAGGCGACTCACTCGTCTTGTTGTCAACTGGGAGGTGGATAGTGCGCGAATGCTGGAGAACCTCGAATACACCCGCGGTGCGATCTTTTCGCAGTCGGTGCTACTCAGCCTCGTTGAGGCGGGTTTCAGTCGAGACGATGCGTATCGCATCGTGCAGATGGCTGCGCAACAATCGTCAGCGACCCGCTCACATCTGCGTGATGTGCTGACGACCATGCCCGAGGTGACATCCAAGCTCACGAATCATGCGATAAACAGCGCGTTTGATCTGCAGCGTGTGCTCGTTCATGCGTCTCGCCCGGTTGATTCGCTGTCGGAACTCGACTGACATCGTGAGCGCATTGCCACAACTCGATATCGAACGTGAAGCGCTACGTCGCCACGTGCTCGGACACTCGCTCAAGACGGGAACCTTCACCCTGAAGTCAGGTCGCACGAGCTCCTGGTTTCTCGACGCCAAGCAAACTGCGTGCAGACCAGATGGCATCTTGCTCGTCGCCGATGTCGCGCTGCGTCTGATTCCCGATGACGTGATGGCCATTGGTGGCCTCACCATGGGTGCTGATCCTGTTGCCTATGGAATCGCCGCAATCGCGGCACAACGGGGTAGACGTCTACGCAGCTTCAGCGTTCGCAAGGAAGCGAAAGATCATGGCGTCACCGGGCGGATTGCTGGCGCACTACAGCCTGGCGACAAGGTTGCAATCGTCGAGGACACCGTCACGCGTGGAACCTCGATCTTCGAAGCAGTTGAAGTGGTCAAAGCGTTCGGTGCAACGCCGATCTTCATCACCGTGATCGTCGATAGAGGCGGAACGTGCGCCGCTATGGCTCGCGATGCAGGTATCGCCTACGAACCGATGCTCACTGCGCCACAACTCGGGTACGACTTCAACTCCTGAAGTGGCGCACGGGGCGCTGGTCTTTCGTGGTCGGGACCGGCGTCGATCCGGTGACCCCGCGCTTTTCAGGCGCGTGCTCTGCCAACTGAGCTACCCGACCAAGGTGCCTTCCGCCGGGTGGCGGAAGGCTGGCGGTCTCGACGGGATTTGAACCCGCGGCCTCCGGCTTGACAGGCCGGCGTGCACTCCAAACTGCACCACGAGACCATGAGGCTGGATAACTCTAGCCTACGGCGCACCGACGTGTGTAACCGACGTGGCGAACCGTGCACCCCCAACGGGATTCGAACCCGTGTTACCGCCTTGAAAGGGCGGTGTCCTAGGCCGCTGGACGATGGGGGCCTGACCGGGTCGCGAGGCTAGCCGGTCGCCGTCCCCACCGGGAACCGGAGCCCCGGGTAGCCGGCAGTGCCCGGGAATCGGGCGGCTCAGGGTCGGCCGGCGTCGAGGACGAGGGCGAGCACGGCGGTGAGCCAGTGGTACACCATCCGTTGCCGGTCCTCGGGGTCGGCCGGGTCGAGTGCGTGGTCCTCGTCGTCCTCGCCGATGTCGAGCATGGTGCCGAGCACCAGCCTGAGCTGGTTGGTGACGGTGAGCCACGACTGCAGCTGTTCGTCGTCGAGCAGCCGGGCGTCGACGGTGGCCAGGA
>JBJTOX010000030.1:0-12949 GCA_046074785.1 Actinomycetota bacterium
TCGGACACTTTGACTCGCGAATCTCGCTCATCGTTGGGTACGGGTCGCGCACGAACTCCGGATCGAAGATGTTGTAGTCGGTCGTCGGATCGTTGACCGGGCCGACGTTTTCTTCGAGAGTCGTCATGGTTTACTCCTCGATGATGATGGCGTCTTCAGGGCAGTTCGCTTGCGCGCGTCGCGCCTTGCCGTGCAGTTCGGCCGGCAGGTCGCCGGTGATGAGCACGGTGGCGTGCCCAAGTTCGTCACTGCCGAACACTTCCGGTGCGGCAATCGAACACATCTGTTGCCCCTGACACGAGGCTTCATCAACTCGCACGCGCATGTAGCGAGGTTACCTTCGAGAGCTCAATCGAGCGCAGTCGGCGTATAGCTCTTCCATGGCGCCGCGGCCTCGAGCTGCGAAGCCACACGCAACAGCAGGTCTTCGCGTCCGTAGGCGGCCACGAGTTGCACGCCGACGGGCAGACCGCTTGCGGTACGGGCGAGCGGCAGGCTGATGGCCGGCTGGCCCGACATGTTGAATTGGGCGGTGAAGCGCACCCACTCGCTGGCAAGCCGTGATGGCTTCAGTGGGTCGCTCGGGTCGTTGACGAACGAACCGATGGGGAAGGGAATTCGTGCGAGTGTCGGCGTGACCAAGAGATCGAAGCCGTCGTGCCACCACTGGGCCAGAGCGCGACGGAACATCGCGGCGGCATTCATCGATTTCGCGTAGTCGAGTGCGGATGCTCTCGAAGCACGTTCTGCCTGTTCCCAGTTCACGGCCTCGATGTCGGCGCTCGTCACATCGCGCTTCAACATCGCGGCCAATGCATCACGCGATACTGCTTGGTTCGTTGCCCACATCGCACCGAATCGAGGGGGGAACGATGCATCACCGAGCGCCGCAGGCCACGATTCTTCGACGTGGTGGCCGAGCGACTCGAGCAGTTTCGCAGTGGCTCGTGCCGCGTCGCGACACTCATCGTCAACGTGCACGCCGTGCAGGTCGTGATCAAGCAGGCCAATGCGAAGTGGTTCGACCTTGGCGCCAATCTCACTCGAAAAGGGTCGAGTTGGAGCCGGAGCGATCGTGCCGTCTCCGATTCCGGGACCGTGAACGGCGTCGAGCAGGGCTGCGGTGTCGAGCACCGAGTGCGATACACAAAGTTCGACACCGAAACCGAACTCGTCGCGTAGCGGACCGACCGAGATTCGGCCGCGGCTCGGCTTGAGTCCGACGAGTCCGTTGCACGAAGCAGGAATTCGAATGCTGCCGCCACCGTCGCTTGCGTGCGCGATCGGCACGATGCCGGCGGCGACTGCCGATCCCGATCCACCACTCGACCCACCGCAGGTGCGCGACAAGTCGTGAGGGTTGCGTGTCGGGCCCCACGCCTCGGGCTCGGTGACGGGCAGGCTGCCCCATTCGCAGCTGTTGGCGCGTCCGAACGGAATCAAGCCAGCAGCGAGAAACCGATCGACGATGACGGTGTTCTGCTTGGCGATGTAGCGCGCTTCTTTCAGCGCTTTGTTTCCGTTGGAGATGTGTTGGCCCGCATACTGCGTGTGCAGATCCTTGAACAGTGTCGGCACGCCGTGGAACGGTGCGTCGCTTCGTTGTGAGTCGGCCTTCTTCGCCAACTCTCTCGCATGTTCGAGCCACACGATGTTCACCGCGTTGATCTTCGGGTTGTAGGCCTCGTATCGCTCGATTGCGGCATTGAGCAATTCGAGCGCCGACACCTTTTTGTCGCGCACGAGTTTTGCCTGCTCGGTCGCCGGCATGAATCGCGTCTCGCGCGCAAGCGGTGACAACGGCACGAATCACTAACCTAGTGAGGTCGTGACGCCTGAACATTTATCGGGGCGTCGAAGTGCTCTCGAGGTGTTGCGGGCGCCCTCCGTCGGTGCCTACATCGGCGCGAACGTGTTGCTGTATGTCGGGTTGTCACTGCAGGTCACCACGCTCGCCAAGCAGGTGTATGACATCACGCGCCGCGAACTCGACCTCGGCTTCTTGGGTCTTGCGGAGTTCCTGCCGATTGCATTACTCGTGTTCGTCACGGGAACCGTTGCCGATCGATTCAATCGAAAACGCATCTCGCAGATTGCGATGGCTGGTGAGCTCGCGTCGGCGTTGTTGCTGATGTGGTACGCCTCGACTGAGCCGACGAGCGTGTTTCCAATCTTCGTCATTGCGATCCTGTACGGCAGTTCGCGGGCATTTCTGGCGCCGTCGATGCGTCCGATCGCCGCGGCAATCGCGCCGGAAGGTCGTCTACCGCAGATGATTGCGCTGTATTCCACCGTGTGGACCTCGGCAGGCATCGTCGGGCCGGCGATGTCGGGGTTTTTGTATTCGGCGTCACCGGTCATCGCCTACGGCACTGGTTCGGCGCTGATTCTCATCGCACTCGCCACGTTCTCGAGCGTGCGCGTGCCGCCTACGCAGCGAGCCGCCGATCACGATGAGCGACCCACGCTCCGCACCGCAGTCGAGGGGTTGAGCTACATCCGTCGCACGCCGATCTTGTTCGCAGCCATTGCCCTCGATTTGTTTGCGGTCTTGTTCGGCGGGGCAGTGGCGTTGCTGCCGGTAATCGCCGAAGAACGTCTCGGTGTCGGGAATATCGCCTACGGCTGGCTGCGCGCTGCGGCCGGAATCGGTGCCGGTGCGGTCGCCATCTTGCTTGCCATCCGGCCGTTGCGACGCAACGTCGGACGCTGGTTGTTGGTTGCAGTTGCCGTGTTCGGCGTCGGGACCATCGTGCTCGGCCTCACACGAACGTATTGGATCGCATTCGTTGCGATGCTCGTGATCCACGGTGCCGACATGGTGAGCGTCTTCGTGCGCGGTTCGATCGTGCCGCTCGTGACACCCGACGACAAACGCGGTCGAGTGTCGGCGGTGGAGAATGTGTTCATCGGCGCAACGAACGAACTCGGTGCATTCGAGTCGGGTGTCGCCGCGCAGGCGGTCGGCGTTCCCGCCACCGTTGTCGGCGGCGGCGTGCTCACGCTCGGAGTGGTGGGTGTGTGGTGGGTGAAGTTCAAGCAGTTGCGTGACGTCGATCGCTTCGAGGATCTGAAGCCTGCGTGATCGGATGACTCGCATCAACGGCGAGAATGGAATCGTGAAGCGCGTCGCACTGTCGTTGGGTTTGCTCATGGTCGTGCTCGTTGCATGCGCCGAGCAGACCACCACCTCGCAGCCAGGTGTGCTCGACGGCGTCGGACGACTTCCTGGCTACGACTTCTGGGCCCCCGTCACTTTGCCCGATGGCGTCGAACTCGAGCTGCCGATGCCCGAGGGAGGTCCGGTCGGCCCGCGAGTCGACGGCAATCGAGTGTTGCTCGTCGGTGACTCGATACTCGCATCGACGGCGAAGCGCTACGGCAACGAGATGTGCGATGCCTTGAAGCCGCTCGGCTGGCAGGTCGCCGTCGAAGCCGAACCAGGGCGCTTTGCTTCGTTCGGCGTCGACGTGCTCGACCGGCGCATTGGCGCGGTGTGGGACGTGGTCATCATCTATCTCGGCACCAACTTCGATGGCAATGAAGACTCACTGCGAACCCAGTTCGAAGAGATGTTCAAGATCACTCGAGGCGTCGAAACCGTCGTGCTCACCACCGGCGTGTTCCGCGACGCACAGAAGGTGGTCAACAACGTGATCAAAGAGACGGCTGCTCAAAACGATCACGTGCACGTGCTCGACTGGTCGAGCGTCGCCAAGCTGAAGGGTGTGACGGGCAAGGACAAGATCCACTTATCCGACACGGGTCGCGCGGTGCTCGCGCAGACGATTGCCCGCGCTCTCGACTACGCGCCGTATCGCGAGCCGTCGTGTCTGGATCCGCGCTTCCGCGACGACTCAGGGATCAGCGCTCAGTCGACGACGACGAATCCGTAGCGGCCTCTTTGGCGGCACGCCGCAGTGCGGCGCGTTCTTTCGCCTGCGCCGTGGTGATCTCGCGGTGATGGGCACGACACAACACTTCAAGCCCGCCCAAACCGTTCTGGTCGGGGTCGAGGTGATGATGACAACCCGGGCCGTAACCACCGCCGTTTCGTGCGGCACGATGGTTCACTTCGCAGTCGCGCCGCTGTGCCGTGCAGGATTCGCGCTGGCAGTAGTACTTCGCGCGACGTTTGGCGGCGGCGCGGGCGAATCGCCAGATGTGATTTCGCTGCCAGGCGCGCGCGCAGGTGTTGCTGCACCAGGTTCGGCGTCGCGGCGATTCGATCGTGACATCGCACCACTGGCAGCGCCCGATCTCGCCTCGCCATGACGACAACGCGCACGTAATGCGCTCGCGCTCGAGTGCGCTCATCTCGCCGGGTGTGGAGGTGGCTCGCGGGCGGCGAACCGTCGTGCTTCGACGCCGGGTGGCACCACCTCGTCGACGCGCCGAACGGCGACGTCTACGAACGGAGATTGACCGGCGTCGCGCGCGTCGCATCGACCATGTCGAAGAAGTCGTTGCCTTTGTCGTCGATCACGATGAAGGCGGGGAAGTCGCGCACTTCGATCTTCCACACTGCTTCCATGCCGAGTTCGGCGTACTCGAGCACCTCGACTTTGGTGATGCAGTCCTGCGCCAGTCGTGCAGCCGGACCACCGATCGAGCCCAAGTAGAAGCCACCGAATTCTTGGCAGGCCTGTGTTACCTGGGCCGAGCGATTGCCCTTCGCCAACATCACGAAGCTTCCGCCGGCCCGTTGAAAGTCGCGCACGTACGAATCCATGCGGCCCGCGGTCGTCGGCCCGAATGCGCCGGATGCGAAACCTGCGGGGGTTTTTGCCGGACCCGCGTAGTACACGCAATGTTCCTTGAAGTAGTCGGGCAGTGTGCCGTCGCGCTCGAGTCGTTCACGCAACTTGGCGTGCGCGATGTCGCGTGCCACGACCATCGGTCCGGTGAGCATCACTCGCGTCTTCACGGGATGCTTCGAGAGTTCCCTTCGAATGTCGGCCATCGGACGGTTCAGGTCGATGCGCACCACGTCACCGCCGAGGTCGTTGAAGTCGATGTCGGGTAAGAAGCGTGCGGGGTCGGTCTCGAGTTGTTCGAGGAACACGCCGTCACGTGTGATCTTGCCGAGAGCTTGTCGGTCGGCACTGCACGACACGGCCATTGCGACGGGGCAACTCGCGCCGTGGCGGGGCAGACGAATCACGCGCACGTCGTGACAGAAGTACTTGCCGCCGAACTGTGCACCGATGCCGGTTTGTTGCGCGAGTTTCAGCACCTTTGCTTCGAGGTCGAGATCGCGGAAGCCGTGTCCGGCCTTGCTGCCTTTCGTGGGCAGCGAGTCGAGATACCGAGTGCTCGCCAGCTTGGCCACCTCGACCGCGTACTCCGCCGACGTTCCGCCAATCACCACTGCAAGGTGGTACGGCGGGCAGGCTGCCGTACCGAGCGTCTTCATTTTCTCGAACAACCATGGCAGCAGCGTCTTTTCGTTGAGCAGCGCCTTGGTTTCTTGAAAGAGATAGCTCTTGTTGGCCGAGCCGCCTCCCTTGGCGATGAAGAGGAACTTGTACTCGTCGCCGTCGACCGCCGAGATCTTGATTTCTGCCGGCAGGTTGGTGTTGGTGTTCGTCTCTTCGTACATCGAGAGCGGCGCCAGCTGGCTGTAACGCAAGTTGCTGGTGAGGTACGTGTCGTAAATGCCACGTGAGATTGCGGCCTCGTCACCTCCGCTCGTCATGACGAACTGGCCTTTTTTGGCCTTCACGATCGCGGTACCCGTGTCTTGGCACATCGGCAGCACACCGCCGGCGGCGATCGAGGCGTTCTTTAGCAAGTCGAGCGCCACAAATCTGTCGTTCTCACTCGCCTCGGGGTCTTGCAGGATGTCGGCGAGTTGTTGCAGGTGACCCGACCGCAGGTAGTGCGCGATGTCATGCATCGCCTCGGCGGTGAGTCGTGTGATGGCGCTCGCTTCGACGCGCAGGAACTCACCGAGTTCGGTCTTCGCGACCGCGACGCCGTCGCGCGTGATGAGGCGATAGTCGGTGTCGTCCTTGCCCAGCGAAAGAAGATCGGTGTGAACGAAAGGCTCTGGTGCGTTCATCACGCCATCGCCGGTGTTCCGGCGAACGCGCCAGGGTCACCCGGTGCCGGTATGAGCGGCTTGCTCCATGACACCGTGCGCGCCACTTCGTCGGCGACGGCACGCCACTCGACGGGGTTCCAGCCTTCGGCACTCGCCACGACGTTGCCGTCGATCCGCAGGAACACGAACGCAGGCAACTGCTTGAGCGCCAGTTGCTTTACGAAGACACGGTCAGGGTCGCAGAACACCATTGCCTCGTCGGCAAGCGGCCCGAGAAACATTCGGGCTTCGTCGGGTCCGGCAGTGACCACGTAGTTGGTGCGAACGCTCGAGCCCGCAAACTGCGCGAGCACGCGACGAGCGGTGTTCAGCACCCACGCGCTCTCGTTGGTGTAGGGGTCGATCACGACGGAGAGCAAGTGGAAAGTGGTGAGCCATTCGTGCAACGGTCGCTTTTCACCTTGCAACGGTTGCAACACCGTGTCGGGAGACGGCGTAATCACGAGAGAAACGGTAGCAAGTCGCAGGTACTCTCTTCGTAATGCACCCGATCGAGAGGCTGCGATATGTGGCACGCGCCGACGGTGACGGGCCGGCGTTGTTGGTGCGCGAAACGGCACTCGCTTTGTGCGAGATGGAATTCGATCCGCAATCGTTGGTGCTTGCATGTCGTCGCATCGTCGAACGACATCCGACGATGGCGCAGTTGTGGTGGCTGTGCGCCAACGTGCTCGCCGCCCCCGAACCGTTCGTGCGAGCCCGTGAGTTGGCGCTCGTCATCGAACGCGATGAAACCCCGGGCCATCTCGACGATGCGTTGCCCGATGATGCGAACGTCGTGATCGTCGGATGGCCGTTCACCACCGTGAAGTGCTTGGCCCAACGTGGTGATGTGATGATGCTCGTCGTCGACAGCCACGGTGAGGGAGAAGCCCTGGTCGACCGCCTGCATGATGCAGAGATCGCCGCCGACCTCGTGCCGTTCGAGTGCGTCAGCGCGGCTCTCGCGCATGCCGACATGGTGGTCATCGAGGCGCTCGCCGCCGGACCCGATGCCGTGCTCGTCGTCGGTGGATCGCGCAGCGTCATCGAAAACGCCCGCGCGCTCGGCAAGCCGGTGTGGCTCGTCGCCGGCGCGGGAACCCGTTTGCCAACCGTGCTCTGGGATGGCATGCGTTCGGCACTGCAACTCGACGCCGACTGGCATGCGGGTCTCGATGTCGTCGAGTTGTCCCGATTCGATCGTGTGATTGGTCCGAGCGGTGCGAGCGACGACACCGAGGCACCACTCGAGCCCGAATGTGCGCCTTCGACCGAACTCCTGCGACGCAGCGCCATCTAGCCTGCAAGGCATGTCACCTCGCTCCCGCGATCTTCCGCGCCGGTCTTGTCTTTCGATACCGGGATCATCGGAGAAGATGCTCGGTAAGGGTCCGGGCATTCCGGCCGACATGGTGTTCCTCGATCTCGAAGATGCGGTTGCACCGAAAGAGAAGGAGTCGTCGCGCGCCCGCGTCGCGAATGCAATCAAGTCTCAGGACTGGGGCGACAAGGTGCTCTGTGTGCGCGTCAACGACTGGAGCACCAAGTGGACCGCCTACGACATCATCGAGGTGGTCGGCGGCGCAGGGGCTCGCCTAGACGAAATCATGTTGCCCAAGGTCGAGTCGGCCGCGCAGATCGTGGCCACCGACATGCTGTTGCGACAAGTCGAGATTGCAAGTGGCTTGCCCGTCGGGCACATCGGTATCGAAGCACAAATCGAGACTGCACGCGGACTCATCAACGTCGAAGAAATCTGCGCAGCGAGCCCGCGCATCGAGACGATCATCTTTGGCCCCGCCGACTTTGCAGCAAGCATGGAGATGCCGGTGCTCACCGGTGGTGTGCAGATCGCTGATTATCCGGGCGACCACTTCCACTACGTGTTCAACAAGATCTTGATGGCAGGTCGCGCCAACGGTCTGCAAGTGATCGATGGTCCGTATCTCTACATCCGTGACGCAGACGGTTTCCGCGACTATTGCAAGCGCACCCGCACGCTCGGGTACGACGGCAAGTGGGCGCTGCATCCCGACCAGGTGACGATTCTCAACGAGGTGTTCTCGCCGACGCAGGAGCAGTTCGATCGCGCATGCGCGATTCTCGACGCGTATGAGAAGGCCACCGAAGGTGAAGGCAAGGGTGCCGTGATGTTCGGCGACGAAATGATCGACGAAGCAAGCCGAAAGATGGCACTCAAGTTCATCTCGCGCGGCAAGCGCGCCGGTCTCTCGCGCTCGAAGTAGACGTCGAGTCATGACGAAGCGCTTCGATGCGGTGTTGTTCGACGCCGGCGGAATCTTCGTCATTCCCGATCCCGTCGCGACGGGAATGGCAATCGCACCGTTCGGTGGTTCGACCGATCACAACATGTTGGTGCGCTGCCACTACGCGGGCATGGAGGCGCTCGACGCGGTGGCGAGCAAGCGCACCGAACGATCGATCGACAAGATCACTTGGGACATCTACCGCCACGCATACGTGAAGACCGCTGGCGTCACCGACGAACACATCGACAAAGCCGCCGACGCGATGCGTAAATTGTTCTCGCCGTACTACTGGCGATTCCCGATGCTCGAGTCGGTGGCCGCACTCGGTCAGTTGCACTATCGCAAGGTGCCAATCGGCGTCGTGTCGAATGCCAGCGGGCAAATTGAGCAGACTCTGGCGAACCTCTGCATCTGTCAGGTTGGTCCGGGCGCCGGCGTGCCGGTGAGCATCGTCACCGACTCGCACGTGATCGGATACGCAAAACCCGATCCGCGCATCTTTGGTGACGCGCTTGCCGCGCTGGGGTTGGCCCCGGGTCGCGTCGCATACGTCGGAGACTCATTCGTGAACGACGTCGGCGGGGCACAGGCGGCTGGTCTCGTGCCGCTTCTCTACGACCCGTTCGACGACCATGCGGGTTACGACTGCGAGCGCCTGCACTCGCTACACCAATTGGTGGATTTCGTCGGTTAGCGCGTCGCACCGCGGCGACGAAGGCGAGCAGTAATCAGCCCTGTACTGATTCGACGAGGCGACGAGCAATCACCTTGAGACACAGCGTCTCGTCGGCACCTTCGAAGATCGACAGCACTCGCGCATCGACGTACATACGGCTGACGGGGTATTCCTCGGCGTATCCGTAGCCACCGTGAATCTGCATGGCTTCGCGCGTCACCCACTCGGCTGCCTTGCACACGTAGGCCTTCACCATGCTGGCTTCCATCGCTCCTTCGCCCTTGCCCATCATCTTGGCGACGGCGTAACTGAACTGGCGCGCCGCCTGGATGATCATTGCCATGCGACCGAGCTTCACCTGCGTGAGTTGGTACTCGGCGATGTTCTTGCCGAACACGCTGCGGTTGTTCGCATAATCCACCGCAGCTTCGTACGCCGCTTGCATGAGGCCCACCGCACGAGCCGCCGTTTGCAGTCTGCCGTTCTCGAAACCTTCCATCTGGAAGTAGAAGCCCTTGCCGAGACCGTCCGTTTCACCGATCAAGTGATTCGCCGGAACGAACCAATTCTCGATTGCAATCTCATACGAGTGCATGCCGCGATAACCGATGGTGTCGATCGGTCGGCCTTCCATCTTTCCGCCACCCGGTTGCTCGAACACGAAGCCGTGTGCGTCACCGAGCGGTTTCGGCACGATGAAGAGACTGAGTCCGCGGTGAGTCTTCGATCGGTCGGGATCCGTGCGCGCCAACAACATCAGCACGTTGGCGCGTGCAGCGAACGTGCACCACGTCTTCACTCCGTTGATCACGTAGCCATCGACGCCGTCGCGTTGCGCTGCCGTCGCGGTGGTCTTCAACGACGCAACATCGCTGCCATAGTCGGGTTCGGTCACGGCAACGGCCGCCATCACTTCGGCGGTGGCGAGCTTCGGCAACCATTCGTGCTTCTGCGCTTCGGTGCCGCCCTTCACCAGTGCGCGGGCGAGGATTTCGGGACGAGTGATGAGCGATCCGCCGATTCCGAGTGATGCGCGAGAGAGCTCTTCGGTGGCAACGCAGCTCGCCATGTACTCGCCTTCGCCGCCTTCGCTGAAGCCGCCGTACTCCGCGGGAATCGAGAGGCCGAACGCGCCGATTTCGGCGAGACCACCGATGACTTCTTCCGGAACGTCAGCGTTCTCGCGGTGCACGTGTTCGGCGTGTTTGCCGACCACCTTCTTGCCGAAACTCCGGAAGGTGTCTTGCACCATCTCGTAATCGTCGTCGAGATGACGCGGCCCGGGGCTCGTCGCCAGTGACGCGAGCACCTCCGGCGCGCGGTAGGTGGAGACGAACGATTCGAACGCTGACAACTCCGAGACGTGAACGCTCCACATGGCCTCGCGGCCGAGCAGTCGCGTCGCGAAGTCGTGCACCATGTCGGCGACGAACGCGTTTGCAATCGTCGCCTCGATTTCACCTTTCGCGCCGTAGTCGAGCAACGATCGCGCAGTCTCGAGCGCGGCGCTGGAGTGCGCGAGGTCGTACGCAAGTACTTGCTCCCGCTCCGGGCCGCCGCTCTCGGCGAGTCGCTTGGTGGCACGACGAACGAGCTGACTGACGCCATCGATCACCGCTGCTGCGGTGGTGAGATCTTTGATTGGCGCGCGCACTGCGTTCAACGGTAGTGAGGTGCCATTTGTCAAGGCCTGCCCCAGCAACGACTTGACTACGGGATTCTGGTGGCATGCGCCACGCAACTCACTTACGCTGGGTAAATGCTGAAGGCCCTGCGGTGGGTGCTTTTTGCGGTCGTCATCTATTTCTTCGTGCTGCCGCTGGTGCCGGCCTTTCGCAACGCCATCAGTGACCTGCGCCAGATCGACCCGGTGCTTCTGTCGGCCGCCATCGGCCTGGAGTTCGTGGCGCTCTACTGCTACACCCTGCTCACCCATGCGGCACTGGGGGATGAAGCCCATCGCCTCACCCGGTTCGATCTCTTTCGCATCCAACTGAGCACGCGGGCACTCGGCAGCATCCTTCCGGCCGGCAGTGCGGCGAGCAACGCGCTCGGCTTCCGGCTCATCACCAGCTCGGGAATCAACAAGGCCGACGCCGGGTTTGCCCTGGCCACGGCTGGCATCGGCTCAGCGATGATCCTCAACGTGTTGCTGTGGATTGGTCTCGTCGTTTCAATTCCGCTGCGTGGCTCGAGCCCCGTCTACGGCACCGCGGCGGTTGCGGGTGCGGTGCTCATGGCCATCGTCGGTGCGATCATCTTCGGACTCATCGACGACAAGGGGCGCCTGCACCGATTCGTTCGTTGGGTCTACGACCGCCTCGGTCGCGACGGCGAGTCGGCTGCAAACCTGCTCGATCACTTGCGTGACCGTATTCGTGGTCTCGTCGCCGAGCGCGACGTGTTGCGGCGCGTCATCTTGTGGGGCACGGCGAACTGGTTGCTCGACCTGCTCGCTCTGTGGCTCTTCCTCCGCGCGTTCGGTGGTTCGGTTTCGCCGGATGCGCTGCTCGTCGCTTTCGGATTGGCGAATGTGCTCGCGTCGGTGCCGATCACACCGGGTGGACTCGGCATCGTCGAGGGTGTATACATCCCGACGCTGGTCGGTTTCGGTGTTCCGGCGGCCACCGCGACCGTCACCGTGCTCACGTATCGCATCGCGCAGTATTGGCTGCCGATCGTCGTAGGCGGGCTCAGTTACGTGTCGTTGCGCATCGGTGCGGTTGCCCCGGTGCCGACACCTCAGACGAGACTCGGTCGCTTGCAGTCGGCGACACGCGCCGGCACCCAAGTGCGCGAGACGAAGGCGAGCTGGATCGAGAAGAATGCTCCGCGTGACCGCACCGGCATGTTCCCGACTCCCACCTACGAACACACGGGGGAGCAACCCAAGCAGCCTCCCACCGATCAATGATCGATTCCGAGTGCTCTGCGATGTCGAGCGACGGCGGTGCATCTACTCTTGATGATGTGATTGCATCAGCAACTAGGGCAGCATGACCACGCACGAGCGACCGTTCGGTAGGCATCTCGAGGACTTCGTGGTGGGTGATGTGTACAAGCACTGGCCGGGCAAGACCATCACCGAAGCCGACGACCATCTGTTCTGCATGATCACGATGAACCACCATCCGTTGCACACCAACGACTGGTTCGCTGCCCGCAGCGTGCAAGGTCGCAATGTCGTGGTCGGCAATCTCGTGTACTCCCTCGTGCTCGGCATGAGCGTGCCCGATGTGAGCGGAGCCGCGATAGCGAACTTAGAAGTAGAGACGCTGCAGCACAAACACCCGACGTTCCATGGCGACACGATTCACGCCGAAACGCGCGTGCTCGAGGTTGCCGAGTCGAAGTCGAAACCCGACCGCGGTGTCGTCACCGTCGAGACCAAAGGCTTCAACCAAGACGGGAAGGAAGTCTGTTACTTCCGCCGTCGCGTGATGGTTTGGAAGAAGTCAGCAGCCCCGCAGCGCGAGCGACCATACGACGGCCGCGACGTCTGGGCGGAGTGAATCCGCAAACAGTCGAGACGCTCCTTGGGTGGGGCGAGCCGAGGTTGCGCGATTTGCCGTGGCGCGCCACGCGTGATCGTTGGGCGGTGCTCGTCAGCGAGGTGATGGCACAGCAGACGCAGGTCGCTCGGGTCATACCCAAGTGGGCGCAGTTCATGGGTGCCTATCCGACGCCGCGAGCCTGCGCCGAGGCTCCGCTTGCTGAGCTCCTGCGACTATGGAGCGGTCTCGGGTATCCGCGTCGGTGCAAGAACTTGCACGAGGCGGCCAAACACATCGTGGCGTCGCACGGTGGCAACGTCCCCGACACCCTTGATGCGCTGCAATCGCTGCCTGGTATCGGGCCGTACACGGCGCGAGCAGTGTTGGCGTTCGCAGATTCGCGCGATGTGGCCGTCGTCGA
>JBJTOX010000031.1:0-6898 GCA_046074785.1 Actinomycetota bacterium
GCAAAGAGTGTGGGACCGCCATGTGGTGCATCGTGACGCCAACGGCAACGAACTGCTCTACATCGACCTGCACCTCGTGCACGAAGTGACGAGCCCGCAGGCATTCGACGGCCTGCGCATCAACGGTCGCAGGGTGCGCCGCCCCGATCTCACGGTCGCCACCGAAGACCACAACGTGCCGACCAAAGACATTCACCTGCCGGTTGCCGACTCGATCTCTGCCAAGCAATTGGAAGTCATGCGCAAGAACGCTGCCGAGTTCGGCATCACGCTCTACAAGATGGGCGACGCCGGGCAAGGCATCGTGCACGTGATCGGCCCCGAGCAAGGTCGCACACTGCCGGGCATGACCATCGTGTGCGGCGACAGCCACACCGCCACGCACGGTGCGTTCGGTGCACTCGCATTCGGCATCGGAACATCGGAAGTCGAGCACGTGCTTGCCACGCAGACGCTTCCGCAATCGCGACCGAAGTGGATGAGTGTCGCCGTTGAAGGTGAGTTGCCGGTTGGCGTCACTGCAAAAGACGTGATTCTGGCGATCATCGGCCGCATCGGCACGGGCGGCGGCATCGGTCACGTGATCGAATACCGCGGTTCGGCGATCCGTTCGTTGTCGATGGAAGGCCGCATGACGATCTGCAACATGTCGATCGAGGCGGGTGCGCGCGCGGGCCTCGTCGCCCCCGACGATGTGACATTTTCGTATCTCGAAGGTCGCGCACATGCGCCGCGCGGCAAAGCATGGGAAGCCGCGCTCGACGACTGGCGCACGTTGCGCACCGACGACTCGGCGAAGTTCGACAAGCACGTCGAGATCGACGCCACCGCGCTTGCGCCGCACGTCACGTGGGGCACCAACCCGGCACAGGTCGCCAGCATCGATGCCACCGTGCCATCACCCGACGACTTCTCTGATGCAACCGCGCGCGACACCGTCGCACGGGCCCTCGATTACATGGGCCTTGCGGCCGGTACACGCATTCGTGACATTGCCGTCGACACCGTGTTCATCGGCTCGTGCACCAACAGCCGCATCGAAGACTTGCGCGCGGCGGCCGAAGTGGCCAAGGGCCGCAAGGTCAAAGTGAAGCGGGCAATGGTGGTGCCTGGTAGCCACGCCGTGAAACAACAAGCCGAGAGTGAAGGCCTGCATCGCGTGTTCATCGACGCCGGCTTCGATTGGCGCGAACCGGGTTGTTCGATGTGCTTGGCGATGAACCCCGACAAGCTCGCCCCGCAAGAGCGTGCCGCGAGCACGAGCAATCGCAACTTTGAAGGTCGCCAGGGTCGTGGCGGTCGCACGCACCTCGTCTCCCCCGCGGTGGCCGCCGCCACCGCGCTCACCGGTCACTTCGCAACCCCGCAGGATTTGTCGTGAAACAAGTTCGCGTCGTATCGGGTCGCGCGGTGCCGCTGAAGCGCAGCGACGTCGATACCGACCAAATCATCCCCGCCGAATGGTTGAAGCGCGTCGAGCGCACCGGATTCGAAAAAGGTCTCTTCTCCACATGGCGAGACGATCGCAACTTCGTACTGAACGACGAGCGATACGCCGGGGCGAGGATTCTCGTCGCGGGCCCGTCGTTCGGCGTCGGTTCGTCGCGCGAACATGCCGTGTGGGCACTGCAGCAGTATGGATTCGACGTGGTCATCGCCCCGAGTTTCAGCGACATCTTCCGCAACAACTGCACCAAGAACGGTCTGGTGCCGGTGGTGCTCGATGCATCGGTCGTCGAATCGCTGTGGGCTGCGATAGAAGCTGATCCGCGCACGGAGATCACCGTCGACGTCGAACGCCTCACCGTCGAAGTGCCGTCGACCGGCGCGCGACACACGTTCGTGCTCGACGCCGCGACACAAGAGCGATTCTTGAACGGTCTCGACGACATCGGTATCACGATGTCGCATGAAGCGGCAATCGGCGAATACGAAGGCCGACGCCCGGCTTGGCTCGCAACGCGCTGACCCAGCAGCATCCCGTCGGCTATGGTCCGATGGAGGCTGTCATGCGTGAGCTTCCCGCCGAATTCGACCCGCACGTCTATCGCTCTTTGCACGCCGATCTTGCCGCATTCTCCGACGACGAGCTTCTCGGGCACTATCGCCGTCATGGCAAATCGGAAGGTCGCCGCTCACACTCGCTCGCTGATCGTCAGGCGTTCGCTGACCTCATCGTTGATCAGGAAGCCCTGGAGATCGGACCCTTCGCCCAACCACTACTGCACGGACCGAACGTGCGCTACGCCGACATCTACTCATCGGCTGAGATGCGGGCGATGGCCCCAGGAACGGGTCTCGATCCCGCCAGGGTTCCAGAAATCGACTGGGTGGTCGCACCCAATGACCTCGGCATCATCGACCGTGACTTCGATGCGGTTCTCTCGAGTCACGCAATCGAACACCAGCCGAATCTCGTCGGACATCTGCGACAAGTAAGCAAGCTGCTGCGGCCCGGGGGCCGCTACTTCGTGCTTGCACCGGACCACCGTTACTGTTTCGACCATTTCAAGACCACGTCGACCATCGTTGACGTACTCGACGCGTACGCGCGAGACGTGAAACTTCACGATCCAAGGTCACTCATCCTGAGTCGGTTGCTCATCACCCACAACGAGCCCGTGCGGCATTGGAACGGTGACCACGGTGAACCAGAGCGCAATCCCCATTTTCCGGACGATGATCGAGACAAACTGCTACGCGATGCACTCGAGTTGTTGACCAATGCTCCCGGCGCGTTGTTCAACGATCATGCGTGGTTCTTCACGCCCGACTCATTTTCAAGCATCGTTACCGATCTCGCAAACCTCTCGCTTGTCGACTTTCGAATTGAGCGCGTGTACCCGACCCTGCGCAACACGCTGGAGTTTTGGGCAGTGCTGCAAAAGCAGGCCTGAGGACCCACGCTCGCGACGCGCTGAAGTCAGTTCGTCGGTTGCAAGAACAACGACAGGTCGGCAAAACGTTTGTCGTTGGAGAACACTTCGATGGGCGGTTGCGGCTCAAGACGCAATCCGCGCTGAATGATGCGGCACGTCGTGTGCTGGTTGTATTCGGCCAGTGTCACGGCCCAACCGTCACGTCCGGCACGAGCGGTACGACCTGAGCGGTGCAGGTACGTCTTCACATCGATCGGCGGTTCGTAATGCACCACGGCGGCCACATCGTCGATGTCGATTCCACGGGCCGCGACATCGGTTGCCACCAATACGGTGAGCGTGCCCTCGGCGAACTTGGCCAACGAGCGCTCGCGAGCAGCCTGCGACATGTCGCCGTGTAGCGCATCGGCCTTCACGTTGAGTTTCTGCAACGATTCGGCCACTTTGTCGCACAACCGTTTGGTATCACAGAACACCACGGTCTTGCCCGCGCCGGCCGCTACTGCGGCAACGACACGGTCTTTGTCCATGCGGTGCACGGCAAGAAAGAGGTGTCGCATCGTGCCGACGGTGTCAGTGGGGGCATCTATCGACACTTCACGCGGCTCGTTCATGTAACGGCGCACGAGGTTGCCGACCTGGCCGTCGAGCGTCGCCGAAAACAGCATCGTCTGGTGCACAGAGGTGACCTTGCGCAGCACCCACTCCACTTGCGGCATGAATCCCTCGTCGGCCATTCGGTCGGCTTCGTCGATCACCACGACTTGCACGTCGGCGAGCGAGAGTTCTTCTTCCTTCAACAGATCGATGAGCCGCAACGGTGTGGCCACCACGAGCTCGACTCCCTGCTTGAGGGCTGAAATCTGGTCGTCGCGTGACGCCCCGCCGTACACCGCGAGCACCCGGCGCTCGCAGTGGCGACCAATCGGTTCGAGCACCTCGGCCACCTGCAGGGCGAGCTCGCGAGTCGGCACGAGCACCAGACCGCGAGGGGCCCGCGGCTTGGCTGCGGCGTCAATGCGGGAGAGCATCGGCACACCGAAGGCAAGGGTCTTACCCGAGCCGGTGCGGGCTCGTCCGCAGAGGTCGACGCCCGTCAGGGCAACCGGAATTGCCTCGGTTTGGATAGCAAATGGCGCCGTGAATCCTGCGGCGGCGAGTCCGGCATCGACCCGTTCGGGCACACCGAGAGCAGCAAACTCGGTGGAGGTCGGCATGACTTCGTTCCACGCTACTTGCGTGGTGTCGCATCGCTCTCGAGACTGTACGCCTCGCTCACTGACTCGCGAGTCAGTATCGCCTGACAAGTCAGCCAGTAGACAGCGCCGACGAATCTCGCTAAGTTGCTACCTCGTTGTTGCAGCACACGCCGCAACGGCGAACACAGAATCAATTCACCACACCGAACGGAGGTGTCACGATGACGTCACGATCCACCACTACTGCCACGCCGCTGGGCCGTGTCGTTCTCGATGATGCATCGATCAACGGCCGCAAGGGCCTGTCGTACGACTGGCAAGCGGCACTCATTCCGTCCGATCCGGTGTTCGAAGCCTCGCTGCAGACCATCCTCGGTAGCGCCCCGGTCACTGCCCGCACTCGCAAGTCGCGTCGCCGCTCGTGACCATCGACCTTTCACGGGTCGGCAAACACCGCCCGGCGCGAACCCTCGTCCTTGGTTGCGGTTCTGTCGCGCAGGCGGCAGTGCCGATCCTCATTCGCGATGTGAAACTCGCGCCGTCGAGCATCACCATCGTCGACTTCGTCGACAATCGCCATCGTGTTGCTGACGCGATCAAGGCCGGCGTCACCTACGAACAGGGACGCGTCACCAAAGAGAACCTCGACGAGTTCCTCTCGGCGCGCGTCGGTTCGGGCGACCTCATCTTGGATCTGGCCTGGAACATCGACTGCCCGACGATTCTCACGTGGTGTCGCGAGCACGGCGTGCGATACCTCAACACCAGCGTTGAGTTGTGGGATCCGTACTACGACATGCACAACACGCACCCGCTCGAGCGAACGCTGTACGTGCGACACCAAAGCCTGCGCCGCATGATCGAAGGCTGGCCCGACAACTCCGGCCCGTCGGCAGTGCTCGAGCACGGTGCCAACCCCGGTCTTGTCAGCCATTTCGCCAAGCGCGCGCTCACCGAGATCGCCACATCGCTGCTGAAAGACAAGAAGGCGGGTGACCGCGCGAAGTTCATCGAGGGTGCGCTGGCCGAAGGGCGCTTCAACACCCTGGCGATGCTCACCGGCACCAAGGTCATCCACATCAGCGAGCGCGACACGCAGATCACCAGCCAGCCCAAGCGTGTCGACGAGTTCGTCAACACCTGGTCGATCGAGGGCTTCTATGAAGAGGGCGTGGCACCGGCCGAACTCGGGTGGGGCACGCACGAACGATGGTTGCCACACAATGCGCACGTGCATGATGACGACGGCCCGTGCAACCAGATCGCACTCGCCCAACCCGGCATGGAGACGTGGGTGCGCTCATGGGTGCCGTGCGGTGAGATTCTCGGCATGATCATTCGCCACGGCGAGGCCTACACGATGAGCGACCACCTCACGGTGTGGAACGACGACGGCACGGCGAAGTACCGCCCGACGGTGCACTACTCGTACTGCCCCACCGATGCGGCGATCATGAGTGTGCACGAACTGCGCATGCGCAACTGGAAGATGCAGTCGGGTCAGCGAATCCTCAACAACGAGATCGAATCGGGCCGCGATGAACTAGGCGTGTTGCTCATGGGTCACGACTACAAGTCGTGGTGGACCGGCTCGCTGCTCAGCATCGACGAAGCACGTGCCATCCTGCCCAACCAGAGCGCAACCACCTTACAAGTGGCTTGCTCGGTGGTTGCGGCCACCTGCTGGATGTTCGACAACCCCAATGGCGGTGTGCGCGTACCCGACGATCTGCCATACGAAGAGGTGCTGAAAGTGGCGTACCCCTACCTCGGCACGTTCCATTCGCAGGCGGTCGACTGGGACCCGCTCATGACGCGCAACGACCTCTTCCCCGGATTCGGCAACGGGCCGTCACGGCTCGACACCGCCGACCCGTGGCAGTTCGCGAACTTCATCGTTCCGACACCGCGCGCCGTCTGACCTGCCACCAACGAAACGGTCTCGTGCCGGTTCGGCGGGCTCGATTGACGCGCCGATACGCTGACATCGCAATGACTGGCGGCGCGATTCTCCTCCTTACGTAGCGGCGTCGGCCGCCATTCGCCGACGTCGCGACCACTCCCGAGCCGAAAGGCCGGGAGTTTTTCTTTTCCAGCACCACATCAGCACCACACCATCACTGAAAGCAACAGACATGGCACCGAAACCCAGCACACCAAAGAAGATGCCCTTCGAGAAGTACTCCGCCTATGTGCCGCTCGTGCTCACCGACCGCACATGGCCCAACCGCACCATCGACAAGGCACCGTTGTGGTGCTCGGTCGACCTGCGCGACGGCAATCAAGCGCTCATCGACCCGATGGACCCCGAACGCAAACTGCGCATGTTCAAGACGTTGGTGAAGATGGGCTTCAAGGAAATCGAGGTTGGATTCCCGTCGGCGAGCCAGCCGGACTTCGACTTCGTGCGTCACATCATCGAGAACGACCTCATCCCCGACGACGTCACCATTCAAGTGCTCGTGCAGTCACGACCCGAACTCATTCGTCGCACCTACGAGTGCTTGCGCGGCGCCAAACAGGCGATCGTTCACTTCTACAACTCGGTCAACCCGTTGCAACGTCGCGTGGTGTTCAACCTGCCGAAGGAAGGCATCGTGAAGATCGCCGTCGATGCCGCGACGCTGTGCAAGTCGCTGGAACCCGAACTGAAGGGCACGCGAGTGCGTTACGAATACTCGCCCGAGAGCTTCACGCTCGCCGAGCCGGAGTTCGCCGTCGAAATCTGCGAAGCGGTGATGGACGTCATCAAGCCCATGCGTGACAACCCGCTCATCCTCAACTTGCCGGCCACCGTCGAGTGTTATTCACCGAACGTGT
>JBJTOX010000032.1:0-8667 GCA_046074785.1 Actinomycetota bacterium
CCTCGGGCGGCAATCAGACGCACATCCTGCGTCGTACGCCGCTGGCAATCCTCTACGGCATCCTCAACCTGTCGGCATTCACCGACACAACGAGCGACGAGTTGATCTGGCAGGCGAAGGCCACGGCCAACGCCGCTGCTCGTAAGAAGGTGTACGCACGAGCCACCGAATTGATTCAGAGCGAGGCCCGCCTCACCACCATCGCGTATCAGAAGTATGCCCTCGCATACCGCACGAACGTGAAAGGTGTTGGCGAACTCGGCTTGACCCAGGGTGGTAAGCGCAAGTTGATGACCAACTTCGGTATCGACTTCACCGGAGTGTGGAAGACGGGCAAGTAACCCGAATTCCATAGCACTCGCATCGCGCGGGTGGCGGGGCCAACGCCTCGCCACCCGCGTTGCGTTTTATGGGCGTGAAAGTTCGGTGCAAGAGAGGTTTGGTGAAGTAGCGGTACTTCGCCTATCGTCGTAGGAGTTTCAAGGGGGAAACACGTGCGCGGATCGTATTGGGTGCAGCGACTTGCACAGTTGCTCATCACCGTGTTCTGTGTGACGTTTGGTTGTTCGTTGCTCGTGCAACTGTTGCCGGTATCACCAGCGGAAATCTTGCTTCCGGTTGGCTCGCCAGAAGAGCGCGAGTTATTGACGAAGGAGATTGGTCTTGATCGGGGACCGATCGGCTATTACATGAAATGGTTCGGCGAATTCGTAACTGGCGATTTCGGGAAAATCTATTACTCGGGTGGCACCGAGGAGGTGTCGTCGCGGCTGGCGGTTGCCTTCCCGCGCTCAATCTTGTTGATGATCTATACCCAAATCTTGGCGCTCGCCGTTGCGATACCGCTCGGGGTGTGGTCGGCATACCGAGTGGGTAGACGAGCCGACAAGGTGATCAGTAACACGCTGTTCACGATGTCGTCGATTCCGAATTTTGCGATAGCACTCGGACTCGTGCTGATCGTTGGTGTTCGTCTGCAGTGGTTACCCACGCTCGACTACCAGCCGTATTCGGCCGGTATTTGGGAGCACTTCAGGCACATGATCATGCCGGTAGTGAGCCTGAGTGTCGGATTGATCGCGGCGTACACGCGGCTCTTGCGCGCAGACATGATCGCCACCTTGCGTGAGGACTACATCACGATGGCTGCTTCGAAGGGTTTGTCGGACCGTCGTATCTTGTGGCGTCATGCATTTCGTCCGTCCAGCGTCACCCTCTTTACTTCGGCGGCCCTGAATATGGGTGCGCTCATTGGTGGAGCAATCGTCATCGAAACGATCTTTGCTACCTACGGCGTCGGCTTCGAAGTGTTCGCCGCCATCAGCGGTCGTCAGTACATCGCCCTACAGTCGATCGTCGGTTTGATCTCGATCTTCTACGTCGTATTCAACTTGATTACCGATGTCATTGCGGGTTATGTCGACCCACGCACGAGAGACCGCCGCATCAATGCGTAAGAAATACACCATCCCTACCTACTTCGCATTTGGCTGGCTCGGTCTGGCCGTATTCCTGGCAGTTTTCGGCTCATTCCTTCCGGTTGATGGCTACCAAGTGATCCACGGCGACTTCATTGACTCGCCACCGTTCACACCGGGGCACTGGTTCGGCGTTGACTCCAACGGATACGACATCTTCTCGGGCATCATCAACGGTGCCCGGCTCTCGATCTTCATTGCCGTTATCACTGTCGGCCTCGGGGGTTTGATCGGGGCTTTCCTCGGTATCACTGCTGCTTACTACCGCGGTCGCTACGACTCGGTTGTCAATACCGCGTTCAACGTGGTGTTGTCGGTGCCCAACCTGGTGCTCGCGCTGGCGCTCGTTGCAGTGTTGGCGACGAACGTCGACATCAACGAGGCGGTTCCGACATGGCGCCGGCTCGCGACATTGGTCATCTCACTCACCGTCGTGATCATCCCGATTCTCGGGCGCATCGCACGTGCTGCAACCTTGGCGTGGTCCGGTCGGGAGTTCGTCATCGCTGCACGCTCGATGGGCATGCGCGACCGGCACATCATCAGTCGGCACATCCTGCCGAACGTGCTTCCGGCGCTGATCGCC
Source organism: Actinomycetota bacterium (assembly GCA_046074785.1). Lineage (GTDB taxonomy): Bacteria > Actinomycetota > Acidimicrobiia > Acidimicrobiales > Ilumatobacteraceae > F1-60-MAGs027. The sequence continues at coordinate 2,065 of JBJTOX010000032.1, forward strand.
GTCGGCTTCCTCGCCGTCGGCGTGGTCATCATTGCCGAGGCATCGCTGTCGTTGCTGGGTGTCGGTATCCCTGATGGTGCGTCGTGGGGCGGCATGTTGGCTCGCGGTCGCAACGACCTTGAATACAACCCGCATGCGCTCTACATTCCGATCATTGCGCTGGCCTTCACGGTGATCAGCACCAACCACGTTGGTGATGTGTTGCGCGGCAAGCTCGACCGACGCGAGGGCCGCCTGTGACCACGATGATGTCAATCCAGAACCTCCACGTGAGGTTCTCGACACCGTTCGGCGTGATCGAAGCCGTCCGCGGTGTTGACCTCGAAATCCCCGCCGGGATGAGCGTGGGCGTGGTCGGGGAGTCGGGCTCCGGCAAGACCGTCATGTGCCGTGCAGCCATGGGTCTGCTGTCCGGGTCGAACGTGCAACGCGACGGCAAAGTGGTGTTCAACGGCAAGGAACTCACCGCGATGTCGCGTGAAGAAGTGCGCAACGAATTTGGCACCGGCATGGCAATGATCTTCCAGGATCCGATGACGGCGCTCAACCCCGTGCGTCGAATCGGTACCCAATTGTCGGAGAGCCTGCGATTGCGGCTCGGAATGGACAAGAAGGCGGCGATGGCGCGCAGCGCCGAGCTGTTGTCGCTGGTGAAGATTCCCGATCCGCAGGCGATGCTGAAGAAGTTCCCCTATCAGTTGTCGGGTGGAATGCGTCAGCGAGTGATGATTGCCATCGCCATCTCGTGCAATCCAGAGTTGTTGTTTGCCGACGAACCAACCACTGCACTCGATGTCACCGTGCAGGCGCAGATCCTGCAGCTTTTGTCCGATTTGCGCCGCGATTTGAAGATGTCGATGGTGCTCATCACCCACGACTTGGGAGTCGTTGCAAACCACACCGACTACGTGGCGGTGATGTACGCGGGTGAAGTCGTCGAGCAGGCGCCGACCGCCGAGTTGTTCGCCAACATGAAGATGCCGTATACCGAAGCGCTGCTCAATTCGATTCCCAACATCGAGATGAAGAGCGGCGCGCGCTTGAAGGTGATCGAGGGTCGACTGCCGAGCCCGGTCGATCGCCCGAAAGGTTGCGGGTTCGTCACGCGATGCACCTATGCGCAACAGAAGTGTCACGATGAACATCCACCGTTGGTGGATGCGGGTAACGGACATCTGTATCGCTGCTGGTTTCCGCTCGGCCACACGATCGCGAGGAAGCAGTAATGGCAGGTTCCGGCGTCGCACACATGCGAGGCAATGACGAGGTCGTACTTGAAGTTCGTGATTTGATCGTCGAATTCAAGGTCGGCGGCGGGCGAGTCGTCAACGCGGTGTCGAAGATCAGTTTTGACGTATGCCGCGGAGAAACGCTGGCAATCGTCGGCGAGTCGGGTTGCGGAAAGACCACGCTCGGCAAGGCGATTCTGCAGTTGCCACCACCGAACTCGGGCGACGTGGTCTTTGAAGGCACCGACCTGACGAAGTTGCCGAAGGAACAGTTGCGTTCTGCGCGCACCGCCATGCAGATGGTGTTCCAAGACCCGATCTCGTCGCTTGACCCGCGCATGACCGTGCGCGATCTCGTTGAGGAGCCGCTGTGGATTTGGGGTCGTGGCGACGAAACGGAACGAGCCGCCAAGGTGAAAGAATTGCTCAACAACGTCGGGCTCGAGCCGGATCTCGTGCTGAACCGACGCTCGTACGAGTTTTCGGGCGGACAGTGTCAGCGCATCAGCATCGCCCGCAGCCTCGCACTTGACCCGAGGATGCTGATTTGCGACGAGCCAGTGAGCGCCCTGGACGTGAGCATCCAGGCACAGATCCTCAATCTGTTGCAGGACATGAAGGATCGCTACGGCCTGACGATGATCTTCATCAGCCACGACCTGGCAGTGGTGAAAGCCGTGAGCAACCGCATCATGGTGATGTATCTCGGCAAGATCTGCGAGGTCGGTACGCCGGATGCGATTTACAGTAAGCCCGCCCACCACTACACGAATGCGCTCATCAACTCGGTTCCGATTCCCGACCCCACCCGCAAACGTGCCACGGTGGCACTCCAGGGCGAGCCGCCGTCACCAGTAGCGCCGCCTTCGGGTTGCCGATTCCGCACCCGCTGCCCGGCCGCCACGGAGAAGTGTGCCGCCGAGGAGCCACAGTTGCGGGAAGTATCGCCTGGGCAGTTCGTGGCCTGCCACCATCCGCGCGGCTGACGCCGGAGTTTGGTGGAGTTCACCGCCAACGTTCTTCGGTGGTCATCGGCTATTTACTTTCTGTTCGCTTCGTCGTATGACCCCCGTCACCCTGGGCTAGTCTGACGCGCGATTGAACCGAAGCCTCGGTTCACGACAAGGGGAGAATCACTCAATGAAGAAGCAAGTAGCAAAGCTCGTCGCCGGGCTCACCGTTGCGGCGCTCGCTTCGCTGTCGATGCCGACCACATCGGGTGCCGCAGCAACGCTGCGCATCTGGGCCGACGCCGACCGCAAAGCAGCCGTCGAGAAGGTTGCCGGCGCATGGGGTAGGAAAGCCGGCGTGACGGTCACCATCGTCCAGAAGGACTTCGGCAAGATTCGTGACGATCTGAAGACCGTCGACGTGGCAACTGCACCGGACGTCATCGTCGGTGCACACGACTGGGTTGGCGAACTCTCGGCAAACGGATCGGTCATTCCTTTGACCGTGTCAAAGTCGGTTGCTGCCAAGATTCCGTCGTACGCGCTCGATGCGTTCTCGTATGCCAACGCCAAGGGCAACAAGGTGCTCTACGGCGCACCAGTGGCTCTGGAGAACGTTGGTCTCGTCGTCAACACGAAGGTGGCCAAAGTGCCGACGTCGTTCACCGACATGGTCGATCAGGCGCTCGCATTCCAGAAGAAGGCCGCAGGCAACTTCGGTCTCGTCATCCCTGGTGGCGACGCGTACCACAATTATCCACTGTTCTCGGGCCTCTGCGGCTACGTGTTCGGTAAGGACGCAAAGGGCAACCTGAACGCTTCCGACGTCGGCGTCGGTAACGCAAAGTTGCTCGCCAACGCCGGCGAAGTCGACTCCTGGAACAAGAGCGGATTGCTCTCGTCGAAGGTCGACTACGGCATTGCGAAGAACGCCTTCCTCGCTGGCAAGGCCGCCTTCTGGGTGACCGGTCCGTGGGAGAAGGACACGCTTGAAAAGAGCGGTCTGAAGATCAAGATCGTCCAGATGCCAAAGAACAAGTGCGACTCCGTACCGTTCCTCGGTGTGCAGGGCTTCATGGTGACGAAGTTCGCCAAGACCCGCGGCGTTGAGAGCCAGGCCCGTGACCTCGTCGGCAACTACATGTTGTCGGTCGGAGCACAGGGCGAGCTCGCAGCGGCGAATGGTCGCGCTCCGGCCAACACCGATGCTGCAGCCAAGATCGATGACGCCCTGCTCAAGCAGTTTGCTGCTGCCGGCAAGGGTGGCGTTCCGATGCCGAACATCCCAGAGATGAGCTCGGTGTGGGGCGATCTCGGCACTGCCTGGACCAACGTGTTCAAGGGCGCAGATGCGACACCGGCCAAGGCCGCGTTCCGCACTGCTGGCCGAAACATCAAGGCCAAGATCGGCTGACGAGTTCAATACTCGCAACAGGCGGGGCGGGGGTCGTCATGACCCCCGCCCCGTTTGTGTATGCGAGAGTATTTTTCGACCATGGGGGCTGAGAACGAGATGAGCGACGGCACGCAGTACCGACCATCCGTGCTGGCATGGCTGATTTCGTTGTTCTCCGGCTTGGGCGGCCTCATCGCCAAAGTCGTGCTGCTGTGCATTCTGAACGGCATCACTGGGTGGGCGATCATCGTGTTGTTCACCCAGGATCGCACGTTGTGGGCTCTCGGCACGCTTGCCGTTCTGGCGCTCTTTGACTACATCTATCTGGTTCCGAATCGGTTCCTGCCGGCAAAATTCATGTTGCCCGGAAGCGTGTTGCTCATTTCGTTCGTCATCGTGCCGATCTTCTTCACGATCAACACGGCGTTCCAGAAGTACTCGACGGGCCATGTGCTCACCAAGATCGAGGCAATCGAGACCAACCTCGAACAGAACGTGGTGCAAGGTGAACGATTCTTTCGAATGGCACCCACACGAGACGCTTCCGGTGAGCTCGTGCTCGTCTTGGTCGACGACACGACGGGTCAGGCCTATCTGGGTCGCACGACCGGACTGCAAGACATCGACCCGGCATCGGTTGGAGTCGACGATTTCGGTTACTTGACCCCACCTCCGGGGCTCACGTTGATCGAAGGTGAAGAACTGTTTGCAATCGACGCGGAATTGGCCGACTTTCTGGTGCCTCTTGACGACGGAGGCTTTATTCGCACCGAGGGAGTCTCCGGCGCCTACGACTCGGTGCCGGGATTTGAGTACGACTCGGCTCGCGACACGATGATCGCGACGGATACCGGCGTTGAGTACATCGACAACGGCCGCGGTTCGTTTGCCAGTGCCAACGGGGACGAGTTGGTTGTTGGCTGGCGTGAGTACATCGGGTTTGAGAACTTCACGGCAGTGATCACCAATCCGCTCGTTCGTCAGCCGTTTCTGCGTGCGTTCATCTGGACCGTCGTCTTTGCCGGGTCGACCGTGCTGCTTTCCTTCGCCGTCGGACTCTTCCTCGCCAAGGTGCTCGATAAGCAACGACTGCGTATGAAGAAGGCGTACCGGTCGATGCTGGTCATCCCGTATGCGATTCCCGGATTTCTCTCGCTACTCGTCTTCCGTGGTCTGTTGAACGAGGACTACGGAGTAATCAACCAACTGTTGCCGTTCGATCCACCGTGGCTCTTTGATCCGTGGTGGGCGAGGGCGTCTGTGATCCTCGTATCGGTGTGGTTGACGACCCCGTATTTCATGCTCGTGTGCATGGGTGCGTTGCAGTCGATTCCTGGTGAGCTCGTTGAGGCCGCTCGTGTCGACGGTGCCGGTCGTTGGCAGGTGTTCCGCAAGGTGACGTTGCCGTTACTGCTCGCCGTAGTGACACCGTTGCTCGTTGCCTCGTTCGCATACAACTTCAACAATTTCAACAACGTGTTCTTGTTGACGGGTGGCGGTCCGACCACCGACGACCAGGGAGTTGCCGGTGCAACCGACATTCTGATTTCATACACCTACAAACTGGCCTTTGAGAGTGGCAAGGGTCAGGACTACGGCCTTGCGAGTGCCATCTCGATCTACATCTTCTTCATCGTTGCGGCGATGTCGGCGAGCGGTTTCATGCGTTCCAAGGCCTTGGAGAACATGAAGTGAGCGACCCGACCCAGCGCCGCGGTGACGACTGGTGGCGCCACCTCGTCATCTGGGTGGCGATCGCCATCGCCGTCTTCCCACCGCTCTATGTGGTGAGCGCGGCGTTCAACGCCGACCAAACACTCTCTGGTTCGAGCCTGTTCCCACGTTCGCTCACGTTCGAGAACTTCAAGGGCCTCTTCGTGCAGAAAGAGGGTGGCGCCGAAGTGTTCTACGTGCGCTGGTTCCGTGCGTCGGTCATCATCGCCGTACTCAACGCATTTTTCACGGTGTTCATCGGAGCGCTATCGGCATACGCCTTCAGCCGTTTCCGATTCCGGGGTCGCCGTATGGGCATGTTGTTCTTGCTGCTCATCCAGATGTTTCCTGGCTTGCTCAACCTCGTGGCGATCTACCTCATCATCCTGCGAACCGGCGAGGTGATTCCGGCACTCGGACTGAACAAGCTCACCGCGCTGCTCGTCGTTTACCTCTCCGGTGCGATGAGCGTGAACTTGTGGCTGATGAAGGGGTTCTTTGACTCGATACCGACCGAACTCGACGAATCTGCTCGAGTCGACGGTGCCACACCCGCACAGATCTTCTGGGGTGTCATCCTGCCGCTGGCGGTGCCGGTTCTGTCGGTGGTGGGAATGTTCGCGTTCGTCGGCACCCTGAATGAGTTCATCACTGCGAGCGTTCTGCTCGAGACGGTCGACAACTTCACCCTGCCGCTCGGTCTGCAGGCGTACGTGAGCACGAGTTACGAAGAGAACTGGGGTTCGTTCGCCGCCGGAGTGTTGCTCGCTCAGATTCCCGCAATCATCGGGTTCATCTTCGTGCAGAAGTACATCATCTCCGGTCTCACGCAGGGTTCGGTGAAGGGATGACATTGCTTGCTGCAGCCCATCACGACGGTTCGGCGTTGTACGTAGAACCGCTCGAGTGGCGTCTCGGCGGTGTGGCACGAATACGACTGAGGGTGCCGCATGCCGCCGGAGTCGACGCAGTGGCGGTGCGCTACACGCACGACGGTGAACAGGCGTGCGTGCCGATGAAGCATGAGCGATGCGAGTTGATCGAGTCATGGTGGTCTTTCGACGTTCCACTCGAGAATCCGCTCGTCTCATACCGATTTTTGCTCTCGTCATCGGGGAACCCATCGCGATGGCTGAATGCGACCGGTGAGCACCTGCACGACACGCCGGATGCCGACGACTTCGTACTGCGTGTCGACGGCAACTATCCGATGTGGCCGACGAAGTCGGTGGTGTATCAGGTGTTTCCCGACCGTTTCGCCACGAGTGGGCTTGATGTAGCGACGCCCGAGTGGGCACGCCGCCGCTCGTGGGAC